>NZ_AXWV01000006.1 GCF_000482845.1 Anaerobiospirillum succiniciproducens DSM 6400
TTTTCTTTGGCTACATAACTCTTTGACTGGGACATGGGGACTCCTAATTTCCTACTTCTAGAAAATTATATCAAATTCATCTCCTCAAGTTGCGTTAAGAGGTGGAAAGAGTTTCTTATCCTTTGCCTTGAGGGTGTGGAGCATTCTAAAGGCTACTTCAGGCTTGCCTAAGATGGTGATGCTAGAAACATCTTTGCCATTGGTACCGGCGCATGAGTAACCCTTGATGCCGTTGAGTATGAACTCAAAGTAGAGCAGGTCGCCTTGTCTCTCAATTGGATTAACTTTAGCATGCTGAGCTACTAAGGTTCTTTGTAAGTCAGTAAGTAACTTAGTTGGGTGAATCTGACCAGAGCCTACGACGATATTAACGCTAGATTGCACACCAGGATTAACGAAGTTGACGTTAACTGAGTGCGGCATGTTCTGAGGTCTTCCTTGTACATGCCAGGTGTTGCCTAAATCTACGGTAAAGAAGTGAGTTTTGAAAACTTCAGCAGATGCAGTTGCAGGGAAGGTTAGTGTAACTGCAGCCATAACTAATCCAAGTAATGGGAGTGTAAGTTTTCTTGTAAATTCCCTTACTGACAGTTTTAGCATAGTCACGTCCTTAGCCTCATTAGGCGCTAAGTGCAAAAGACAGGGAGTAGTTTGTCTTTGGCAATGAAAATAGGGTTCTAAACTATGATTTGAGTATATGACACTTGCTCAGATTATAAGAAATCGATCATCTGACAAAGTGAAGCGAGTCAAGTTTTAAATTGCGAATATCTTGCCAATCATACTTAACATGTGTGCAGTAAGAAACGATCCACGTTTTTATAGTCTAAAAATAGCAAAAGACAGAGTGCCTTTAATCAACTTGACGTCATTAAGTGTGAGCAACATGTTTATTTTTCTGAGCAGCTAGGAAGTGTATATGTTGGGCTCTATGCAAAGAACTCTGAGGCTAAAGATATCCTTGAGGCCATATAAGTGCAGATACAGCCAAGTTTTACCGTATATGCATCAAAACTTAATAACTTTAGGGTAGAATATGCGGCCTTAGCTCATAGCATATGCTAAACAGCGTCAGACTATTAAGGTATCTGCATACACGCCTTTGGTTCGTGTTAGCGCTCTTACGTGGTTTTGATAGATGTTTTTAGGTTTTGTACTGGCATGTACTTATGGGCTTTATTGGTATCTTAGCGAGCAGGGTACCTAAGTTTGGTCAGTAGTTCTTTTTACAGGCCAAATGGCTAGTCAATTGCGCGGCGATATTTGATGAAAGATAAGCAGTGTACTTACCTAAGATACTTTGCTAATTGAGAGAAACTGTAAGGTTTTACTCGCTAGTTTGGTGATGACGTACTCAAAATTGCTAAGCGGTTGAGGATCGATCGTGAAATATTCTTAAAAGTAAGTAATATTAGACTTTGATATGTGTGTGGTTATGACTGATGAAATGTCTTTTTTAGTGTAATCACAACAGAATCACATACTGCTTTTTAAAGTATGCACGATCTTTGCTTAGAGCAAAGTGTTGTTTTGTTTTAGTCGCTATCTCGACCCATTAAGTAGCCTTAATGGAATCTCTTTTGTGTAGGCTTTATCCATGGCACTTTTTAGTGCTTTTATGCTAAAGCTTATGGCATAAGAGTAAATCTAGATGGCTTAGGTGTGTGATCTTATAGCACCTCATCAAAACGACGGCTTTGATGCAATGTAGTCTTTTGAGCAAGATTACTGTTAAAGCGATCTTTCTTGAGGATGTTTTAACTCAAGAATAGGTTTATAAATTGACTCAACATTAGGGATTTGTATAGCGTTTGCTATGCATGATCTCTATTGACTAGGCATGCACAGAGATAGTCATTAAGAGTTAATCCTTGTAGTTCACGAAAAGTACTGTTAGTTGATTTGTCCGTAACTTCAGTGCCTTTTCTTGCCATAGCTGTACAAAACGGCCAGTGGTGGTGGCAACAAGGTGCTTTTGCTTAGCTTTGTGATGCTCGTAGCTCGGGGCATATGCAACACCTTTATAGCCAGGTGCTGTCATGTGTAATTGCTATTGGTTTACTTTCTCTTATTAGAGAAACTTTTTAGGGGCATGTCTGAAAGTGCGGAACACTAACCAAGAGTTCAGAAAGGCCAAGCAAGATCCAAACGTAAAGCTAATGCTGGCCGCTGGTCCAAAGCTCACTCACTTAATGCCGGGTGATAGACCAGCTAAGCAAGACAAACCTGCCAATGACATGGGTAGGCCTGCAGCTCCACAGCAAGCTGCATCCACAGGTATGTCTACTGTCGAAGCTTTGGCTAAGGTGTTTTTCAATGCACCTGCAGCCCAAAGCTCGCCTGCAGCAAAGGCAGATCCTAATGCAGCGGCTGCTCAAAATGGAGTCAAGAAGCATACTACCGAGCGCAGTTACTTTGAAAATGGCATGATCCGCTCTGAGACGCCATTAGTTGATGGTATTCGTCACGGACGCGAGCGTGTGTTTTTTGCCAACGGTAATGTTCAAATCGAAACACCTTGGGTAAAAGGCTATAAAGAGGGTGTTGAGAAGCAGTACTTTGAAGACGGTGGTATTCGCCGCACTACTAGCTATCGTCTTTCTAAAAAGCAGGGTGCTGACACTGAGTACTTTGAGCAGGGTAATGCTATCCGTCGAGAGTCATACTACACCGATGACATCATCGATGGTACTCAGCGTGAGTTCTATCCAAACGGCACCATTAAGAATGTAAATCAATACGAGCACGGTGATCGTCACGGCATTAGCTCTACCTTCACCTCTCAAGGTGCCATCATGAATGAGACACCTTATGTGCATAACATTATTCACGGTGTAGCTCGTTCTTATTATTCAGATGGCCAGCTCAACCATGAGACACCATTCCAAAACGGTGTTAAGCATGGTGTTGAGAAGTGGTTCTACATTTCTGGCAAGATTCAGCGTGTAGCTTTCTACCAAGATGGTGAACTCAACGGCACTCGTAAGATGTATTACGAGAATGGCTACATTGAGTCAGAGACTACTTTCTCCGATGGCAAGAAGAATGGCTGGGATCGTGAGTACTACTCTTTAGACACTAGCACTGAGCCAGAGAGTGAGGGTGCTAAGGCAACCCAAAAGGTTTTAGAGACTTCAGGTGTTTCTATCATCAAGCCAAAAGATGAGAACGGCGATCGTAAGATTGTGTTCATGGGTGATGATGAGAAGCGTGGCTTAATGAAGCATGAGGCTTTCTATAACCACGGTGAGCCAGAGGGCTTAGAGCGTACTTATTACGACAATGGTAATGTCGAAACTGAAGGTAACGCTGTAAACGGCTTCTGGGAAGGCATTGCTAAGACTTACTATGAGAGTGGTGTGATTCACATGGAGTCAAACTTCAAGGCTGGTGTACGTGTCGGTGAAGAGCGTCACTACAGCTTAGCAGGCCACCTCAAGTTCATCGTCTACTATGATGAGAACGGCAAGCCATTTGAAGGCAAGTGTGCATGTGGTAAGAAGTTTACCCAAGATCAGCTCGATGCTTTCTACAACGGCTCAGGCGATCCAACCTGCGATCACCGCCGTTAATAAGCTTTAGCTTAAGCATAAGCATAAGCACCGCAAAATCCTTAAAAGCAGCAGTCATTCGACTGCTGTTTTTACTTTAGCTCCATAAAAATGCCGCGCACACATTGTAGGCATGAGATCATCGTGATGGAATCGTCTTTCTTATAGAAGTGCGCTAGTTGTGTCATTGTTTAGCCACAGGCTGTTTAGAGGTGCTAGCGCTAGCTTGCTGTAGCAAGCTGCTCCACCATGTTTGCGCTCATAACCCTAAGCTATTGAAAAGCTATGCCGCTGTAAAGGCATAATGCTGTAGCGAAGTAAATGACAAGGATCATGGGATAGGGCAATAAGCTTTTGGAGTGTTATTGCGCATAAAAGAGGGATGCAGGAGAGGGACTGCACTCGCTGCGGATAGGGCTATGAGGCTGCAGCGGTTGGCATGGGTCAATGCATTGCGTGGCGGCTATATTGTTTAGAGTACCGTGCCAGGGTAGGGGTTATGGCACGGTAATGAGCACTTATCACTAGGCGGTAGTGGATGTGGTAGTGCGGCGTTAGCTGATTGGGGTTTTAGTCAGATAGCACTATTCGTAAAAGAGCACGTCATCCCACTCGATGCCTAGAGCCTCATCAATAGCGTCGTCTTGGCCTTGCTCTTTGAAGTTCTTAAGCTGATTGAGACTGTCTTTGAGGTAGGTCTTATTTAACACATTGTTTTTGTGAAGATCATCGAGCATGTAGATGAAAAATGCAGTTTCCTCATCTTCATACTGAGACTCATCAAAGTCCTCAAAGTCGTCAGGATCATCCATCTCAAAGATCTCGACTACCTCAAGAAAGACCTTGGCATTTTTGCCTAAGTACTTGTCTAAGAACTCGTGGCTGTCGTTAGATAATTGGTTGAAAGTCTCGTCAGATAAGACACCTTGCTGATGGCAGTTATCTAAAAACTCAAAGAAGTTCTTGTAGCCTGCATCAAAGTCACCACATAAGGCTAGAGGATCGTCACTTTCCCAGATATGGGATTTAACTTTAGTGCAGTTGCCACTAACCATGAGGATGTGGCTAAGAGGGATTTCATAGGCCCACTCAGAAAGGCCCTCAAACCCCTCACTATCTGGAGTTTTAACGTATAAATAGCTGCGGTTGCTCATGATAATTCCTTTTTACAGCAAGAGACAGAAGCTAAGCTAAGCTAAGCCAAGATAAGCTTGATTGTGCAAGCAAAAGCTTGCTTTCTACTGCTGCGTGCAATGATACTGAAGTTAGCATAGCACATCGCTTGATATATAGGAGGGTTTATACCAGGAACTGTGAGGATTGATCGCTTGAAAGCTTGGGGAATAATCTTTTAGGGTTTAATTAAGGGAAACGCACTGTTCTTGTAGATTTTCGTGCTAGTTGGTGAGCGGCAATAAAAAAGCGGGCTTGAGCCCGCTTGAGATAAGGGAGAAACCCCTTCAGATTAGAATTTAGTGTTGGATTCAGGCAGGCGTCCCCGCCTGAACCACTAGATGGGACAAAGAGACTAGATCTTCTCTGGAACCATCTTAATGTGACCGCAAGGACACTCCTGAGCACAAACACCACAACCCTTACAGTAGTCGTAGTTGAACTCATAACCCTTGCCTGGGCCTAACTTGATAACAGCGTTGTCAGGGCATACGCCGTAGCAGTTGTCGCACTCCATGCAGTTACCGCATGATAAGCAACGACGAGCCTCGAAAACTGCGTTCTCTTCGGTTAAACCGTGCTGAACTTCGTCGAAGGTTGAGGTACGACGAGCAAGCTCGAGCTGAGGACGAATCTTCTTAGGAGCATCGGAGTAGTAGAATGGGTGCATGTCTTCCCAACGTGCATCCTCGTGCTTCTCTGCCTTTACGTATGGACGGCCAGATAAGAAGCCGTGAACACCGCGAGCTGCATGCTTGCCCATGCCGATAGCGGCAGTTACGGTACGGTCACCTGGAACCATGTCACCAGCTGCGAAGATACCAGATACGGTAGTCTCGAAGGTAGTGGTGTTAACGGTAACAGCGTCCTTCTGTAACTCTAAGCCTGGAATAGCCTGTAAAGGAGATAAATCAACGTTCTGACCGATAGCTAAAACTACGGAGTCAGCAGGCATGTCCTCGTACTCGCCAGTTGGCTGTGGGTTGCCCTTCTCGTCAAGTGCCATCTTCTCGATCTTTAAGGTCTCGCCTTGAGCCTGATCGATGGTGGATAACCACTTAACCTCAATACCTTCCTCGATAGCGCCATCCATTTCTTCTTCGTTAGCTGGCATCTTATCGCGGTTACGACGGTAAACGATGATTGGCTCTGCGCCTAAACGACGTAAAGAACGAGCTACGTCAACAGCGGTGTTACCACCACCGTAAACTGCTACCTTACGGCCGATCTGAATGTCGCCATCGGTAGAAACCTTCTCTAAAACGTCTAAAGCGGTAAGAATACGGGTAGTATCACCAGATGGGATGTCAACATTTGAAGATAATGAAGCACCCATGCCCATGATAACTGCGTCGTACTTGCCGTTTTCCTTCTCAGCAAGAACATTTTCGATCTTACGGCCGTACTCGATGGTTACGCCCATGTCGAGAATGCGCTGTACTTCAGCGTCTAAGATCTCACGTGGCAGACGGTATACAGGGATACCGTAACGCATCATACCGCCAGCCATCTTAGCCATTTCAACGATGTGAACAGTGTGGCCAAAACGACGTAAGTGGTAAGCAGCGGACAGACCAGCAGGGCCTGAACCGATAACTAATACACGCTTGCCGGTCTCACGAGCTGGCTTCTTGAAAGCTAAGTTGTGAGCTAAAGCGTAGTCACCTAAGAAGCGCTCAACAGAGTTGATACCTACGGACTCATCTAAGAAGCCACGGTTGCACTTGCCTTCGCAGGTGTGGTAGCAAACACGACCCATACATGCTGGGAGTGGGTTTTGCTCAACTAAAACGCGCCATGCGTGCTCATAGTCACCCTCTGATGCGTAGTAGAGCCACTGCTGGATGTTCTCACCAGCTGGGCACTGCTTGTTGCAAGGTGGGAGCTTGAATACGTTAACTGGACGTAATGTACGCCATGAACCGGTGTGATTGCTTAAGGATGAAGCAGGATCAAGGGTTGTGGCGAATGGTTTTTTCATCATTTTGAACGGCTCCTTAGACTAACTCTTGACGCTCGTAAGCCTGAATGGCGGTTGGTACGGTCTCAGGGACGGAATCGCCCATCATGTCGTACTGGCGAATGTTCTCTTCGCACATCTTCTCGAGAGCCTCGAGTACCTTAGGATCGGCCTTCTTGCCGGTTAAGTGAGCATAGCGGCGCTGTAACTTGAGGAAGTTGATGATTGGCTGCTTCTCTTTGATCTTGTGTACAGAAGTTACCTTACCGTACTCAGCCTCGAATACTGGGTAGAAGCCAGTCTCAACAGCTAAACGAGCAACAGTTACAGTGCTTGATGATGCGCTACCCCAGCCTAATGGGCATGGAACGAAAATCTGGATGTAACGAGCACCACGGTAGCTCATTGCCTTCTCAACCTTGTACTCAAGGTCACGAAGATCAGCTACGGTTGCGGTGGCTACGTAAGGAATACCGTGAGCCATAGCAATCAGTGGAACGTTCTTACCCTTACCCCAATCAGAACCTGGGTGATCACCAACTAACTGAGTGGTTGCAGTACGAGCTGATGGAGGGGTAGCAGATGAACGCTGTACACCGGTGTTCATGTATGCCTGGTTGTCGTAGCAGATGTATAAAACGTCATCGTTACGCTCAAACATACCAGAGAGTGGACCAAAACCGATATCGGTGGTACCACCGTCACCACCCTGGGCGATAATACGGGTCTCTTTGCCACCATACTTTAAGGCACGAACCTTAGCAGCGGCAGCCATACCAGTACCTACAGCAGCTGCGTTACCGAATAAGGAGTGGATCCATGGTAAACGCCATGCTGATTCAGGATATGGAGTAGAGAAAACCTCAAGACAGCCAGTAGCATTACATACAGCTAAGTTGCCGTTGGTTGCACGCATTGCAGCGTCGATAGCGGTACGAGCACCTAAAGCTTCACCGCAACCCTGGCAAGCACGGTGGCCAGAGGTTAAGGTGTTAGGACGATCCACCTCGGCCTGAACAGCGCGCATGGATGGGTTTAAAAGACGGTTACCTACGGTGTTGGAACCGGTCTGGTAGAAATGAATCTTGTCTAACATTGCGATCTCCAGAACTAGCGTACAGACTTAATGATGTCGCTCTCAGCGATAGGGCCGTCTGCAAAAGAAACACCCTCGGCATCCTTTAAGTAGTTGTTGAGGACATTAGGTTGAGCATCAACGAAGGTTAATTCCTCAACTAACTTGCCCTGAAGAGCCAGATCAGCGATGTTCTTGATGGTTGAACCTAAGATTGCACGACCACCTAAGCCAGCTACTACAGAACGGATCTTGCAGTCAGTGCCGTACATGGAGCGCTCAACCTCTGGGCCGATAATGCCACGAGCACCGATGGAGAATGCACGCTCAAGAACAACAACGTTCTTGCAGTCGCCGATAGCTGCCTTCATTGCCTCGTATGGGAATGGACGGTAGGCCTTTAATGAGATAATGCCAACCTTGTAGCCCTGCTCATTGAGACGATCAACTTCGTCCTTAGCAGTACCAACTGAAGAACCAGCGATAACGATCTTAACGTCAGCATTGTCGCAGTTGTAGCACTCAACTAAGCCGCCAGAGTTGCGACCGGTGAGCTTACGGTACTCTTCGGTAACCTTCTCGATAACGCCAATAGCCTTAGCCATCTTGCGCTGCTGTAAAATCTTAACCTCAGTAAATGCCTCTGGGCCAACCATAGCACCCATAGAAATAGGCTGCTTAGGATCTAAGAACTCCTTAGGGTTGTACTCAGGTAAGAATGAATCGATCTGCTCTTGTGATGGAATGTCCATACGCTCAAAAGCGTGGGTTAATACGTAGCCATCCATCAGAACCATGACTGGAAGACCAACTTCTTCAGCGATCTTGAAAGCCATGATGTGGGTGTCAACTGCGTCCTGGTTGGACTCACAGAATAACTGTAACCAGCCAGAGTCACGCTGTGACAGGGAGTCAGAGTGGTCGTTCCAAATGTTAATAGGAGCACCGATAGCACGGGATGCTACGGTCATAACCATAGGAAGACCTAAACCTGATGCGTTGTATACGCCTTCTGCCATGAACAGGAGACCCTGAGAGGCAGTAGCAGTGTAGGTACGAACACCACCGGCTGCAGCACCGATGGAGATAGACATAGCGGAGAACTCGGATTCACAGTTAATGAACTCGCACTCCTTGAGCTTGCCTTCCTTTACGAGCTTACCTACGTTCTCAACGATGTGAGTTTGTGGGGAAATTGGGTAAGCACATACAGCACCAGGACGGCAAAGGGCAACGGCCTCAGCGATACCAAGAGAACCTTCGATTTGCTTAAGCATTTGCGCCTCCGTTCTTGATGTTGCTAATAAATTCGTAAGCTAAAGCAGCGGTCTCAGCGTTAGCATCACCGACCTTGCCTGGATAGCGGGTTTGGAATGACTTCTGTACTGACTCGAGCTTGAAGATGCCGGTAACAGCTGCTAAAGCGGCGATCATTGGTGCACCTGGAAGTGGACGACCAATCTTCTGCATAGCAAAGTCAGTTGCTGGTACAGTGTAAACGTGACCAGCTGGTAAACGCTTAACCAGCTCTGGAACGATTTCCTCTGGGGACTCGTTGGTGTTGATGATGGCGTAGCCATTATCAGATAAACCAGCGAATACGTCTAAAGCGGTTAATAAAGTACGATCCTGAACAACTACAGCATCAGGACATAAAATTGGCTCGTGAGTTCTGATCTCTTTTTGATCAATACGAGCATATGCAACAACTGGAGCGCCTGTACGCTCGGAACCGAAGCTTGGGAAAGCTTGTGCACAGTGGCCTTCTAAGAATGCTGAGAGTGACAGCATTTCGGCTGCGGTAACTACGCCCTGACCGCCACGGCCGTGTAATCTAATCTGAAGCAAAGTAGGCTCCTTTAATATGCATCAAATCAATTTTCTCTTAGCCTTAGCTACTTACTTATGACTTCTGCACAGGGATACGACTTTTCTTTTACTACGCGATGCATTAAGAATGTTCTAATATGAGGACTTTCAGTAAGCATCAAGATTGAAGCTTTATTTGCAAACGCCTTTTCTTGGCGTTTGTGTCAACACATCAACCGTTAATACTTAACTGATGTATTAGCCATTTTTTAAGTAGTAAAAGCCAAGTGCACAATATCTTGCGATACTGTCTCGAAACAGCAGGTATAAAAGGCATACAAGGAGCACTTGACTTGAGTGCATATCCTTTAGCCTTAATACATACACAGACCTGCAAGAAATGACTGTGTACAACCGCTCCGAACCTTGTTACGGGGCACTTAAGACAGTTTGACAAGGACTGCCGTCGTAGTCCGCTTACCTTCAGGAGATGTCAGAAGACAATCCTAACGTTTAAGCAAATGAACTAACGGGAAAGATCCGCAAGTTACGCCATTAAGAGTTCTTATCTCACCTTCAGTCTCCACGAAAGAGGGAGCAAAACAGCTTAACTTAGGTGCTTGATGTATAAGAGAAAGCTTACACGCAAGAGCACCTGCGAAACTCAAAAACAATATAGTCAACAACACCGTAAAAAGCCACGTACCAATTCTGATTTTGGTTAGCGTCGGATAACTATAAACGTGATGATCTTCACACTAAATTGCCAAAACGGTGCCCATGGCAGTGCGGTTGCACTAAAAATGATAAGTATAAATATTATGTCATAGATAAAATCGGTGATCTAAAAGCGCATAAATCCCTTATCTACAAAGGTTAGCTATAGGTAATTGGGATTAGGCTAGATGGCTATGATGTAATCTAGATCACAACTTGTGACATTCAGAACTTTAATAAACCTACTTAATTAAATGATTTTAATAAATAGCTATCGCCACTAAATTGATGTGAAATTTTTCAAAAGATGATGTGCATGCTGTTTATAAGCACGTGTATCTATTTGAGAATAAAAGATATATAAGTAACGCTTATGGAAAATCGGTTCTTAAACGCAGTCACATCCGCATCAATTAATAGGTGCTAAACCTAGTAGATTAGCCAAAGTTGGGCATTATCTTGGATCCAAGGTGCCGATTACTGCAAAAACACTGCAAAGAGTCTCACTTGAAAAACTAGTATCAAAAGGGCGCTTTTTAGGTCATATTCTGGAGTGAAGTTTCAATTTGACATGTCTCAATGAAATTAAACTCCATGCCAATTACCGCTGCACCTTCTCTTTTCGCCCGCAATGGTGCAAAGCAAATTACGCAAAGCTACTCATTATCAACTCAAAGTCACGAGGCCTACCAAGCCCATAATGCAATGCCAGGCTAGCACATAGTTGAGGCTGCCTATGCTATAGCGTGTGGCAGCCGATCTTATAGCGTGAGGCCTCATCACCATCTATAACTAGGCAGGTTGCTATTTCAAGCAACAAGCTTAATATCTATTGAATACTTCAGCCAGGTAACACGTTCACAGGCATATACATACATACATACATATATATGTATCAGCTGACTGCATTGCTCATAAGATGGTACCTGTGTAGGTAATCGCAATGCCAAAGTAGCTGCAGCTAAGGTCAGATAGTGTCCATCTACATATATAGAAGCAGTACAGACTTTAGTAACACCAATCATTCTACTGGGCTATGTATATGACCATCATTAATGGATTCAGAACCTTTAGTTGACCTTAAAGTTATATCTAGCAGTTTAAGATCTTGGTGGTATAAGTCATACAGTAACGCCAGGCTTACCTCGTTGCTGCTCTCAGATCAGGTATCTTACGTTTGTGCTTAGTTTGGCGGGCTCTAAGTTGCTTAGTGAATCTATTAATGTAGCTCGCTCAGATGGACGGTTGTTTCTTTAGAGAATGATTCAGGACTTGTTAACAGAATAGATAGACTAACCTCAGCAGTCTATGACATGGTAATCAGTATCGACCACTGTTAAACAAGTTTGTTAAGCATGAAGACAGAACAATCATGTTGCAGGCTGCTTCTATTTTATATACAAGGTAATGGTAAGGGGTGTACAAAGGAACAAATGTTTGAAATCATGCTTGAGATAGCTGAAACATCGTTGCAGATGCTTGGCAGGGATTTGAGGAATCAAATGAAAGGTTGAGTATGGCAAGACAAGCAACAAATAAGAACCTACAGAAAGCCAAGAGGCTTAAAAGCGACGAGTTCTATACTCAACTTTGCGATATAGAGCGTGAATTGCAGCATTATGATGGTTGCTTTGTAGATAAGGTTGTTTACTGCAACACCGATGATCCTAAAGACAGTAATTTCTTTAAGTTCTTCAAGCACAATTTTAGAAAGCTTGGGCTGCGCAAGCTAATAGCTTCGTGTTACAAAGAACAAAGTAGGGGTCTTTTTAGTGAGCCTGCTAGAGGGCAAGCATATTACTGTGTTTATGAAGGTAGCGAAGAGACGACTAAAGTAGGCTACTTTAAAGGCGATGGTGATTTTAGAAGTGAAGAGTGTTTGGCCTTACTTAAGCAGGCAGATATTGTTGTCACTAACCCACCATTTTCACTTTTCAGAGAGTTTGTAGCTCAACTTGTTGCATATCAAAAGGATTTTTTAGTAATTGGCAACATTAACGCAATCACTTACAAAGAGATATTTGAGCTAATCCAAGGCGATCGTGCCTGGCTTGGCGTTAATCTTGGTCGTGGCATTTCTGGGTTCATTGTCCCTGACCACTACGAGCAATATGGTAGCGAGGTTGATATTAATGCAAACGGGCAAAAAATCATCTCCACTAATAACTGCCTCTGGCTTACTAACTTGGATTTAGCTTAAAGGCGCAATGATATCAATCTCACTAAACATTATTCAGGAAATGAGCGCTGCTATCCTAAATACGATAATTGCGACGCTATCAACGTAAACAAGACCAAGGATATTCCTAAAGACTACCCTGGACTCATGGGAGTGCCGATAACTTTCTTGCACAAATACAATCCAAGTCAATTTGAAATTGTAAGGTTTAGAAAAGGCGATGACGGCAAAGACCTACGTGTCAACGGCAAATGCCCGTACTTTAGGATCCTTGTGAAAAATAGGGCACCTTTGACATCCACCATTATCCCCACAAATGGCCAAGCACCAGCGCAAGCATCAGCATCTGCTCTGAATATGCAAACAGGCAAGTAGTTGCATCTGGTCAGAATATGCAAATGACCGAGCTGATGCGGCTGATTGAATAGCAAAGCTTATTTGGGATTGTCGTTTTTCATACACTGCAAAGTTTGCAGAAAGCTGCTTATGCTGCAGTGCGCTTTTATGGTAGAGATTGGCTGATCTTTTTGTTTGTAAATGGCTTAAATATGCTATTCGTGGGCAAGTAATGTCTTGCCTTTTCGCAGTCGCAACAATTTTTTATCTATGTAGTATGGCGCTCAATGCATATCTAGGCGCTGAAAATCCCATAGATATGCAAATCTTGATACATAATCAAAGCGTAGACAATCTCTTTATCAGTGATAATTTGCTTGAGTATATGATAACAATTTGCAAATACTTATACTAAGTATTGTGGCCATAGTTCATTATTGATGTAATAGCCACCGAACAAGTCTTGATCGCGTCCTGTATTACTGTGAACCCAGTTGAGTACAGGGCGCTTTTTTATTTTGGCCCTCCAAAAAATCAGATACAGCCATTCGTCCTCTCTTTTTCACTCATCCCAAGCATACAGACACAATCCCTGCAGAGACTGCTGCCCTTCACTTACAAAGCCGTTGACAGCTCTACAGGTAGCACCGTATAAAGGCGTCACATCCCGTAACTGCTTAGTCATTTAGCCCGTAGCATTGGTATGCAGTCGGTCTCAACTTGCTTGTCTCACACCTCCTAACTAGATGCTTAATGGATGCTTACATCGGGTTATTCTGCCGTGCTAATAAACGAGGTACTTGCTGCACTAGCCATGGGGCGTGGTGCGTGAGATCTTTGTTCGCCATCTATAAATGAGAGTGTGGTGGGCAATAGCCATCAAATTTGTAAGTTTAGTGGCCTTGGTTGCTAATACGCTGCCTTTTGCCTTATGGGCTGGCAAGGTGGCCGTGCTTAAGATATAAGCACAGGGGATTATTGAGATTAAGTCGCATGAGGGCTATAAAGTGAGACATGAGCCTGTGTATTGGCAAAAGCTTGAGATAGGCCTCAGGACTTGCATGCTAGTCTCATGCTAGAATCAATAAGATGCCGCTTTGCTATCACTGAGCATGTATGAGCTCGTGATTAGGGGCGCTTCGGTGTTTTTACTTACTTGGCGATTAGTCATTTTGTGTTAAAAATGTGTTTGCTATTTTGAGGCCTTTTTGTACTATATGGCGGACAAAGCTCTTTTACGAGCGTCATTGGATAGGTCAAAAGTAGCTATCTTTATTTTGAGCAAGCGATACCTTACAAAAGGCAGAGCTTGAGTGTTAGTGTGTTAATCCTTGTTTAGTTTAGGGTGCCATTAGTGAAAGATATCAACCAACTGTTGATGAGCCATGATATCCGTGAGAAGAATCTTGAGACAGTTCTCAGGACTCTTCATAAAGAACAGGTATCAACTGCAACTAAGCTAAATAAGCTCACCGGCTTATCTGTAGTTACTGTTAATAAGCTCCTCGATCAGCTTGTTGAGTCTGGACAGGTTAGAGTAGGTGCTAATACTAAGAACCTCAAAGGAAGACCTGCCTCTACTTATCACTTTAATGCAGCCTATAAATTAGTGCTCATCATTTCATGTTACAAGAGAGGCGGCCACGACTATGCGGGCTACTCGATTCATGATCTGTTTGGTGAGTGTATTGAACGCCGTGAAGAGTTACTTGCGACCGTCCATACTGATGAGTTTAAAGTAGCGATTGAGAACTACTTAGAGCGCTTCCCAAAGATCTCCATGATCGGTATCTCCATGCCATCTGAGTCGATTGGCGGCCGTATGGCTTCAGCACTACGTCGTGATCCTCTGTCACGTCGTTTAGCGCAGCATATGAAAAATCGCTTCCACCTACCGGTCTTTTTGGAAACTGATATTAATGCTGCTACTTTAGGAGCCTTTAAACGTCACTCTCAATACGAGTTCGTGTGCGGTTTAGCATTAGTACCAGGTAGATCTCCTGTGTGCTCCTTCTGTTATAACGGCTCCTTGATCCGAGGTCGTGATGGCTTAGCTGGTGAAGTTAAGCACTTCCCGATGTATAACAATATCGGTATCTTGCCACTTGACCCAGATGCTGCTGATGATCTTGCAGTACGTACACTGCAGGCAGTCACCTGCGTGCTTAATCCTGCACTGATCGTCGTCTATACTGAGAGCCTTAAGTCTGGGCCTGCTCTTGCTGATCGCCTTAAGCGTCGTCTGACTAATGAGGCAGAAATCGTATTAATGCCAAAGATCGAGGTTACCGATCATATGCGTGAAGACATTGTCTCAGGCATGATCACCTTATGCTTAGAACATCTAAGCTAAGAAACACTGCTAAAAGATTTGATAAGGCACAAGTTGCCATCATAAGAGGGTCTAGGAGCACTGCTGCTAGGCCCTTTTTCATAAATAGACTTACATCGCCACCTAAACTCTTCGAGTTATCGGCGGAGAATTACGCCTATTAGTTAAATCGGATAAATCTTTAGAGCAGCAATCTTAAAATAAAGGTCAGGGCTATAGGATAGGCAGCATAGCGGATGTCGAATTGAACGAGATCATTTGGGGCACAAGGAATATGACTGTGCATTTTGTGCTTTGGAAGAGACTAAATGATGGTCTACTAAACATAACTAAGCTCCTCAATAGGATATTAGTTGGCTTTTCAGCAATATGAGTTCACTTATAGGGAGATAAAAGTGAGACTTTATCTCTATATCAATTGTTCTGTTATATAGTATTTGAACTCTATCAACTAGGCTAATTGGCTTGAACATTGATCTAAGTTTTGTGTAAGTGCGTTTAAATCCTAGATACTCTTAGAAAACTTTATGCTACAAATCAAAAATAAGGATACTCATCAGTCCAATAAATAAAATTATTGCACATAATGCCAAACATGCTTACACAACTATAGTTGACATAATTTATATAAGTGTTAAAATGAATTGTGAAACAGTTCACTAAAGGTGTTGTATACTAGTATGGATCAGCTAAGTTAGCTCATATGCTAGCTTGTTCAACGAATTAGTTAAGATTTAAACCTTGTCTAAACCTACAATTGAGTGTGACAAGTACATAAATATTTAGTTAACCATCATTTGCATTGAATGCCATATGCACATTGGTGCTATACTCTTTTTCGTTGCAGCACATGAGTTCTAGCCTCTGTCATGCCTTTTGGGGCCATACAGGGCATTACTAAAACTGATACAACCCTTAAGCTCAATATATGCACATTCAGTAACTTAGAACTTCATTTTTTAAACACTGAATGATTTTATGCATGTTTTGCTCTAGACATAAGAATTGGCTGTAATACCCAACTACTTATATATAGAGTAATATTTGAATGCTTTAGGTATGCAACTAAGTTAAGACTTCTTTGCTTGCTCATGCAGAGGCATCTTTAATCAACGCTTATACATGTTAGGCAGTTAGTGCTCTGATCTTATACATGTATGCTCCTTTAAAGAGACCTTTGTCATTTACTTATATTTGTTGTTTCCGCTAGGTTACTTCATAAAGTAATGAGCAGTGAAATAGCTTGATTCACTGATTGGGACAGCACAAGATAAGCTTAGTTTGCCATCTGTTGTTGGCTTTACCTTAATGGTAAAGTCTGAATATGCAAACCTTTTGAACTTATAGCCTGTAGCTAGTAAGACAAAGGGTTTGTGGTAGTGTATGCACAGTTAGATGTAGATTTTTGTGTGGTTAAGGTTCACCAGAAGACTTGTTGCAATGAGTGCTTGGCTTATTGCGCTCACCTTGTGTGAATGATACTGCAAGATTGTTTATATTGGCCGATGCGCACTTTAATCGTTGTTTAATCATATGTCGTATGTGCAGGATCTGTTGTTCATTGTGTGGTTCATACAGCACAGCGACAATTTGCGATTTTAAGCTGGCTTGATGATAGGAGCTTGGTGCTAGTGTTACGTTTTATCAACATTAGTAGCTATCAGTTAATACTGCTTAAATGAGCAAGTACTATGAAAGGGACAAGGTATGGCAGCAAACTCCTATTCAAGCACGAATGGGTCTGAAACAGAGTCAATGGATCCACCCGCAATTGCCTTTAAGTGGACCCAGGCACGACGCCTTGAGTTTATTGACTTTCGTTTAAGTTCAGACGGACGCGTTAATCGTAGTGACCTCGTTGATTTCTTTGGTATCTCTGTACCACAGGCATCTTTAGATTTAGCTCGCTACCTTGAGTTAGTTCGCAAAGCTACTCCAAGACGTAAGAATCTTATCTACAATCGTCATCTTAAGTACTATGTTCGTACTGAAGACTTCAAGCCACTGTTCCCAACGGTATCTAATCCGCAAAGCTACTTAGCTGATTTGCTTGCTCTGTGCCGTGGTGAGTTACCTCAGTCCCGCAATTTCTTTGGCTATGTACCAAATGTAGGTGTTGCCACCTTCGTACCTCCACGCCGTAGTGTCGACCCTGAGATTCTCTTCAATATTCTTGAAGCAATTCGTTGCCGTATGGCTGTGCACGTTACCTACATGAGCGTTAGCTCTGATGGTGATCAGTCACACCTGATTGCTCCTCATGGTCTTGCTTACGATGGCAACCGTTGGCACGTACGTGCTTACTGCTACAATCGCCATGGATTCCGTGATTTTGTTCTATCACGCCTGCTTACTTGTTCTGCACCGGACATCCAAGCACCTGAAGATCGCTTCACTGCTCCTGGTGGTAACGGTGTCGTAATAGTAAGTACCTCTGGTCGTGATGATCGTGATTGGAATACTCTTATCGATCTCGTATTATGCGCAAATCCTAAGTTACCTGAGCGTGCTAGACGTGCTGTTGAGATGGATTACGGCATGGAAGAGAATGGTACTGTGGTTTACACTTGTCGTCGTGCCTTAGTCTTCTATACCCTGCAGTGGTTACGACTCACTCCACATGATGTTAACTTACCTCCAGAGTGCCGTCAGATTGTCTTAGACAATGAAGACGAGGTAATGGCAGTTTTAGAGAATGACAACTTCTCCTCATTAACTGTTATTCATGAGTGAAACGATCCTGCAAGTCAGGTATTCGTTGCAAATTCTGGTCTAAAGTCGCTCTCTAATTCTCAAAAGCGCAAGTAATAGACCTAAAAATGCCCTAGCAACTCAAGTTGCCAGGGCTTTTTAGTTTCTGCATACAGCATATCTTGCAGCGCTATCCTCGCCTCAATCTTTGCACGCATCAACGTAGCTACAAGCGCTTTAGGCAACACGCGTCTAAGTTATATGAAAGGGCAGGAATGTGTACTCTAAAGGATGCAGTGAAGGTATGTAGATGCAAATCTCTAAGGCTATACTAGCAGCAAGGCAATTATGCTATGTATAGCCTAGGCGTATAGCTCATTACATATTAGAGCTGTCATCTTTGATACAAGATAGGGTGTCATCGCTTTTTAGCTAGATACTTGCGTTAGCACGCAATTTAGCTATATCTTTTGGTCTTTTACAATCAAGAATGCAAAGTTTGTTGTATCATGTATCATAGTGCAACAATTGTTTAGCAATCCCGGTGAGTGTTGTCAGCCCACATGGTGTGCTGCAAACAATATATAAAGATCAACTAATGGATGAGCCTTGTAGAGGCTTTCTCTAAGCTAGTTTGTTTTACGACCTAGTCACAAGCAGTGTATTCGTGATTGATCTTTTGGACTTTTCAATCAGACAAAAGCAAGGTGGAATTTATGCATCTTAGCGGCAAGACGGTTTTACTCCAGGCAGGTGATTACACTGCGACTATCGTAACCATCGGCGGTGCAATTGCTAGCTTAAAGTATTTAGGTCATGACATCGTCATGCCTTGGAAGCCAGAGTCTGTTCCTGAGGGCTATCAGGGCAAGATCCTCGCTCCATGGCCAAATCGTATTCCTGATGGTATCTATACTTTTGCAAATCAAGAGTACAGTCTTCCTATCAACGACAAAGAGACTCAGTGTGCCTCTCATGGTTTAGTGGCTTGGCAAGAATGGTCCATCAAGAGTATGTCAGCAAGCGGCGTTGAGCTGCAGTGCTTTATTCCTCCACAGCCAGGTTATCCTTTCTTAATCAGCCTGCAGGCTAATTATGAGCTTATTGAGGGCATGGGTCTTAAGATCGACATTACTGCTCAGAACGTAGGCAAGGAAGACGCTCCATATGGCATCGGTATGCACCCATATATCACTATTGATGGTCAGCTCATCGATGAGTGCGTATTATCCATGCCATTTACTCGTGCCTTTGCCTTATCCGAGCGCAAGATCCCAACTGAGGTTGTCTCTGTAGATGACTTAGGCTTCAACTTCCAAAAGCCACGTGCTATGGGCCCAGTTGAAATCGATCACTGCTTCATCTCTGAAGGCGCTGCTCGCATGAATACCGTCATGCTCGAGAACAAGGATCTGAAGGTTTACTGCAAGTCTAATGCTCCATTCATGCAGCTGTACACTCCAGATAAATTAGGTCGTAAGTGCTTAGCTGTTGAGCCTATGACTTGTGCTGCTAATGCCTTTAACAATGGCTACGGGCTCATCACCTTAAAGGAACATCAGCACAGCACCTTAACCTACATCATTGGTGCTGTTAAGCAGGTCTAAGCGCTAGCTTAATAGGATATATGCTTTGATTAAAAAATGCAGACCATCACTAGGCCTGCATTTTTTTATGCGCCCAATCTAAATGCCTTAAGGTTTTGCACCTTATGAAGTGGTCCCATGTATAGGCGCATTTATACAAGCAGCAATTATCTATTTACTCATACAAACATGCAAAAGCGAAAAAATATTGGATCGTCTATCGCAAAATAGCATTCGTATCATTGTTGTTCGCGCTTTGCTCGGCTATAGTATAAAATTAGACTAAGAGTACTAACGTATTTGCTTGCGATGCTCTGTGAAAGTTACCTGCTTCACCGTAGCTAAAAACTCCAGCAAGACGTGTTAATGCCATTGTGCGCTCTGTATGCACATAAGGATAAGAGCTTCTTAGGTAACGAATAATCCCATCCACACGGAGAATTGCAGATGTTAAAGATTGCCAAGATTGCATTAGTGTCAGCTATGTTAACCGCTGGTTTAACCGGCTGTGGTGACAATGCTCCAGATGCATCCATCCCTGCTAAGGTTTACGCTGACGGTGTTGTAAACAGCGACTTACACAAGATGCTGTCAGTAATGGATCTTTCTGACGTATCCAAGGAGAACCAGAAGTTAGTTTCTCAGAGCTTAGGTGAGATCTTAAACACCACCAAGGCTATTGCAGCAGCAAAGGGTGGTTTTGCTAAGTACGTTGTTACCGACATTACCGCTGAGGGCAATGAGGCTGTTGCTAACGTTAAGTTCATCTTCAAGGATGGTAGCGAAGTTGTTAGTGCAATCCCAATGCGTTTATCTGGCGACAACTATGCTGTTGTTTTAAACCAGGCTCGTGCTGAAGAGACCGCTGAGGTTGCTGCTGAGGACTTAGTTCCTGCTAATGCCGAAGTTCAGGCTGCTCCTGCTGAGCAGGCTGCAGCTCCTGCTGAGCAAGCAGCAGCTCCAGCTGCAGAGGCTAAGGCTCAGTAAGCTGCTAGCTTCAGGCAACAAGATAGGCTATAGCAATACTAGAGCCTAACATCATGCAAAGGCATCATGGGATCATAACCTGTGGTGCCTTTGTTGTTTTTGGTCTTAAGAAAAAGATCGTGATAGTGGTAAAGGCTTTAGCATGTGCATGATCTTTTACTAAGCTAGCAAGTTATAAGAGCAATTGACATTAAAGTGCCTTGGACCTTCAACGTGAGCTTGTGTACTGCTAAGGTTAGGCGTTCACGTTAGTGCTACTTTTAGAGCGATTGAGGATCATCAAAGACATAGATGATTTTAAGATTGGGATCTTCGATAAATGACTGCGGGACGTAATAATCGCCCTCGTTGAGCGGAATGTTTAAAAATGTCTTGTTAACTTGCATGGTGACGTGATCTTGTAGAGCAAAGATCACCATCGAGCTACAGTAGATGGATTGTGGATCTGGAGTGATAGTAAAGGGCTGGCCTTCAATACTCTTAAGATAGTTTTGCACCTGCACAATAGAGCTGTCTTTAAGATCTTGATAGCGTCCAATGGCTAGAGAAGAGGCCTCGCTAACAAAGTTCTTAAGGGGAATAGTAATCACCCCTTCAAAGTTTGAGCCTGCATCATCTGCAGTGGTGGCGTGCGTAACTAAGATCTCAGGCTCGATAGCGCTAATCATACCCATATGTGAGTACTTACTATTAGTGACATCTGCAATGA
Organism: Anaerobiospirillum succiniciproducens DSM 6400; assembly: GCF_000482845.1. Classification (GTDB taxonomy): domain Bacteria; phylum Pseudomonadota; class Gammaproteobacteria; order Enterobacterales; family Succinivibrionaceae; genus Anaerobiospirillum; species Anaerobiospirillum succiniciproducens. Next base: position 21,106 of record NZ_AXWV01000006.1, read on the forward strand.
CAAAGCTATCAGCACCAACTCCCATTCTAAAGATAAGATCACCCACCTTAAGCTTAGGAAGTGGCGCAATACTCTCCAAGCTTAAATGCGTTACGCTCGATGATGTGATCTCATTGCGCAGGTATACAGCAGTACTTAGAGCACCAACTATGGTCAGTGCTGCACAGGCTGCGATTAACTTAGTGCGCTTACGTAGATGAAGTTTGCTTGAAGACATAGAGTAGGCAATAAAGGTAATAAATGATTAGCACAAGGGCTGCTATGCATATTGTATCAGTAGCTCATAGCTTTATCTTAAGCTAAGTGCACAGACTCACTAGGATCAGAGCACTGCACTCATCTTCTAAGCATAACGCATGAGCGTTAATGGCATGACTTACCGCTGGCGATCTTATCAAGTGGCACCTTCAGCTTATTCTATTACCATACCATTTAACGAAAGGTCAGAAGAGCAGCACAGTCTAGGCACTGCTTATTCAGCAGCATGAGAGATGCGCGGCATGAACCATCACTTATCAATAATGATTAGCGTGCCATGCTGTTATACGGCTGTGAATTAGGCGCGACCACCACTCTAGGAGCAATCTTACTTAAAGAGCAATAAGTCTGCTCTTTAGCAACTGGCCATGATCCTAAGCAAGGATCATTAGTGCTCAGCGGTGATCCTCTGATAAGCCATACTTCAACGATCTTGCTACAGGATCACAGGGTAGCGCGTGATCCCATTGAAAGCTCTAGGCAAAGGGCCTGATCCTTTTCAAAAGATCAGAATATAGTCAGTGATCTTTCTAATAGAACAGAAGATAGCCAGTGATCTTTCTAAGAGATCAGAGGATAGGGCGTGATCCTGTTGAAAGCTCAGAGGATTGGGCGTGATCTTATTGAAAGAACAGAGGATAGGGCGTGATCCTATTGAAAGATCAGAGGAGAGTCTGTGATCTTTTTTTGAAAGATCATGAGATCAGAGCGGTGATCTTGTTTGATCTTTTGCAAAATAGAGAAAAGATCACCACTGTTTGTGGTTAAACGGCTTATTTATAAGGTTTATAGTGCAGCGATCTCATAAAAAGGCGGTGATCTTAGGGGCTGAGATCTCATGATCTTGTGTAAAAAGCGCCAGTTGTCATACAAGTAATGGTGATTTCGACAAAATTGCACTGTTTATAGCAAAGCGCATAAATAGGGGCGTTTGTTGTTGTCTACACGTACAAAAATTATTTCTAAAAAGATTTTTTAAAATCTAGTGGAAAAGAGGGAACTTTTATGTGAAACTATACGTAGATTGATTGTTGAGCTTGCTTAGCAATCAGTTAGGAATGACGGGTCGCTCCCTGACTTCCGAATTTCTATAAAGCCTCTTTTTTTATAGCGGATCTCTTCGGAGTGAAGCTAACGTACTGACCAGAGTGCAACGTTATTCATAATAGGTATCATGCGTAAGCCTGTTATGAAATTCTTTGAAGTCGGAGCTTTGTCGGTATGGTCTTGGATTGGAACTGAGCAGCAGCTAAGCTTGCTTAAATAGCAGAGACATGATGCTGTATAAGACAGAACGCACTTCTAGGGGAAGCCACGGGGTAGGATCCGTGGAGCACTGAACCTAGAGGATTGTGTAGTCTTTCAGGTACTCGCCGAGACAGGGGGCTTTATCGATATAGCCCATCCCCTCTAGCTAAGTTCTTAGCAAACTAATCTCCCTCAAACAAAATCTTCTTCTTAAACATACCCTTTTTGCGCCCATCGCATCCACCATATATCTCTTCATCATCATCATTTTTCACATCTTCTTATTGCCAATAGCCCTTAGTGCCATCGCGTCTCAATCTGCAAATGTTTTCATCAAACAGCAAAATCTTGCAGCCATCAGCACCAAAAGCAAGCGTCTCATTGTGAAGATTATTCTTTTTCATTGCATCATGCTGCAGCATGATTATTCATAATGCGCTCGTAGCCAATGCAGCTCAGCCCATTACGCCGTCACTTAATCTAGTACTAACGTAATTGTCTAGCAGCTACAACAGCGTAGCAATGAAGGTAGGCGGATGTAAAAGGATAAGCTTATGAATACCAGTCCCAAATATGAGCAAACTCAAGGCTAAGCAGGCAGACTCGTATGGGCATAGCTCTATACATTTATCTTTCTGTGTAAGGATGAGAGAAAGTAAGCTATTTTGTTGATGCTGCTTAACTACCAATACGTACGCTACGGCATGTATCAAAGAGTAACTTACTGGCCATGTACTCAGGCTTTGGCCATGAGTTCGCATTAGCGCATGTCTGCACTTTGATACTACAGATTGGCACTGCCGCTTGATGCTACAGCTAGACGCTACAGCCATACGCATTCGCATTGGCGCGGCAGGTAGTCATTCCTTTGGTTAAGCTTATAGCTACACTATGCTGCACCGGATTCACTATGGCTAGTCATTATGCAAGGTAGGTAATTCAGAGTACGTGTTTTAGTTGTGCTGTATGTGATGGTGCACTATCAGTCTGATCTTAATGGATACCCTGCATGGCATAAACTACTCCCAGTGCCTTGCGCACAATGGATCTCACGTTCTTTAGGTTAATGGAGCTAACGTCCTTTTGCTAAATGGATGGCGTGCCTGGGGGCAAGTTTCTGCGCAGCTAGGTGCCAAATGGATGACGTGTCTACTGTCAAATGGGCAGATGTGCCTGATTGATGGCGTCAATAGACAATGTAGGTATGAGTAGACGCAATGGTGGCGTGTTGAGCGTAAGGATTAGGATTACGATGAATTTGGGAGTATTTGTGAGGATAGGTTAAGAGGATTTGCAAACTAAGTAGCCTCCAACTAAACCTGCAGTAATTGGAGGTACAAAGAAAAGAGCATTTTGCGTATAACGCTCAAATCTTATGCAGCTGCTGGTGCCTCAGCATCGAATACCTAGGCCGTGAGTAATCGATACGGTGTATGAACCGTAAATGAACAACTTCTTGTAGCGCCTTGATTCACAGTCATGCGATTGCATTGTGAATATGGCTTTAATTCTGACTTTCAAAGTCAGTCTGACACCTTAGGTTGGTTCAAGACCTACCATGCAGGTTAGGTGTAAGTTTTATTACTGCTATAAGTTGTTCAGGACGTATGTCAGTCTGAGCCCTTGGTACAAGTCCAGTGTCTTTGCAGTTCTTAAGAACGCATCGATGCTGGGTGATTTGCCCAAATCAATAGAGCTTCTAAGTGCATTAAGAGCTAGAGCTCTTATGCGTTAGATGCAAGCCCTATCAAGCCTCTTACATATAGAATGCATCGCTAAGCACAGATTAAGGAAATCTGAAGCTCTTGATTAGCTCCGACACCCACCATTAAAGCCTCTTACCTCTGAAAATGGTGCCGCATCGGCTGTACAGTTACGTCATTTAAAGTTGAAAGCAATACTAACTTACGTAAAGCCGTATCATAAAATCAACTTTGTGCAGCACGGACTGCTTATGACTTTAAACTCCAATGAGGTTGATAGCTAAAGCAACACTTAAGTAGGCTAGGTGTTAACTGAGCTATTCAACAAAGAACTCTTGACCATCCACACCAAATTGCGAGTATGGTACTCGTAACGAAAAAACCTTAAGTTTAGCTTAAGGATAAGAGGAAGAGTTGCTTTGTCATAACGGTAGGCTCTTAAGGTCTACCCTCATTGCAAGTCTCTTGTCTTAGTAGCTTTAATAGCTAAGACAAGTGCAGTTCAGATGAGATTAGCGACATCTGACACTAAGATAGACATTGATTTGGGCTAAAAGTTTCCAGAAGCTGCCAAAATTTTTTAAAAAAGTGTTAATAATTTTTTAAAACATGATGAACATCGTGTTTAGTGGTTGAAAACTTGTATACAAGATAATGGTCTATAAGCAGGTGTAATGTCTTTTTAGCAATCGACTCTTGGCATACAGTTAAGTTAAGAAAACAGCTGATTAATCACATTATTAAGTTAAATCCCATCGCCATAAAGACAAAGCATTGCATACTTTGAAACAATATAGGTACTGATGCACGAGTAATGTTAGCTATTTGGGCAGCTGTTAGAAATCTCAGAGTGCATTATTAACGCTTTCTTTAGATTATGGTCTGTTCCTCATAGCATGGCAAAATGAGCCATGATGTGCTGCTTTAAAGCTCACATATAGCAATTAACAGCTGCATGGAAGATAGACCTGATTAAGTTTAGTGAGGTTGTATGGGGCTAAGCATTCTTAATAGCGGGCATCTAACACGCAAAGCTTTTGACGAACTTGATTCAAGCGAGAAACTCGACTTGATGGTTAAGCTTGGCGAGCTCTATAACATGAGCTTTATTAAGCTTCAGACTTTCAAGCGCTATGGGCAGCACTGTCACACGGGTGTGTTTGAGTCAGACGGCCGTCGTTTTGTGTTTGTGCCTGGTGATGAGGTTACCTTAGGTTGGGATCACTTTGCTCAGGGACTTAACGAGGATAGTCAGGCTGAGCTTGACGAAGTGATGAGTGAGTATGAGTTTGACAAAAGCCCTGAGGAATTTATTAGACAAAGCATGAGTCCAGTACGTAAGGCCATCATTGGACCTATGCTAGTTGCTCAAGAATTAGAAGAAACAAGTTACGAGTCTATCGACATGGGCGATCCAAGATTTGCTAATGAGCCAAAGTTTATCAAGAAGTACCAAGAGTTCGTCGATAGCGACTCTAAGTGCCTCATCTGGTATAACACCATACGCTTTGAGCGCATTAACAAGCATATAGTCATAAGTCTTTATCAGCCAAGCGCTTATCAGCAAGTAGTTAAGTCCTTGCAAGAGCAAGGTTTTTCATTACCAACTGCTGATGAATGGGCCTATCTATGCGGTGGTGGATGTCGTACCCTCTTTGCATGGGGTGATGGCATGGACTATTCGATGCACCTTAAGCATTTTAGTGTGATTGATGCAAAGAACAATGAGCAGGAATCATCTGATGGTGGGCAGTCAGATAGTAAATATGACATGCAAAAACCAAATTTCTTTGGTCTGAGTATTGGCTATGACCCGTATATGCGCGAGTTAGTACTTGCAGATCAGTGCACTAGTTGTGGTGGTGACGGTGGCTGCAATATATGTGGCGGTTTCGGGCCGTTTCTTGGCTTTTTATCATGCTCTCCTCATGGCAAAGCTGAGGTGCATGAAAGTGATGAGGTTGATGGCGATTACGATTTCATTAGACCAATCATCAGGGTTCAGGTATAGCCTTGCAGTCTTGTCGCTACGTACAGGCTTTGTCAGCATGGACACAAGCCTTGCTTGATAGCTTTACTTGATAGCTTTGCACCAGTCTCAATAAAAGCTTTAGCTTTTGCGATGCTTGAGCAATTATCAGCACTGTATGACGAATATCTACTTTGCAATCTTTGGGTGGTTAGTATGAAAAAGCAACTAGAACTATATAAGTCTTTTGTAGATGGTCTTGTGGAGCGTAAAGAGTCGATAACAGCTCGTCGCGTCTTATCTGAGGGGCTGCCAAACATAGCCGATAATGCTCAGGACAATCAGATCTTAAGTACCATGTCTCAAGAGCAGCGTGAGCTTTTAGCTAAGCTCCTTACACAAGAACGTATCAGTGGCATGCATGACACTCTTAGCTATATTAATGAGCTCATGGATTTAGAAGATCTAAAGCTAATACAGGATGGAGAGGCTTTGGATAATAACAATTTTGAGAGCCTGCACTACGACTTCATGTGCCGCTTAGAAGGGGATGAGTGGCCTGAATAGACTGTGAGCTCATTCTCATAGATAGTACCTGATGCTATAGCGTATAGCTGTAGCATCAAGCTGTTGTATCAAGCAGCGCTTAAGGATGAGATTAGTGATGCATCGCGTGTACTATGGGGTGCAAAAATTATGGCAAGCGTTGATGGGTGACTGCAAAGATTGCAGAAGATGACAAATTAGTAAGCAATTTTGTTGCTTTTCACTGTCTTTAGATTATGGTGGCTGTCTATACAGCTGTGGCAAATTAGTGATGCCAAATGGTTTGTTTTGGGGAAAATGTGATCTTTGACTAAGATTTGTGATACGAATTTGTGATGTTAATCATTGCTTTGCAAGTCCAAAGATACGCCATTAGTGACTGCAAAAATTTCAAGAATTAGTGAAAATAATGCAAAGGTCTCTGACATTGGCTTGATAAATTCAATCATCTTTGTGCTATTCTTGTTTGAAACTAGTGCCAAAGAGAGTTTAGGCACTTTATTGTGTGCAAAATGTTAGAGCATAGAAGCTCTATCAGCATATGCGTGGTCGCTTTGTAAGTAGTGTGGTCCTTAAAAATCTTACCAAGCACTTAAAAACCACTGCGATACTGATACTTATCTCTGCTTGTATTGCTTATTTTTAAAGGCAAGGTCTGTATTAGCTACAGCAAAGTTGTAGTGATGTTATACAGCTGCCAAAGCTTTCAGTTTAGGGGACGTCACATGGCCAGAATCACTTGTATTGCAAACGAAGTTGGAGTATCCCCAGCAACCGTATCTCGTGCCTTGGCTCGTCCTGAGATGGTGGCTAAAGCAACACGTGAGCGTATTCTTGCTAAAGCCAAAGAGATGGGTTTTGATGTTTCTAACAACCGTGGTTTAGGTGATGGTCAAAATCTTTTAGGCGTGATCGTTGCCGATCTGACTAACACCTTCTCAGCAGGTATTCTCAAAGCTATTACCTCACTTGCTGAAAATGACGGTATGCAAATTCTGCTCGGCGTGACCAATGAAAACTCCATGGTCGAGCGCAAGATCATTTCAGACTTCAATCGCTACTCTTTAAGCGGTTTAATTGCCATGCCTACTGGTTCATCTCAATGCCCTGTTATTGAGTGCCGTAATGTCGTGGCTGTTGACCGTCCTTTTATTAACCGCGAAACTAAGTGTGCCTTAATCAATAACCAAAAAGTGGTTAAGATTGCTTATGAGCATTTAAACCTTAAAGGCCACAAGCACATCGTTTATATCAGCGGTAAGAGCTCTTTATTCACTTTCAAAGAGCGTTTAGTCGCTGCATCTTCTTATGACAATGTAGAGTGCATTGAGTTAGATGCTCTTGAGTACAACGATCTGTACACCAAGGCCTTTGAGCTTACCAACATCTTGCTCACTCGCCACTCTAACCGTCCAAGCGCCATTTTGACTGCCAACAATGCCATTACCTCTGGTGTTGCTTATGCGCTAAGCCTGCGTAATGTAGTTATGCCACGTGATATGGCCTTAGTGTCCATTGGTGATCCTGAGTGGTGCCGTTTCTTTCCATGCCCAATCACTACCGTGAAACTGCCTGAAGATGACTTAGGCAGTACTGCCTATGAAATGCTCAAGCAAAGCGATCACCATGTTCGCTTCATTGAGCCAATGCTTCTGCCTCGAGCTTCTAGCTAACGATGCAAGCTGTTAATTGCTCCAGTTAAGTCGTAAGCTCCAGTCAAATCCTTAGCATTAAGCCCAAAGATGCATCTGCTCAAGCTGCAGCATCAAGTTTAGCTGCAGCATAATACTAAGCAGTGCATCTTGATACGATGCTGCATCCTAAGTCAAAGCTATATTGTGCAAGCTAAACTATAGTGTATGAAGCTAATGCTCATGCATCATATACTCATGCATGTAGTACATGGATATGCCAATACCTGGCATTAAGTTACATGGATTGCTCATGCCAAGACTATAAGCCACATGGAAGGCTCATGCCTGTGCATTAGTATCGGCCATGCTTATGATAGTGCTTTTAGATAAATGGTTATGCTTATGTTAATGACGTGGCATGAGGTCAAAGTCCTAATCATGGCTAGCTAGATCTTGCGACTAATAACTTGAGCAATTTGGCAAATTCTTACTTTCTATAGCAGTTAATTTTTGTGAAGTGTGATCAAGGCTTGCTTGTGCGCTAAACATAGCCCTGCAAGGAGACTATACGGTTTGCTACAATGCATAAGGTTAAGCTCAATTTGAGCTTGCACTAAAGATTACAAATTTGGATTTACCGAGGTTGGATAGATGTTCTCAATGCGCTCATTGAAAGTGACTGCTATGGCCGGTGCCATTGCAGCTTCATTAGGTTGCTTCCAAACTGTATCAGCAGCACCTGATACTAAGTCTCTGTTCACTCCTGAGCAAAAAGCTGAGCTTGAGACCATCATTCATCAGTATATTGTCGCTCATCCTGAAGTGCTCGTTGAGGCATCAAAGGCCTTAGAGACACAGGCTGCTGAAAATCAGCAAGCTGCACTTGAGCAAGTATCCTCCATGATCCGTGCTGACCCAATGGTGCCAGTTCGCGGTAAGCCAAATGCTAAGCACTATTTAATTGAGTTCTTTGACTACAATTGCGGCTATTGCAAGGTAGTACGTCCATACACCAAGAAGTTCTTAAAGGATAACGACGCAGCTATCTTCTATGTAGAGCTGCCAATCTTATCCCCAATCTCAGTACGTGCCTCAGCCATTGGTTTAGCTCTGTATAAAGTAGATCATGACAAGTACTTTATCTACCAAGATGCCCTCATGGAGTCAAAGGAGAAGATCACCTCAGAAGATCAGCTCAAGGCTGCTGTAAAGAAAGCAAAGGGTGATTACGAGGCTCTTTCTAAGATGGTATCTGAGGATACTTCTATTCAAGAGGCCATGCGTAAGAATATGGAGTTAAGCCAGAAGATTGGTCTGCAGGGTACTCCTTTCTTTATCTTAAACGGTACTGCTATTCGTGGTGCCATCCGCGACTACTCTGTCTTTGCTGATATCATCAAGGAGACAGAAAAAGAGCAAGCAGCTGCTAAGGGCAATGAGAGCAAGGATGCCAAGAAGTAATCTTGCTATAGGCTAAAGTCTCTTTAGTGCCAGATGCATTTGTACGAACATGTATTTGGCTACATAGGCGGTTGCAGAGTAGTCTGTAGCCGCTTTATTTTTGGACGCAGGATAAGATAGGGGGTAGATGTGAATTGGGTTGTGATTGTGGCCATTGCTGTGCCAATCTTATTTGTTATTGGCATGATCAATAATGCCTTTAAAGATCAAAAGAAGCTTGAAGAAGGAGCACTGCGTAACTATTTATCTAAGCGCAAGGGCAAAAGAGCTAATGGCTATGACGATGATGACGATGACTGGGGTGTCAAAGCTCGTGCCTTAAAGCGTGCAGTAAAGGAAGATAACACTCCAAGTGATGTTACATCATCTGATGCGCTGGCACGTGAGGGAGCAGCCTCCTCTGCCATCTCAAAAGATCTTGCAGGTGATATCGACACCTTACATCCATACGCGCCACGCTCCTCTGAGGCAAGCTATAAGCCTATGGGTGATACTCAAGCAACCAATGCTGCCTCGTATTTCTCAGCCTACTATAAGCAAGACGAAGTTAAGGATGAAAAAGAGGCATCATCCGCTGCGCCCAAGTCCAACAAGTAAGTGCTGTAGTGGTGTCTAAGTCCAACAAGTAAGCGCTGCAGTGGTACCTAAGTCCAATAAGTAAGCACTGCAGTGGCAACTAAGTCTAATGCTTTAGATAGCACTGCACAAAGGCATCAAAGTTGGACAACGAGTTTGCTATCAGTGTTTATTAGCAATTATGGCCTCTTGCCAAGCGCTAAGGTCAAGCTAGCTAAGTGCTTTAGGTAGAAGGGCATCAATCAAACTAAAAGAGCTGCACTGGCACAGATACGTCCTAGTTTTGCTTAGATACTCATCATTTAGCCTGCTTAGGCGCATTCCTCATTACATGCAAGCACCAATACTGCTTGCATACCATTCTAGACATAGCATCAGTTAATTGCTTCAGCCCAGCTCTGCACTGCATTCTTTTTCACGCTACGGCGTTGTATGCCAGATCATTAGCTAAACGATCAGGCCTAAATCGGGACCAAATCCAGTCCTAAATCCAGTTTTGCTCTCTTTGGCGCTGTGATCTTTTTGCTTTGATCCTATTGCTGTGATCTTTTGGCTGTGATCTTAACTTATGCGAAGGCAAGGCTTTAACCTCATGGCTTTACGAGATTTGCCTTTAAGCCATAGGTATGGGCTTGAACTTATCTTGAGGATCTGAGGTCTTGGAAAGAATTAATTGCTTTGCTGCAGCTTAGTGAGAATTGGGCATGGTCAAAAAGGTGGTTAAGCTGCGCTTACGTGGAGTGGTGTATTAGGCTCTGCTGCACTCTTGTGTGATAGATACTCATTTTGTAAGAGTGATATAAATGATCCTTTGACTACTTTTTGTGCAATCAAAGCATCATTTGCGGGAGGATGGCGCTTTTTGCGTTCACTTAGTGAGCATTGCGCTTTGCAGCTGTTGAATCAAAAGTAGCGATCTTGCAAACTGACAACAAGCCACATTCAAGTGGTGCTAAATGTTCGTGAGATTTTAGCTCTCCGTGAGCAGACGAAACTACAACTTAATTCATCAGCAGCTAAGTTCAATATTTGCGCTTAGTGCACGGCAACATCAAGCCATACGATGAACCTGAGCTTTAGGCATTCAGACAATGAATGCAATAGCTACTAAGAGACTATCGCTACCGTGAGCAGCACTCTTAGGCACTTAAGCAATAACTTAAGGCAGGGTCTTAACACTCTTACCAGAGAAAAAGATTTGATTTGTAGGGAGCATGCTTAGAAAAAAGAGGGCAGGAGTTTTTTAGATGACAGGCAGTGTCTTGTTTTGTATCTGCTTAGCGTATTTTGTGGTTGCATATTACGTCTATGGCGGTTTCTTATCCAGAGTTTTCAAAGTAGATCCTCAGCGTCCAACCCCAGCTGAGACCAATTTCGACGGTGTTGACTATGTTCCAACACCAGCTGTGGTGCTCTTTGGTCACCACTTTGCCTCTATTGCCGGCCCTGGCCCAATTGTTGGCCCAATCATGGCTGCATATTTTGGCTTCCTTCCTGCGCTGATCTGGATTTTAGTTGGCTGTGTTTTTGTCGGTGCGTTCCATGATTTTGCCGCTTTAGTTATGTCAGTACGTAACAAGGGCAGATCTATTTCATTCATCATGGAAAAACTGATGGGCTTTACCGGCCGCCAGCTGTTCTTAGGTTTCTGCTTAGCATGCCTCATCCTCGTTGTCGGTATCTTCTCGATTCTGATTGCAGGTATGTTTGTATCACTGCCTGAAGTTGCTAGCGCATCGCTCCTCTTTATCTTAATGGCTCCTGTGTTTGCTTTTTGCACCATGAAGTTAGGTTGGAGATTATCTCGCGCTTCCTTAATCTTTGTACCGCTGGTCTTTGTTACTGTTTTAGTTGGTATTGAGTTTAAGTTAGATCTCGTTGCATTATTTGGCATTACTGCCTCTGAGGCTAATATGGTATGGCTCGGTGTATTAGCTTTATACATCTTTGCTGCCTCAGTTGTTCCAGTGCAGTGGCTGCTGCAGCCTCGTGATTACCTCAACAGCTATCTCTTGTACGGCATGTTAGCTTTAGGTTTTGTAGCTATCTTAGTCTACAACCCAGAGATCAAGATGGAGGCCTTTGTAGGTTGGAATGCGGTAACTGCCGATGGCAATATGACTAATCTCATTCCTGCATTGTTCATCTTCGTAGCTTGCGGTGCTTGCTCTGGCTTTCACTCCTTAGTAGCATCAGGTACCACCTCAAAGCAGATTCGTTCTGAAAAGGACATGCTGAAGGTTGGCTACGGCGGCATGATCATGGAAGGTGTATTAGGCGTGATGGCCTTAGTAGCTGTAATGGCCTTAGATCCAGCCGTCTTTAAGGAAGTAGGTAAGAATCAGCCATTAGCTTTCGCAACCGCTATTGCATCATTCTCTACTGCCTTAGGTATCTCTGAGGAATTTGCACGTACTTTCTTATCCTTAGCTATTGCTGCATTCATGATGACCTCATTAGATACTGCAACTCGCTTAGGTCGTTTCTTACTGCAAGAGATCTTCTTACCTCGCACCATCGATAAGGCAGGTAATGAGATCCGCACAGATGTTAATGCTGTACCAGCATGGCGTGCTTTTGTAACTAACCCATACTTTGCTGCAGTGTTTGTTGTAGGCGTATCCATCATGTTAGCTTTAACTGGCTCTGCTGCCTCAATTTGGCCAATCTTTGGTGCCTCTAATCAGTTAATGGCTGCATTAGCTTTCTTAGCTATCACCATCTATTTGTTAGTTAAGGGTTCTAAGTGGTACATCGCCTTTGTACCAATGATCTTCATGATGGTCATGAGCTTATGGGGCATTGTGCAGGTAATCGGCCAGCAATGGGGTAAGAGCACAGTGTTAGTTACCGCTGGTATCTTCTTACTCGTAATGGCTGTGATGATGATTGCTTTAGGCTTATCCATCATCTTCCACTACCTCAAGGCTCATATGCGTGGTCAGACTCCTCATATCGAGGTTGAGCAGGCCTAAATATAACGCCTCATAGCAAGAATAAGTAATACCTCAATTAGGGCTGGTTCTTTTTTAGACCAGCCCTTTTTCATTTTGAATGCACATAAGTACAGTAACCATCGAAAATTTCAGTTGTAACGATGTGTTTACAATTGCCGCTGAGGCAAACATACCAGAGCAATCTCTAATACAAGATTATGACACTATCAAAGTACTCGCCGTATGTAACTGCAGCTAAATAGTTGAAAGGGTGGAGTCTTCAGCCTCGTCTGTGAGCATTTGGGCTTAAGACCAAAAACAAAAAGCCACCAAAAACTCAAGAGCCAGCATGGACATGGCCTTGTGAGCTTTTTAGATAGTCATCAGATGGGCCTATCTGGACAGTCATTCTAATTACCAAACGTCTCATGCTTTGGCAGATAAGCACAAGCATCATTTAAATTGGATTTAGGATACGCGCTGGCAAATTTTGGGGAAGTTTTTTTGGGATGGGCTTGGTGTCAATGCGACGTGTAATGTCTCTGGGGATAAGCACATTGTCTTAGCGTAATAAGCGTGCTTTGTGCACTTGATAATAAGATAGAATCAACACCATACTTAACAGCGCTTAGAGCGCTTGTGTCATGCACATTTGTGGCAAGTTAGTGAGATGCAACTCTCAGATTTTGGCGTAATAACTTTAATCTCAAAGACAAAAGAATCACAATTTAGTGCAATTGTTGTTGTCTGAACATGCTGGCACTTTAAGCCTAATTGGCTGATTGCATCCCCAAAGTTAGCTGTGAGTACTCATAGTTACTGATGACTTGCTTATATGGTAGTGTGCTTTGTGCTTTTTTGCTATCAAGCCTAAGCTTAGTTTCTATGTGTATATTAAGTATTGAGTATGAGTCAATGTGCTCGTACTGTGCCTTTTAGCACTGTTTTGAATTAGATCTATGCGAGCTTAGATCGCTTTCTTATGTTTTGTGAGGTTGAGGGCCCTTTATGAAGGTTACAGTCAAAAGTCTGGCTTTGGCTGCAGGCGTATCACGCGGTACGGTAGATCGCGTACTTCATAACCGTGGATCGGTTAAACCTGATGTAGCCAAACGAGTGCGTGCTCTGGCCAAACAGCTAGGCTATGTTCCTAATCGAGCTGGACTTGCTTTAGCTGCTCACAAAACGCCAATTAAGATCGGTGTACTCATGCCATCAGTGGGTAATGCCTTCTATCAAATCATCATTGACGGCATCTCTGATGCTCAAAAAGAGTATGCTGACTTAGGTTTAAGTGTGGTGATTAAAGAGATCAACGGCTTTAATGAAGACGATCACTTAGCTGGTATTGATGATTTAATTAAGCAAGGCTGCAAAGGTTTATGCCTAGCCACAGTTAATACGCCTAAGCTTAGAGATCGCATTAATCAACTGCACGACAATCATGTAGCTATCGTGCTCTTCAATACAGATGTAGAGGGCACCAAACGTCTTTGCTATGTGGGCTCTGATTACATTACCGCAGGCGCAACCTGTGCGGGCATGGTAGCCTTATCTTGTCATGAAGAGCAGTATGTTTTAGTGGTGACGGGATCACGCAATATGCTCGGCCACAATCTGCGTATTAAGGGCTTTGAGGACGAGCTTAAAAATCAGAAAGTGCCTTATCAAATCATCAGTATTGTTGAGAGCTTTGATTCAGATATCCGCGCTCAACAAGTCACCTCTGAGGCCTTAAAGAAATATCCATTCATCAACTGCGTCTATATCACTGGTGGTGCGGTGCAGGGAGTAGGTTCAGCCTTAATTGCACATGATGATCCTAAGATCTTTGCTATGGGCTTTGACGAGCTATATGCAACTAAGCAATTAGTCAGTGAAGGCATCATTAAATTTGTTATCTGTCAGCAGCCACGCCGCCAAGGCTATCATGCGGTTAAGCGAGCCTATCAGGCTGTAGCAGGTCAAATTATCGAGGGTAATGTTCAGGACTTCATCACTGATACCATTATCAAGATCAAACCAAACCTAGGCCGCTAAACAAAAGCTCATCACTGCAATCTTGGCAAGTATTCAATAGCCACCGAGACCAACTATCAGCCATATGATGAGCAGATCATCGACATAGAGATGCCTAGGCCTATGCTGTGGCAACAGCCACAGCAATGCTATAGCAATAGCAGCAGTAGCAAGGCTATAGCCACAGCTCATACTCAGCCATTCACGTTGATCATAAGCTTACGCACACTCGCCATCGGTCATTTGCATGAGAGGCAGCTGACAAGCAAAGCTATCAATCATGGAAAGCTATCAATTAGGCAAGGCGAACAATCACGCAAATTGAGAACGCCGTGCAATATTCACCAGCATGATCCGCGCTAGCTTTTACTAGCTAGCAAGAGAGAAGAGCTGTGATCTTTTCTAAACGCAAGCATGCCTTTTCCCGCCTCAACAATATCTCAAGTTCCTAACCTCAATTAAGATGCCGCCGCGCTCGTAGTTGATACAAATGTGCGAGTTGTATGGCCTTACGGTCAAAATTTAGGTAACTGTTAATTGACCTAAGCTTAAGCTAGGTATCGGGTCATAAAATGAGGGCGATTTTTTGATGATGACATTAAGAGCTATGCATAAGCCTTTATACAAATGGCTTGGCAGAGCTTGCAATGATCTCTTGCTCTCTTAGTCAAATCTAAATCTCTGCATCTAGCTAGCCTCCAAGATTATGATGAGACTGCTTTACACTGATATGAATGCTGACTAAGACGTGAATGAAGATGGCAAGTTAAGCTCTTATTGTGTATGTCATCAAGAAACAGAAGTAATCTTTATGCGTTTGCTAGTTGCCTGCAGATTGCGTTTGTATCAGGTACTAGTGGGTGTGATGATTCGTCATGAGCATCTTCGCATAGCTTTTGTGCGCTTTATTGTACAGATGTCTTTGCATTGAAAACTTGCCAGAACGAAGCGTTGCACCTTTGCTTGTTTTGATCGCTCAGAGCAATGAGAAGCAAGATTACATTTAGTACTGAGGTGTTATAAAGTTATGAACCGTTTTGTTAAAGCCTTGCTCATAGCGGCTTTAGTCTATACTTTGTTGATTGTATTCTTTGGACAGCTGTATTTTTATAAGTGGACGGGCAAGCTTTGGCATGAGATCGCCGGAACTATAGTGTTCGTGCTGGTGGTGATTCATTTGCTGATGATGAAGTCTATCTTTAGCTACATCACTAAACAGCGCTCAGCCTTCTTCATCTACCGCGATATCATTTTGCTTTTGATGGCCGTGGACTTCATTGCCGTAACTATCTTTGGTATGGCCATGTCCAAAAATCTCTATCCAGGCTGGATTCCAATTGAAAAAGCGATCGCACGTCAATCTCACACCTCTTTGGCGATCTATCTGTACATCTTAATTGGCCTGCACTTAGGCTGCTATCTAAGCAAGCTCTTATCCATGCTCAATGACGCCTGGGCTATACGTGTGCAAGAAAAGGCAGCAGCATGCTCTATTAAGGAGTCTAAGTGCCCGTTCAAAGGTAGCAAGGCTCCTGGTAATTGGGTATTGCTCAGCCTGCATATCGTGGCACTCAACGGCTTTTTAGAAATCTGTAAGCCTTACTATTGGGATGTGATCTTATGGCAGTATCGCAAGCTTGCAATTGATCGTGACCGCTCCTACATCTTAAATACCATTGATCAGGTATCCATCACGGTCTTCTTTATGATTGTCTCTTACTACGTAGCTCGCTACTTGCTGTTAAAGGGTTCTCGTGAAGATCGCATCAGTGCCTAATCAGAACTGCAGCTCATACCCATCAGCGCAAGCTCATCAACATGAGCTTACTTGCTAAAGCTAAGATAGTGAAAGCCACTCATCTATAGTGCTACAAACTAAATATCTAGACTACAGCGTACTGATATCAAAGTTCTGCAAACGAAGTTAAATAAGCAAAAAGGCCTGATCGCTCAACATGTGGCGATCAGGCCTTTTAGCTTCTAAATTAAGCTAGTAAAGGCCTAAATGGCCGAAATGTCCCCTTATGCGTCTATAATGTAGTCATCGCTAAGATTACTAAAGAAGCCCATATTCAATTACCTTTTGTTGCTCTACCAACTAAAAGTGGTCAAGTGAGTGTTTTCGCCTTAATCGCAATCCATCCAGACCATATGTTTGCCACAGTGAAGACACTTGAAAAGATAGCATTGTAATGAGCCACCATTAACCGAAGTTTTAATTAAATCTTTTTCTTCCTCAGACCACTGTGGATCATCCAAGACCTCATCTAATACTCCCAGAGCTTTGAGCTCAGCAGCTCCTACATAGCCTATAAAAGCGCAAAAATCTCCACAGTGTGAGCGCCAATATTCTTGCTGCCAGCCGCTATACCCAGGAGTGCGGTTGATAAGTTCATCAACTTTCTCAGCATCAAGCACTTCTGGCTCTAAACAACCATTATCTTGAAAAGCACCATCAAATTTTTTAGCAGCAGCACCAGATGCTATACACTTAGGACAAAGATAGTTGATGTCGTCAATTGCGTAAAATGGGCCGTCGTAGTAAATATGGGTGGAACAGCCGCAGCAATCACAAACAACAGCATATTGAGCTTGAGTGAAAGCTCGTGTAGCTAAAGGATTAGGATGATATTTGAAAAATGGTAGATCCAAAGATTTGAGCTTTTCCTGCTCTAAAGCTTGTTCACTGTCAGTTAGAGGACGAGGTAAGGCATAGTAATTACCTACCTTATCGGCCTCTTCTTTTAAAACAGCCAGACGCTTAAGCATTTTGCGATCTTGCTTGTTGGCTATGCTTAATAAGAGCTCATAGGCATCTTTTTTGAGCCTTAAAATTTCCAAAACATCATAAAGAACTATTAAGGCAGCTTCACTGTGGTCAGCTTCGAGCTCTTCTTTAAAAAGATACAGAGCTCTTACAACATCACTAGCACCATCTTGTTCTTCAAACAGCCGCTTTAATTCAATATAACGCTGTCTAAAAGTATCCATAGTTCCTTCCTCCTTTGACCACGCATAACCCCTAGCCATATAAAGCTACTATATAATTAGGCTAAAGCTATCTTTGGCTGCTTTGTAGGGCTCTTTCGGCCCTTTAGGCCATTTAGGCCTTTACTAGCTAAATTTAGAAGCTAAATTACTTATGGCCTTTAGTTGGTATTAGCATCATAAGCAAAAAGGCCTGATCGCTCAACATGTGGCGATCAGGCCTTTTTCATCTTGCCCATAGCTAAGTAGAACTAAAACTATGCTTACAAGCACTGCTACTGAGCAACATGGCAGCTCTTAGTAAGCTATGCAGCAAATACTGCAGGGCAGCTCCTAGCAAGCTATGCAGCTAAGGCGGTAGGGCAACTATTAGTAATCAGCGCGTAAGACCTCAAAGTAATCTTGTGGGTGATTACATGCAGGGCATACCTTAGGAGCAACAGTGCCCTCATGGATAAAGCCACAGTTACGGCAGCGCCAGATAACCTTGTCACCACGCTGGAACATGGTGCCAGCCTCTAAGTGGGCTAAGAGATCAAGATACTGCTTCTCGTGCTGCTTTTCAGCTACTGCAATGTTCTCCATTACTGCAGCAATAACAGGGAAGCCCTCTTCACGAGCAATGGCAGCGTACTTAGGGTACATGTCAGTCCACTCTTCGTTTTCACCCTCAGCAGCTGACTTTAAGTTAGCAGCGGTGTCACCAATAACACCGGCAGGGAATGTGGCAGTAATTTCAGCATTACCACCCTCAAGGAACTTAAACAGACGCTTTGCATGTTCTTTTTCCTGATTAGCGGTCTCTTCGAACATGGCTGAAATGAGAACATAGCCTTCTTTCTTAGCTACAGAAGCAAAGTAGGTGTAGCGGTTACGAGCCATAGACTCGCCAGCAAAAGCAATTAAGAGGTTCTTCTCAGTCTGAGTTCCCTTTAAGCTAGGCATGTTAATCTCCTTTGACATGATTAACCGGCTTAAGATAAAGATCTCTAGATGTGTTGGGATACATAGATCGCAACATGTTTTGAGATAAAGATCATCGCAAGCGCGGTTATGGATTTTTGATTGAGATAGTGAGTTCTTAACCAAGCCATCAACATAAGATCTTGCCAAGTGCCGTTATCAACAGCTATCAAAGCAAGGCTAGATTGTAGGTAGATGAGCGCTCCCATCAGCTTGATGAGAGGACTAAGAACTTGCAGCAATCAATCTCAAATATAAGTGCATGCTCTAGATACAGTACTTTGCTGCCCATTATGCCTGATAAAGCTTATTTACAGGCCAAAGTTATGGAGCAGCTTCCTTGATTTAGCATACAGATCCTGCCTTGTATAATGACCCTTGAACAGCGCTTTGTCAAATTACGCGGCATCCTATTGTGAAAAGTCGCTTGAGTAATAATACAAGTGTGATACGAAAGTGCCATCTAACTCGCATTGTCAAACAAAATATTCTCCTTAGTGCTTCAGCTACTGCAGTTAAGGCTAAAGCTAGGGCCAAAAAGGCCGCCTTTTAGCTACCGCTATTTGAGCTACGATACTGCCTCAAGCACAGCTACTAGCCAGCATCCACAAAGTCTCTACAACACCCAAGCCAATCAAGCCTAAAACAAAGATAGCTAAGAAGCTAGGTAATTGAGAGCCACCTGAGTTACCCACACTAAACCATGATCAGTGCCAACACTGCTATGCTTAGGCTAGCTAACCAAGCTAGGTCGAGACCAAGTCAAATATGCTCAATAGTGCTTCACGTACAAATAGCTTAGCCATGATCTTTTTATGAAGACATGCAGATACTTTGCATCACCAGGACAGAGCCCTTGTAAATAGCTCTAATAGCTCAAGCTGAGCTCAGATTAGGCAGGGAGTGATGGTATTAATAGGATATTTTGAGTTTTTCGTTAAATCTTTGTTGACAGTAGATCATGACTTACCTATAATGGCGGCCATCGGTGATTAGCGCAGTCCGGTAGCGCAACTGCTTTGGGAGCAGTGGGTCGTAGGTTCGAATCCTACATCACCGACCATCTAAAAGAGGCACCGCAAGGTGCTTTTTTTTCGCCTTTTGAAAATGTCCTCCCCGACAGCTGCTCCTGTAGCAGCCTCTAAGTTCATTCATTCATTCATTCATTCATTCATTCATTCACTCACCTCATAAACCTTTAGCCCATATCTTCATTGCCGCAGTAAGTAGTAGAGCTTATTTGCTCGACCAAAAGCTACAGTTCAAAAATCATCTGGCAGACAAATTTAAGACTAGTCGATGTCGCGCTCATTCCTTCTAAAGCTTAATTAGTGCTAATGCTACTCTCGTGCATTATCCCCACAGCTAATTGAGAGTGTATATCATGGCAACCTTGCAGCAAGCAAACTCTAAGTAAAGTAAACGCCTTGTGTTGTATTAGCTTCGCCACAAATAGGGCATAGGGCGCGTTCAATCACTTTTTGATGCTTGACAACTAGCAACATAATATGTTATTATTCAATATCATATTATGTTGAACACGCTAAAAGTAATTCATGTACCTCCAGGTACGTGGGTTAGGCTGCCGCATGAACTCTATGATCCACGAGAATAGGGTTTGATATGTCGCAAAAAAGATCTCATGCTTTGTCTAATGTTGTGACAGGCGAAAGTAGGTTTACCTCCAAGCAAATTAAGCGTGTGCGATTAAAAGAGAACGTCACTCAACAGATTGAAAATACCTGTACAGGACTTCTTTTAAAAAGGCTACGCGGGTTGCTTGGTGAGCCTAAATGGCGAGATGCTCAAAGGAGGTTTGATGAGTTAAGCAACAAGACTGCATTAACTCAAGAAGAAATAGAAGAAAAGCAAGCACTGAGCGTCACGATCTGTGAGCTCAAAAAGCGTTTTCGCATCACCAGAAATCACATGTATGAAGAAGCAGCTAAGGTTAATCATCATTTTGGATGCGTCCTTAGTAGTATTGAGTCTCAAGATGTTGCCACTAAAGCTTTTGTTGAGTTTGAAAAAGCTCATTTCTGGCAAGCAAACTAACTTCTTCTCAAGCTTGATGGTGTCACCATTGAGCTTTCATTAAAGGTGATGACTTAAGTTGTTATCTTAACGTCAAGCTTGAAAAGCACAAGACGTTACATATGAGAAGCGACGGGGTTATACATGCATCTCTTTTCTAAAAGAGTTGGTACATAACCAAGCTATGCTAGGCCTAAACTAGTGTAGTTATTTCTTCTCACTATCCTGTCTTCAATGGTCAGCGACTTGTAGCAGACTCCGACAATCTTGTCGGATAAGGTCACAGGTAAAAGCCAGTCCCATTTCGGGACAATTCTCTATGGGATTGCACAAGAACCTCGAGAATTTGCTCATTGGTACTTGTCAGTGGCTTGCCTGTTGTAGGTAATTAACTGTCTGCAACCCATAGCCAACTCAATACGTTAGGTTAGGTTATAGGTTTATGCTGCCAACAAAATTTAGCTCAGGTTCCAACAAAACATTTGCCCAATATCTTCAAAGCGAAGCCGTCTATGTCGATAAGACCAAGTTTGCGTGTGATCTTGCAGAAGATTATGCAAGCTTCATGTTTCACCGTCCACATGGCATGGGTAAGAGCCTCTTAGTTTCAAGTCTAAAGCACCTTTTTTCTAAGGGTACGGTTGGTACAGAGGGACTTTACTGTCACGATCATTGGCCAGAGGAAAATTGCTATTTTGTCTTCCACCTTTCTTGGGCTGAAATCAACGCCAGTAGCCGAGAGTCTTTTAAGCAAGGTGTTAACGAACAGTTGCAGCCTTACGCCGAATTATTTGGCGTCTCTCTGGAAGAACGTAGCTACATTGGTTGGAACTTCGAAAACTTAGTTAAAGAATGCGAGAAGAAGTTAGCAGACGAGAACTTTTTAGCTAAGCATCCTGAGCTTACAGATGGAGATCGGCCTCTTTGTAACGAGATCGTGCTCATGGTTGACGATTACGATGCTCCGCTTAACCAAAATTTAGATAATCCAGCTCTTTTCGAAGAACTTAGTGATACTGTCCGCTCTTTCTTTTGTACCGTTAAAAGTATATGCCTGCGTTTTGTATTGATTACTGGTGTCAGAGGCATTGCTCTTTGTGATATTTTTGGCGGTGCTAATCAGTTTATCGATATCTCACTTGATCGTACGTACGCTACAAGCTGCGGCTACACTTTAGAAGAGATCGAGCGCTACTTTGAACCGCAGATCAAGCATGCGCAAGAAGTCCTTAACATAGATCATGATGAGTTTTTGTCTAAGTTAAGCTACTACCTTGATGGCGCTATATTTAGTGATGAGCCTGATGTTAACGTTCATCAAAATAAGGTCTTCAATCCAGTTGTCATAAGTTCTTTCTTGAACAATCCAGATCAGGGGTTTGAACAGCCTTGGCCTAAGCCACGGCTGCCATATAACCTTTTGGTTAAACTCATGCAGGAAGCAGCTCAAGTAGTATATTCAGAAGTATTTCACAAAGCATATCCAGATTGGCGCAATAATGATCAAGCACAGTCAAAGCCTCTTGATGATTCGAGCGCATCTATGTGCTCGATTACCTTGCTCGATCAAACGTATGATCAGAGTTGTAATGGCGATATCAAACTGCTATTGGTCGATTTTTATCTGTTGAAAGATAAGCTTTATATCTATGAACAGAATTATTCTTGTTCAGCTGTCACCCTTTTGTTCCAAGAAGGCTATCTAACTATCAAAGCCATCGAAGACGATATGGCTTACCTTGGAATTGCAAATAAGAATGTGGCAAAGTTGCTTGCTGCATTTGAGTTGAACAACTCAAGCACGGTGGGTCAAGAAGAATAATTTGAAGGATAAGGTCTATAAAACTTACTAGCAATGCAAGGAAGAGCGATTAACAGCTAGAGAGTAGTTCATATCAATATACGCTCTTCAATGGTCAGTGATTTGTGGCAGACTCCGACTATCTTATCGGATAAGGTCATAGGTAAAAGCCAGTTCCATTTCGGGACAATTCTCTATGGGATTGCACAAGAACCTTGAGTCTTTGCTCATCGGTACTTGTCAGTGGCTTGCCTGTGTAGGTAATTAACTGTCTGCAGCCCATAGCCGCCTCAATACGTTAGGTTATAGGTTTATGCTGCCAACAAAATTTTGCTCAGGTTCCAACATACCATTTGCCCAATATCTTCAAAGCGAAGCCGTCTATGTCGATAAGACCAAGTTTGCGTGTGAGTTGGGGAAGAGACGGTCAAGTATCATGCTTCACCGTCCACATGGCATGGGTAAGAGCCTCTTAGTATCAAGTCTAAAGCACCTTTTCTCTAAGGGTACGGTTGGTACAGAGGGACTTTACTGTCATGAGCATTGGCCAGAGCAAAAGTGCTATTTTGTCTTCCATCTCTCTTGGTCTGAGATCAACGCCAGTAGCCTAGAATCTTTTAGGCAAGGTGTTAACGAACAGTTGCAGCCTTACGCCGAATTATTTGGCGTCTCTCTGGAAGAACGTAGATACATTGGTTGGAACTTCGAAAACTTAGTTAGACAATGCGAGAAGAAGTTAGCAGACGAGAACTTTTTAGCTAAGCATCCTGAGCTTACAGATGGAGATCGGCCTCTTTGTAACAAGATCGTGCTCATGGTGGACGATTACGATGCTCCACTTAACCAAAATTTAGATAATCCAGTTCTTTTCGAAGAACTTAGGGATACTGTCCGATCTTTCTTTTGTACCGTTAAAAGTATATGCCTGCGTTTTGTATTGATTACTGGTGTCAGAGGCATTGCTCTTTGTGATATGTTTGGCGGTGCTAATCAGTTTCACGATATCTCACTTTATCGCAGGTACGCTACAAGCTGTGGTTACACTTTAGAAGAGATCGAGAGCTACTTTGAACCGCAGATCAAGCATGCGCAAGAAGTCCTTAACATAGATCATGATGAGTTTTTGTCTAAGTTAAGCTACTACCTTGATGGCGCTATATTTAGTAATGAGCCTGATGTTAACGTTCATCAAAATAAGGTCTTCAATCCAGCTGTCATCAGTTCTTTCTTGAACAATCCACAGCAGGGGTTTGAACAGCCTTGGCCTAAGCCACGGCTGCCATATAGCTTTTTGGTTAAACTCATGCAGGAAGCTGCTGAGAAAGTGTATTGGAGGTTGTTTAGCGAAGCATATCCAGATTGGCGCAATAATGACCAAGCACAGTCAAAACCTCTTGATGATTTGATGGCATCGATGTGCTCGATTACCTTGCTCGATCAAAAGTATGATCAGAGAATTAATGGCGATATCAAACTGCTATTGGTCGATATTGATCTGTTGAAAGATAAGCTTTATAGCGTTGAAGAGATTTATTGTGATACAGCTGTCACCCTTTTGTTCCAAGAAGGCTATCTAACTATCAAAGCCATCAAACACGAAAATGCTTACCTTGGAATTGCAAATAAGAATGTGGCAAAGTTGCTTGCTGCATTTGAGTTGAACAACTCAAGCACGGTGGGTCAAGAAGAATAATTTTAAGGATACGGTCTATACAACTTACTAGCTATGCAAGGAAGGGCGATTAACAGCTAGTGAGTAGTTCATTTCAATATACGCTCTTCAATGGTCAGTGACTTGTAGCAGACTCCGACTATCTTATCGGATAAGGTCACAGGTAAAAGCCAGTCCCATTTCGGGACAATTCTCTATGGGATTGCACAAGAACCTCGAGTCTTTGCTCATCGGTACTTGTCAGTGGCTTGCCTGTGGTAGGTGATCAACTGTCTGCAGCCCATAGCCCCGTCAATACATTTGGTTAGGTTAAAGGTTTATGCTGACAACAAAATTTAGCTCAGGTTCCAACAAAACATTTGCCCAATATCTTCAAAGCAAAGCCGTCTATGTCGATAAGACCAAGTTTGCGTGTGATCTTGCTAAAGAACATCAAAGCTTCGTGCTTCACCGTCCACATGGCATGGGTAAGAGCCTCTTAGTTTCAAGTCTAGAGCACCTTTTTTCTAAGGGTACAGTTGGTACAGAGGGACTTTACTGTCACGAGCATTGGCAAGATCCAAACTGCTATTTTGTCTTCCACTTCTCTTGGACTGATATAAGTGCTTTTAGCCGTGATTCTTTTGAACGTGGTCTTTATGCGCAGTTAATTCCTTACGCGGAGCTCTTTGGCGTTACTCTTGACGAGGAATATAACATTTGGGTCAATTTTATAAAATTAGTCAAAGAGAGTGAGAAGAAGCTATCCAAAAAGAGCTTCTTAGCAAAGCATCCAGAGCTTACGGACGGAGATCGGCCTTTGTGTAATAAGATCGTAGTGCTCGTTGATGACTACGATGCTCCTCTCAACAAAAACTTACAAAAGCCAGAAGTTTTCAAAGAGATTAAAGAAGCTGTAGGTTTGTTCTTTCGTTCTTTCAAAAATATAAGCATGCGCTTTGTATTACTCACTGGTGTCAGAGGCATTGCTCTTTGTGATATGTTTGGCGGTGCTAATCAGTTTATCGATATCTCACTTGATGGCAGGTACGCTACAAGCTGTGGCTATACTTTAGAAGAGATCGAGCGCTACTTTGAACCGCAGATCAAGCATGCTCAAGAAGTCCTTAACATAGATCATGAGACTTTTGTATCCAATCTTCACTATTATATTGATGGCGCTGTACTGAGTGATGAGCAGGGCGAAAATAGGCAAGATATCAAGGTCTTCAACCCCGTTATCATTAGTTCTGTCTTGAATAATCCAAAGCAGGGCTTTGAAAAACCTTGTCTTGAGCCATATCTGCCGTATAACTTTTTGGTCAAAGTCTTAAAGGAATCAGCTAAGGCTGTGTTTTTAGAAACGATGCCCAAAACAAATATACATCTTTTTAGTGCTGATGAGCCTGTGTACAAAGCTGTTTACAACTCTATTCTTTCTATGACTTCGGTTATGTTGCTTGATAGAGAATATGATATGTTTGGCCAGGGTGGTGATAAACTTTTAGAAGTTGATGTCAATAGGCTAAAGGATAAGCTCGATAGTGTTGCGGATATTGATGCAGCCAAAGCTATCCTCATTTTGTTTCAAGAAGGCTATTTAACTATCAAAGCCATCAAAGATGAAATTGCGTTTCTTGGTTTGGCAAATATTAAAGTTGCACAGCTACTTTCTCCGTATTTCATACAGAACTCGCCCTTAGCAAAGATCTTCAAAAAATGGCAAGAAAATTAGGGCTAAAAGTACTGGCTATGCTAGGAAGAGTTATGCTGTGCAAGCTTTATTGCTTGTGCAGCATAATTTTCAAATAAAGTGTTGACACGGGATCAGGCATTACATATAATAGCGCCCATCGGTGATTAGCGCAGTCCGGTAGCGCAACTGCTTTGGGAGCAGTGGGTCGTAGGTTCGAATCCTACATCACCGACCATCTAAAAGAGGCACCGTAAGGTGCTTTTTTTATGCCCGCAATAAAACAAGCCACTTTGAGGCTCCATCCTTTTTGATCTAGCAATTCATAGCAGATCCCAACACATCTCGTTCGAATACCCAAAACAGTTAAGATCGCCATATTAAAACTACAGCAATTTTCTGCATGCATCTCAAGCAATAGGCCATATCTGAGCATAAGATTAATTACAAGCATGGCAAGACAAGCGTTGTAAGTACCAATACCTTGAGTCTAGGCTATGCATAGTAAGACAAGCGTTGTAAGTGCCTATGTCTTAATTTTGAGGCTATGTATGGTAAGACGAGCGTTGTAGGCATATTGCCTTGAGTCCCGATCTGGGGTGGATGTGAGATTGGGATAAGAGGCGCTTTGAGATCGCCTCTAGTGAGTATATATAAGGATATTGAGGCTTGGCTTGAGGTAGGGTGAGTGGCGCTAGAAACAAAAATGCCCTCGAATGCTGCTTAATTGCAGCGCTTGAGGGCACTTTTTCAAGCTTAAGGGCACTAAGGTGCTAGCGATTAAGCCTGAGGAGGAATGAGGCCTACCTGCAGATCTTCGGCGGTGTAGATGTGCTGACCGTCAACGAATACCTTGCCATCAGCAAAGCCCATGTGGAGCTTGCCACGAGCTACGATACGCTTCATGTCGATAACGTAGGTAACCTTCTTGCAGCCTGGTAAAACTTCGCCCTTGAACTTAACTGACTTAACGCCTAATGCACGGCCCTTACCAGGACCACCACGCCAGCCTAAGAAGAAGCCAACTAACTGCCACATAGCGTCGAGACCTAAGCAGCCAGGCATAACTGGATCACCTGGGAAGTGGCAATCAAAGAACCACAGTTCAGGAGTAATATCGAGCTCTGCTGTAATCTGGCCAAGACCATGCTCGCCATCGTCATCACGAATAGAGGTAATGCGATCAAACATCAGCATGTTTGGAGCTGGTAACTGTGAATTGCCAGGTCCGAATAACTCACCTCTTGAACAGGCAAGAAGGTCTTCTTTATTGAATGAATGAACGCCGCGTTCACACAGTGATGCCATTTTTAACTCCTGTAGATACAAGCTCTGCTTAAGGTGAACGTTGAGTCCCTGTCTAAAACCTTAGCATAGGGGGCAAACAAGATCAGAGCCGTATTGGTAAATAGGTATTCTGCTGCAAGACTAAAGCATAGATGGCGTATATAAGCCAAATATCTAAAACTTTTGCTAGTCTCGTGCAAAAATCCGTGCATAGTATAGCACAAGGAAGCAAATTGACATGATAAGGGAACAAATCAGCACTGCAAAGCTGATGTAATGCACACTTCTATGCGATCTTGTCTACTCAAAAGTCTACATTTGCTGATGGTGTCAGACACATTACTTGCCTTTTTCGCCTGAGAGTATGTCTTAATAGCTAGTTATGATGACGTGAAAAGGGCTTATCTTTAGCTTACGTGCAAGACTAGGCAATAAGCTGGGCGCGAACCATATTTCTTGGTGATTCAGAACTTTTGGCGATGAGGTAGCTTAATTCTAGAGCTATTGATTATCTTAGGCGTGCTATAAAGCTTTGTTTGGATCATCGCTGGTGTTGAGGGCGATAGGTTCAAGATGTTCTTTGCTAAGTCATAGCATTTAAAACTGGGGCATAACGTTGCTG
Source organism: Anaerobiospirillum succiniciproducens DSM 6400 (assembly GCF_000482845.1). Taxonomy (GTDB): domain Bacteria; phylum Pseudomonadota; class Gammaproteobacteria; order Enterobacterales; family Succinivibrionaceae; genus Anaerobiospirillum; species Anaerobiospirillum succiniciproducens. The sequence goes on from NZ_AXWV01000006.1 coordinate 48,495, forward strand.
TAAGTTAGAAGACGGACTGTGGCGATGCAATGCGGCAGATTCTAGATTAGCTTGGGGCTGCGTCGTAATACGGATAGGGGCTTAAGTATTTAACTTAGGCAGGTGCTACGGCTCTGGGCTGGTATTTTTGGTGGCGCTATGATGTAGTGGCAGGTAAATGATTGTGGCGGTGTGATTTTTGGTCGGTACAAATACAAAAGCCCAGCAAAACTGGGCTTTTGTATTTGTAAGCCAAGGGTGCTTGGCTTATGGAAATTAACGGGTGCCGTAAACTACGATGGTCTTACCGTGAGCATGGATGAGGTGGTTCTCTTCCATCATCTTTAAGATACGACCAACGGTTTCACGAGAGCAGCCAACGATCTGACCAATTTCCTGACGGGTGATCTTGATCTGCATGCCGTCTGGGTGAGTCATTGCCTCTGGCTGGTGAGCGAGGTTTAACAGAGTCTTAGCGATACGACCGGTAACGTCGAGGAAGGCTAAGTTAGATACCTTCTTAGAGGTATCAGCTAAACGCTCAGCCATCTGCTGGCTTAAACGCATTAAGATTTCAGGGTTAACCTGAACGAGCTGCTTGAACTTGTTGTAGGAAACCTCAGCAATTTCGCAAGCAGTCTTGGCCTTTACCCAAGCAGTACGGGTTGGGTTTTCCTCAGACTCGTTGAAAAGACCGAGTTCGCCGATGAAATCGCCCTTGTTAAGATAGGTCAGGATCATCTCGTGGCCGTCGTGATCTTTGATCAATACAACTACGGTGCCCTTAACAATGTAGTACAGAGTCTCAGCCTTTTCACCAGCGTGGATGATGGTGCTTTTCTGAGAATACTTGTGAATATGACACTGACTAACGAACCAAGAGATGGTGCTGTCTGCAGGTGGCTTAACCATAATCAAAACCTTAGACGATTAAAAAACTATCACACGTTTTAGATCATAGCATGATCTCTTAAGCACATGAGAAAATGATGTGCGTCATGCCTTAACAGGCAATTAAAAATGTGACAATGGATAATGTTCTACTAAGCAAACATTAAAGCTTAGGAGAAATCTTGCTTCTTTGTAAAACACAAATCTTTTGTACTCGTGTAATTGTATACGATATTGATAACATATACGACACACAAGAGGCCTAAGATCGAATTTAGAACAATTTAAGAGCAAAATTAAACAAAGCTCTATGCAAGCATATGGTTTGTTTGAGAGTGAAAATGCTGCCAAACTAATTTAGTTCAATCAAAGCAATTGTTATCAACTTGCTAGCTTAGTCACAAAAAATCGACGTGTGTGCCCTAAGAGGCGTATGCTAGCGGCTTAATTCATGGTGATAGATACTAAAATCGCCTCATGGCAAAAGATGCAAAATAGCTTACAGTAAGGTTAATTTTGTTGCCTACTTAAGTTAAGACTGAGATCTTAAGCTATTACAAGAGTCTGCAGCCAGAATGGGTTTGATTGGCCCAGGGCTCATTGCTAGGCCCTGAGCTCATTGCTAGGCGTGCTTTTTGACGAAGCTATGCTTTTTAATTTTCGGTGTTTGGGATCTTGCGCCTTTGTCATTGAGCTTATTCATTACAAAGCTCTCGAGTGCAAAGGATATAGGCCCATCAGTCTCTACAGCAGCTTGCTTAGCATTGCGCTTACCCTTCTTATTACAGCGTGTCTTTGTCTCTGATGAGCTTTGTAAAGCCTCTGTAGCGCAGTGAGAGCAGTTGGCAGTGTCTTGAGTTTCTGTAGCCTTATTCAGGCTCTCTTGAGGCACGCTTTCTGTATTTTGCGACATGTTATTGATTAAAGGTGCCTTAGGCTTATCTAATGGCTGTGATGCCTGTGATCTTGTGGATGGGTCTGTGTGTTCTTGTGCTTCATCGCAATGGGCAAGATCTTGGTTAAAAGGACCAATCTCTGGATAGTTACTACGTAATGAGTAGTTGAAGGTCATGCGGTAATTGTTGAGTACTTCAAGCTCATTGGAGCCATTCAGTTGCTCTAATAAGAGCTCATCCTCAGTCTTGTGATTCTCTTTAGTAGTGCGCTTATCACTGTTTGCCTTGCGCTTAGCTTGCTGAGCCTTTAGCGCAGCACGTAATGAGATCATGGCCATATGGTCAGTAGCGCTATAGTCATTATCAGAGCTCTGATTTTGTGAGAAAAGGGAGCTGAGATTTGGCACGTGCTTAGGTACATCTTGATCTTGGCAAACTGCACTTATGCCTTGCAGATTGCAAGTGCTTTGTAAGATAAGCTTATTTAAAGTCTCTGGATCATGCTCAATTAATCTTCCAATATACAGATTCAGGCTGTTTAGAGCGTTGCAAGCATCACCATCGCTATCATGTTCTAAGTAGTTGGAAACTTGATCCTTACTAAGATCAGAGCAAGCGTTATAAAGCTGTGCAATTAGCTCTGGTGAAGTAATAGCTAGCTCATGGCTCTGATAAAGGTATGATGCTAAGTCATGGCATACATCTTCTGCATTGTTATCACTGGCAGCAGTTGCAGCATCCTCGCTAAGAGCTTGGTGTATGTTTTTAAGATCCTGCATGCTCTTGCAGGCCAATAAATTAAGCGCATTACCTTCGATATAGGCATCATCTGCGCTTGAATTGAGTCCGTTAAAACCAGCGCAAGTTTGATTAATTGCTGCAGCACTAGTGATCTTCTTGCCTCTATAGTCATCTGATTGCTTAGGTGAGCTGAGCACTTCATGACAGTGCATAAGCTTGCTTACTGAGGTAAAGTCAGGGATCGGGGCTGACCAAGCAAAATCGTATGGGTCTGATGAGATAAAAGCACTAGCACTTGTTAAAGCTTGGGTGTTCTCCTGCTTGTAGGCTTGGCTTGATGCAGCGCTATCTGCGGCATGCTCACAGCCATAGGCTTGAGACTTATTGGTCTTGTTCTCATCGTTTGTTCTCTTGGATAAGGCCTGATTACAATTGGATGAGGTCTGATTGCAATTACTCTTAGCGCTTACTTTTATAGAGGCAGACTTTGAGCTTGCCTGGCTTGCATCATTAGGCAAACGGGCTAAAGTCTCAAGAGAGAGTTGCTTTTCACGATTTACCTGGCCACGAAAGTTAGGGTGGTAGCGACGGTTACAGCGCTGGAAGTTATCAATTAGATTGAAGCTGTTTTTATTGTTCAGACACAGCTTGAGCTGTGCAGGTGCAGCAATAAAATGCGGGGCACAGATCATGGCTCCTAATGCCATGGGAGAGTAGTTTTGATCTGATACTGAAAAAGTAGCGCTGATCTTAAGATCATCAAATGTCTGTGGAGTAGCTTTCATCAATATACAGCGCGTAGTAGCACCTTGTGGGGCGCAGCAGTGCGCTATCTCCTGTAGTGGGTGGTAATGTGGGTAGTCGTTTAAATAAAAGGCGGCGATCTTAGCGCAAGGTTAGCTTGAGTATCATTAGATGCCAACATGTGGCATTGAACAAGCGTGTGCTCTTATAGCATGTATGGCGCGGCATTGCTTGTAGCGATCTAGCTGCAGCGCGATCTCACTACATAGCGAGATCGCTGCATCGCTAGCTCACGGCATAGCATCTCAATGTATGACCATCAAGATGCTTGATGCTCTGAGAGCCTAGTATTTAAGCGGTATGAGGCTTGTGCCGATCTCTTTATAATCTTTGTAAGATGCATGTAGTTCGTCAACTGAGTATTCGCTATCGATGAGGTTTAGGATCAGCGACTTGTTATCGATGTTAGATACATGCACTTTTCCTTTCAGCAGATGCAGGGGATTGAACTCATTGCTTTGGTACGTATAGGCGACGCCTCGATAGCGACCGTGGATGGTGCTTAAATATTTAGTACCGAGGCCATAATAGTGGCCTTTGATGATCTCAATATGATCGTCAAATAAAGCTATTTGATACTCTGAGCCACGTGGTCCGTAAAGCTTAGATATATAGTTAAGCTCACGAGCCTTCACAAAGATGGCCTCAAGAATGTCAGGATTGAGGCGAGCCTTGCTTGAGGCAGTATCGATGATGTATTGAGCAATAGCTGAGACACTTAAATGCTTCTTAAGTTCCTCAAGCAGACGGTTATCTAAGCGGCGAGCTAAATGTTCTCTTTTGAGTGCGCCAAAGGTTACGGCAAGTCCTAAACGGTCATACTTACTGCACTGTAGAGCAAAGGCTTTGGCACTAAAGAGCTGACTTTGGATCGCTATACCATCACTAAGCTCAATCTCATAATGGGTCTTAGATAGGCGATCGGGGATCGAAAGTAATGAGAGCGGAGATTTGTAAGCAGATGTAGCCAAGCTATCAAGGCTTGATCTGTCATGCTCTTTATAGTTTTTGTAACTCTGCTTAGATAGCGGAATGCAGCTAATTAAGACTTCATTATGCTTACCAAAGCTAAAAGTTACATTGCGTCTAGCCCCATGCTGCAGCTCCATTAAACTAAGCCTGCCATTGTATGGATAGCGGCTTATTAAGCTAAACTCATTATCTAAGTTAGCTTGTTTTAGAGGATAGATGCTAAAGCCTGGTCTATGAACAGCTATGGTGGCTTGAGTAGGTCTGTTAGAGACTAACTGTGCTTGATTATCTTGGTAGACGTCTAGCTGAGGTAGATGCGCTATTGAGGCATCTAACTTAGGCTTTGAGGTTCTATTTACATCTAACTGAGGCTGATGGGCTCGTTGTGCATCCAGCTTAGGCAGCTTAGGTTTATGGGAAGGATCATCATGCTTATGGCCATCATGTACATAGATATGGTTAGTTGCAGACTCCTGCTTGAGGTTAATGAATCTTTCTAAGAGTGCTGATGGCAGATTCTTGCGTTTAGCTACCTTCTCATCTTCAAGCTGATCATATAAATAGCCATAGTCATTCAGACAGGTGAACATAGAGTAAAGCTCACCAATGGCCAGGCCTAAGACCACCTCTTCAAATGTATAGCTGCAGTTGTCGATATGACATAGAGCGTAGGTATAACGAGGGATCTTTAAGCCCATCTGCAGCTTAGTTAAGCGCATCGGACGAGTTCTGTTGGTATTGAGAGGCTTGTAAGGACGCATAGCCTCACCCTCATTAAAGCTGACTAAGTACAAGCAATTGATGTAGCACAGCTCGAGCTCATCGGCCATAAACACAAAGTCATACTGATGATTATCAGCAGAATCTGCAAAGGCAGGATCATCGCCATGATGGAAGCTATGATCATGTAGAGCGACATTAGCAGGGTACATAGCAACAGAAGATGCATGATGAGCACGAAGATCTTGGCTAGCTAAAGAGACGGTCTCTTTAGTGTTCTCTGCCATTAATGTCTGAGTACGAGCGGTATTAAGATCATGGCGAGGCACTGCAAGCTTACAAGCAGCACGATGATCTTGGGCTGCGTCAGTGAGATCGTGGTGCTGATAAAAGGCATTGGCAGACTCTAAATCAGTCGGTGAGCACAGCTCCGGCCTAGTGAATAGAGCTTTGAAACTCTGATCTACACAAGCATGGGGATCAATAATCTTGTTTGCGGTGGATCCTTTAGAACTATCCTTGCCAGAGAAAGCTTTTTCAATCTCAGCTGAGGTACGAGGCGACTCTATGCAGCTTACTTTATGAACTAAAGTACGCTTGCCATAACAAGTGGAGAGCTTCTTAAAGTCTGAATGCTGAGCAATATGTTCTTGTGCAATGCTTGAAAAACGACGACTAGCAGTGTCCTTGTGGCATGACGAGGCAGCATTTGAGTTTTCTAGCAAGTAATTTGTTTGCATCAATTGCTCAAGATACTGATGGGCATATAAAGGTGCAGCCATGAGACTGACATGATCGCAAGTCTCAATGTGCTCAGTACTCTGATCTGCTGCTAACACTGCAGAGACTTTATTGCCGTGAGGGCGCAGGTTAAGGAGGCGGACATTACGCAGTGAGTTAATCCTGCCCTTGCTTGGACTAAGTTGACCAAGCTTAGTTACATCATCTAAAGAAAGCTCCTGAGAGTCATAGATATCCCCTTTGAGTTTAGAGCTGCACCACTTGTCATCTTCAAACCCGCAAAGCTTGCTAGGCTTGTCCTCTTGTATATAGGCAGATGGGCACAGTACTGCTTGAGATAGCTTGTTGGAACTTTCTTTTACGCTTGCCATAGTTCAACTCCTAAGCACTAGTCGATGGCATGCACTGTAAAGTCGAATTGATAAAGCTTTTGCGATGGCTATCGCAAAACTGATTTATTTACGCAAGCGCATATATATCTAAGGCATACCTAAGTGCCTAGATACCGCATAAATAAGCACTTTGTAGGCGAGTAAAAAATTTGAGGATAGGGTCTTAAAGAGTTTTGCGATCCCCGTCATAAAAAGTCATAAATCGCATATATAGGCTAAAGTTTTTGCGATGGCTATCGCAAATGTACGCTGAGATAGGCCATATTTGGCGCTAAAACCATTGGTTGCAGGCAAGTTGCAACACGAGGACTTAACTAGGCGTTTTGCTGCATGAAAGGGCATGAATACAGGCTTTGAGAGAGCAGGGTGTATAGGCTAGACAGAAGGTGTACTTGGGGAATGATGGCGTCTAAACGCGACTATAAACAATACGCTTGGCTTGAAGACCAAACTTTTATAGAGAAATGAGAGAAAAAAGACACGATTCGAGCAAGTTATGGCTTTTTAAACAATGTTCTATACATTGTGATGGCTATCGCAAAAATTTTGTAAGTTTTGATGTAGTAAGGCGGTAAAAATGTTGTATCAAGATTGCGTGCTTTTCAGGCCAAAATGTTGTATCAAGTTAGATACAGCTTTGTAGTATCTATAGCGAGCGATTGTGTAGTATCTAGTTACGCATTAAAATGTGATAAATAGGCTATCTTTGAACATGATGATAAAAATTTATTAATCAAGTACTTGCATCTAAGACGTAAAAATCTTACTATGTGATTCAGTATCTAGGAACAAAGATTGAAGCTAGTGAAGTTCGGCGCGTTTTTGTAAAGAATAGATACAGCAAACAAACATAAGAGAGTTAGCTGCTTGTCAAATGTGCATAACATTTGGCAAGCAGATATTTTGCTCTTTAACGCGATGGTTTAGCTTACAGGCTATTTCTAACACGCAGAGCAATTTACAGAATTCAAAAAAGAATAGGCGCTAGTGCAGCATTTAATAATGATGCTTTGCCTAGACAAACTGACATAAGGCTGTTAAGACCTTTATAGGCTATGAGTTAGTCAACTTACTAAAACTCTTGTAGCTTGAGTCTTCCCCTCCGTCGTTAGCTTTTTCCTATTCTTTAATTAAGCATGCACAACAAGCGCATTGAGCAATATTAAGGTTGCTATCAATTAGAGCTTGTTCAAATCAGACTATTGCACTAATAGCCATACTCAAATATCAAAGAGAAGTTCTTGGATATTAGGCCTTTACAAAGAAGCGGTAGCTAAACTGACCGCTAGAGCATCATCACGACTTGCTTCTTTAAAAAGCTTGTCAGAATACACGAATACATAGATTGGCCTTGAGTTATAGCTAAATAGACTGAAGTTACCATCAAGAGGATGTAAAAATGTACATGACAGACTCAAAAGCAGGTAAACAACGCTCCTGCCATGATTTGTCAGAGTACGTGAACAAGATTGCTGCGGCAGATCATAAGCTTTCCCATCACGCTATAAGCTTAGAGAAGGCCAAGGCAAGCGCATTTGCTACAACTAAGATTATTAGTCCACGAGCAAATGCACGTAATGATTTACCTGGTCACGGCGACTTTAACAAACCAAAGAGCATGAGCAAAGAAGACTTAGTAGCTCAGATGCTGTGTTCTAAAGTTTCAACTAAAGAGATTAACTTAGAAAAGTTACTCCAAAACTTATTTGACGCAAAGGGCTTTAAGACTCGTTGCTGTGCTGAGAGCACTTCACGCAGCGCGACCTTAATTGTCTCAACTCCAAGCAATGTCAAAGTAAGTGTGCAGATAAAGCAAAGCGCCCGCCCATTAACCGAGCCTATGATTGAGATTGCCAAAGAGGTTATGACTATCTATGGCACTAAGCACTCATTACTGGTATCCCTTGCTGGCTTTACTGAGAAGACTTTAGCTGCAGCTAAGCAAAACGACGCTTCATTAAAACTCTGGAGCGCTAAAGACATAGCTAAAGAGATCATTGCTAACTATAGCAATATGGACACACAAGTGCGTTCTTGCTTTGACAAGGTAATGAGCGTCAAGTAAGGCCTTTTACTCAAGTAGGCTCTGTATACAAGCTATTGAGCTTACTTAGTAATACCGCTTTATAAGAGATTTAGCAGAGTTAAAGCTTGCTAATCTCAACTCCTAACAAAACTTAGGAGCAAAAAAATAAGTGCATAGTGACCAAGCACCATATGCACTTAAATATTCGTACAGCTGAGTATACGAAAGACACTAAGGAGTCTGCTTAGATAGGCAAGCATTTCATGCTACATAAAGGCCATAGGCAGTCTTTTATTAGAAAGCTCATCCATTAGATGAGTCGAAAGGAAAATCTTCATAACTACGGGTGGGTCTTGCAGCTCGCAAAACTTAACAAGGCCCATCACCTCTAGTAGTTATCCAAGCTTGTTAGATAAACAAGCGCACGACATAAAAATCTTCATAACTACGGATGGGTCTTGCAGCTCGCAAATTTATACAAGGCCCATCACCTCTAGTAGTTATCCAAGCTTGTTAGATAAACAAGCGCACTACCAAAAAAACTTCATAACTACGGGTGGGTCTTGCAGCTCGCAAATTAATACAAGTCCCATCACCTCAGGCAGCATTGATACTATAGCTGCAACTCACTACACAAACTCATAACTACGAGCGCGAATCATAAAGCTAAACATAGCCTTTGCAAAAGTGCGCCACCTTTTTCTATTAGAGAAGCAATGTGGGGCTCCAAAGTGTTGGGGCCCTTTGTCTTCTAAAGCTGCATGACGGTCATGCAGATTTTCCAATACGGTAGTGAGTGAAAATTTTTAGAGCATTGTAATTGAAATTACTAGCACTTAGCTAACTAATTGTTTTCCGCTGTCAAATAATTAGAACGTGATCTAATTTTTCAACTTGCAAAAGGCAATTCTATCCCTTTTATCCACATTTGTATTTGCACGTATCGCGCTTCTTTCAAATGCTTATGAGCTCTATGGCAATAATATAAGTCCTGTAGCTTTGAAAATATATCACAACAGCAAGCTAAGCTAAGAGCTGTTGTCGTTGCAACCATCAGCGCAATTAACGACTACGGCCCCTTCAAGTGGGTATGTGAGGTAGTTAAGCTACATGAATATGGCACTCCTTATTGTCACTGAAAAGCTGTTTCCTCATTTGGAGGAAATCGACACCGCCTGCCGGGAGCGGCTGGAAATTATCGAAAAAGCCATGATGCAGCAAGAGGGCGTCACGCAAGCCCTGAAATCTGCCGACCAGATGGCATGGGTGCGCTCCATGAACTCCATCCACAACAGGGCCGAGGAAATCGTCCTGGCGAAGTTGGTCTACTGTTGAGGGAGGGAACGCAATGATTTTCGAAGCCATGTATAACGGGGAGTTTTATCCCTGTGAAACCGTTGTTCCCACATCCCAGGAATACCGCAAGGCGATTCAAACCTGTGCGGCGTTGATGGAGCAGCTATCCCAGCGGCTCAGCAAAGAGGACTACGCTCTTGTGGAGGAACTCCGGGCGCAGAACGCTATCGCTCAGTGCGAGGAAAGTGAGAGCCATTTCAAGTATGGCTTTTCGGAGGGGCTGATTGTCCAGCAGGAGGCCCATGAACAGCTGCAAAACAAGAAATAAGCGATGGCCGAAAAAGCCCACGCAGCCAGAAAGAGACCGGTGGCGTGGGCTTTGATGTATATATGGTTATTCTGTCAGATCATCCGAAGTTTCCGCAACCAGCCGGTCAAAGTCGCTCTGATAGGTCCGATCCTGCAATACCAGGAACTTTTCAAACTCTTTCTCAGCAAAGGCTTTGGCGATGGCAGCGATCACCTTGCCTTTATCATGCAGAATATCTTCCTCGTTGAACTGTAAAAATGCGTCAAGCCGCTTGACCCAATCGGCCATATACATGACATTTCCTCGGCGGGCCTGCCGTTTTGCATAGTCAAGGTACATGGTGACGATCTCGTTCAGGTTTCGCATTTTAGTTTCGTTCAGATAGTTTTGGGCGACGGCGACATCCGATTTGCAAATACGGCCTTTGGGTGCGTTTTTCCATGTGGTAAGCCCCATGTTGGGCTTGGTACTGTCGGCACGGCCATATACGATCTCGGCGTCGGTATGATGGGGGAGCGCATAGTGGAGCTTGTTCTTCACATTGGCGAAAAACTCCTTTGTGATGGGGCTTTCCACATCGTAGTCGGAGCTGCACTGGGAATAGATGTCCGTGATTTTCTGGTAGAACCTTCTCTCGCTCTCCCGGATACGTTCCAGTTGTTCCTCGAAATAATCCTTGCCGAAAAAGTTCTCTGGCTCCCGCAGCCGTGCGTCATCCATCACATAACCTTTGATGATGAACTCTTTCAACACCCGGTTCGCCCAAATGCAGAACATGGTCGCCTTTTTGGAGGTCACACGATACCCCACAGCGATAATGGCGTCCAGATTGTAATAGTTGGTCTGATACCGTTTCCCGTCCGCCGCAGTTGTTTCCATTTTGGAAACAACTGAATCCTCGTTCAGTTCGCCGGATTCAAAAATCTTTTTCAGATGCTTGGAAATGGCTGCTTTCTGTACATCGAACAGCTCTGCCATTTTTGCCTGTGTCAGCCAGAGGTTTTCCTGAAAGAGCAGGATTTCCACCCGCACTTCTCCGTTTTCGGTCTTGTAAAAGAGGATTTCTCTGGTTTCATACGAGGTCAGCCCTTGTTCCTTGCTCATTCCTGGTTACCTCCATCCGTCCGGCTCTTGTAGACATTGTACTGATTTTTGAACCGTGGGCTGCAAAAGGCGGCGTTGGACCTGCTGCCCAGAAACACCTTCTATCAGTGCTTGCACAGGCGCTGGGGCTGATCCCCGTCCACCAGCATGAAGCTGAACATCATCTGTATAGCCAGCAACAGGGAATGGAAATCCCAGTAATAGGCTGTTGCTAAACGAACACAAGCAAACATGATATTTGCGTGGTTATCCTGAGCATTATATGAAGATCTAGTTAGCTATTTCAGCTGACATCGTGTTAAAGGGCTTATACTATGTAAGCAGCATCGCTAGCTTAATGTACGAGGTATGATTATGGTGCCAAGAAAAATTGCCTCAGGTTTTTATAAATCATTTAGTCAGCTTATTCACGACAAATTTGTCTATGTTGATAAGACTAAAGCTGCCTGTTTTATGGCAGAGCGAGAAGAGTGTTACTTATTAACTAGACCTCGTCGCATGGGCAAGAGCACCATGGTCTCAACCTTAGAGTATTTGTTCTCTAAAGGCATGGTAGGCACAGAAGGTCTCTACTGCTACGATCATTGGCCAGAGACTCAGCGCTATTTCGTCTTCAAGTTTGTATTCAGTTTATTTGATATCACCTCAATAGACTCGCTAAGAGATAAGTTCCGTAGTGAATTGAAGAACTATGCAGGTTATTTTGGCGTTGAGATCTCTCAAGATGATCCTATACACGTATGTTTTGAGCAGTTAGTTGCTCAGAGTGTGAAGAAGCTATCGGATAAGAGCTTTCTAGCAGACCACCCTGAGCTTCAGGATGGGGATCAGCCATTATCCACGGATAAGGTAGTCTTACTAATTGATGAGTATGACACTCCGCTTACGCATTATTTAGAAACGAATAGAGATCCTCATGAGCTTCAAGAGTTTTACTGTCATCTATTTGCAACCATCAAGAAGATAGGCTTCCGCTTCGTATTTGTTACGGGTATAAGCTCATACAAGCAGAGCTCCATCTTCGGTGGCTCAAATCAGTTTATAGACATTTCACTCGATCCAAGATACGCCACCAGCTGCGGCTATACTCAAGAGGAACTTGAGCATTACTTTGCACCAGAGCTAGAGAATGCTCAACAAGAGTTTAACCTTAGTCGTGACGAGCTAATGAATAAGCTTAGTTATTACTATGGTGGGTACTTTTTCAATAGTCTCCATGACAGTCATAATGATACTCATAAACTCTTTAACCCAGTTAGTGTTTCCTCGTTCTTGAGCGATCCATCAGATGGCTTTGATAATTACTGGGGTAAGACAGGTGGTGGTTCTGATTTCTTGTTAAAGCTGATATTTCTCAGCTCACAAGAGATTAATAGGCAGCTCTTGAGGAAGCTCTACAAGAGTGTATTTGACTCACTAGATCTCAGTGATCCTAAGGTGAATGAGTTCATCGAAGCTTGGTCGCCATTCTTCCTATTTGAGCTACTTTCACATGATCAACCTCAGGACAAAGATCGCTTGTTTTGCAAGGATGCAGATTCACTAAAGGTCGACTTATCTGAAGATGAGCTTTTCACTATTGATAATGCTATTGCTATCCTGTACCAGGCTGGATACTTAGCCATTAAGCATGTTGATGACGACAAAGTATACCTAGGTCTTGCCAATTACGACGCTACAAAGTCTCTGGTATCAGTTATTAATTCTGAAGGAAGCTTTATCAAAAGCACTTACTATAATCTTGCAAAAATGCTGGCGTCTCTTGAGGAGCTCCGCTTAGATATTTTTGAGCGGCTGCACAAAGGCAAATCCAATATAGGCAAGTATTTTCAGGGGATACTAAATACTGTCCCTGATAGCCTACTCACTAGAGATGGTGGTGAAAAGCAGCTTGCCTTCTTTAGCTACTGGGTCTTGAAATTCCAAGCCATTGTAAGGAAATGCGATGTTAAGCTGGACGCAGATCAGGCCAAGGTAATTATCTATCAGCCTCATCAGGGCGAATTGGCAGATGTGGCTGAGGATATTGTCATTGAGTTTAAGCTTGCCAATAGTCAAGAAGAACTCAAACAGCTTAAGGCATCATCAGTACAGCCCCAGGAAAATGACTCAGATAAAAGCCCTGCAGTAACAGATCCATATCGCTATTGCGTGCTAATAAGCCTAGATCAGAGGCTAGTAGCTGCCATCAGTGCAATGAATGCCGATGGTAGCTCAAAAACAGTGTATGTTTCAGATAAGCTGAATGAATAAGGCACAGGCCAAAGAGAGTTGTTATAGGCAGGGAATTGGTGCATCGAACTGTCGTTAGACGCATTCAAGATGAGCAGAATGTTTCTCTTAGTAAAGATGTACTTCTGTTAATTCTATTGTTGATTTAAGTTACTTCATCTTTGCCATGAAATAAGGCGCTTTGCTGAACCTATGCCTTAGCTAAAGCGTTATAATATCTAAAGATGCTATGTTTCATTCAAGTCAAAAACGGGGCTGCCAATGGAGACAAGATTCATAACCGATGGTGATTTAATTCCTTTTGATGATCTTATAGCAGGTGACACGGTATATGTTGATAAGACTAAATTCGCTTGTGAACTTGCAAAAAGACGCGGATCTTTCCTGCTCACAAGACCTCGTCGCATGGGCAAGAGCACCATGGTCTCAACCTTAGAGTATTTGTTCTCTAAAGGTACTGTAGGCACTGAAGGTCTCTACTGCTACGATCATTGGCCATTGACTGAGCGCTATTTTGTCTTTCGCTTTGACTGGAGTAAGTTTGTAGTATCTTCAGAAGAGCAGTTTAAGCAAAAGTTTGGACAAGATCTCGATTTGTATGCTTCTTACTTTGGCGTTGAAATCCCAACAAATATACGTGTAGCTATGCGTTTCGAGATTTTAATCAAATTATGCCTAGAGAAGCTGACAGATGAGGCTTTTTTATCCCAACATCCAGAGCTAAAAGATGGAGATCTCCCATTATCTTCTAAAAAGGTCGTGCTATTGATCGATGAGTATGATGCTCCTTTGACTAGAAGCCTAAATAATCCTGAACTTTTTGACAAAATAAGATTAGAATTCATAGAGTTTTTCTCATCAATCAAGGCTCTTAGGTACTTTAGGTGGGTTTTTGTTACAGGAGTCAGTTCATACGCGCAGACTTCCATCTTCTCTGGTGCTAATCAGTTTAAGAATATCTCTCTTAATGATGAATACGCTACTTGTTGCGGCTACACTCAAGATGAGATAGAGCACTATTTTGCTCCAGAGCTTAAAAACGCACAAGAAGTTCTAGATTTGGACTATGATGAGTTGATGGCAAAACTTAGCTATTTCTATGATGGCTATCTTTTTACTCAGCTTGGGAATCGAGATAACAGAAGCAAAAATGTATTCAGTCCAGTTAGTGTTTCTTCTTTTCTGACTCGCCCAATAAATGGGTTTATTAATTACTGGAGCGGCACAGGCGCTCAGAATTCCTTCATTTTTAAGCTCTTCGGAACATGTTCTCAAGTTGTTAAATCAAAAGTGTTGAAGAGGTTGTATCCAGACTTCTTTGAATCTATTGAACAAAATAGTCCTGAGTTGTTGAAAGTTATTGAATCAATGAATCTTGTATTCATGCTGGATCTTAATGATAGACAACTCAATGATTACGATGCTCATCTGATTAAAGTTGATATTGATTCATTAATCTTTAAGATTGACAATTTAGACGATATAAATGATGAATGTGCAATTGCCGTCTTGTTCCAATCAGGCTACTTAAGCATTAAACGAGTTGAAGGAGAGTTTGCATACATAGGTCTTGCAAATTATGAGGTTGCCAAAACATTCACTAAATTTGTAATGTCGCCTTCATTCTATAAAGAACCGGCACAACACAAGCTTTATGAAAAACTCCAAACCTTCTTTGACAACAGAGATAGTCTTTTTGCTAGCTTCCATGAGGGTGGGCATAGTTTAGCAAAGCAGATTAACTTGATATTAAATCTTGCACCTGAGGACTTATTTGCACCTAATAATCGCGAAAATGTGGTAACTGGCTTTTGCTACATCGCCATTAAATTCTCTGGTATTGGTGTTGCTCGCGAGGTTCACTACGTCTTAGGGCGTGCTGATTTAGTTGTCTATAAGCCAGACCTCAATATCTTGGTTGAAGATA
Source organism: Anaerobiospirillum succiniciproducens DSM 6400 (assembly GCF_000482845.1). GTDB lineage: Bacteria > Pseudomonadota > Gammaproteobacteria > Enterobacterales > Succinivibrionaceae > Anaerobiospirillum > Anaerobiospirillum succiniciproducens. The sequence goes on from NZ_AXWV01000006.1 coordinate 63,526, forward strand.
CTGTATTTGAGTTTAAGCTTGCTCGCCACGGTGAAAACATACTCACAAAGCTTGCCGAAGGCACCAAACAGGTCATCGACAAGAGATATGGTCTAAGCTTAGAAAACCCTAATCCATATCGCTACTGCGTCGTATTTAGTAATGATCTGAGACAGGTGGGAGCAATTGAAGCAATTAATGCCGATGGCAGCTCAAAAACTGTGTATGTTTCAGATAAGCTAAATGAAGATGGCACTGTTAACAGCCAGCTTTTGCCAAGCAAAGAGTAGGCTCATGCTATGGACAAGTGCCTATGCTGCTTTAGCTTAGTATGTGGCAATAGCAAATAATGGGCAGTTTTGATGTGACCATTTAGTCACGTCATCCGTACCAATGAAAAAAGCATTAGCTCCTTGCTAAACAAATTCTGTCTTAACAAGATGCTAATGCTTTAGATATGCGCTTATTGTGATCTCATGGCAAGTCCAATTATCTAAGCTGCAGATAGGTTAAAGTGTCTACAAACAACTATCTGCAGCTAGCTAATCGGCCTGAACTTTGTGGCAGAGCTTGATTCAAGCTATGGCACTTAAGTCCTCTTATAACTAGGAGAAGAAAGCGCCAGCAACACTCTTTAAGCCGCTGACCACGGCATTGCCAATAGCAGATGCCGTTTTAACAGCAGCCTTTGCAGCAGTGCTGACTGCTTTTACAGCTACTTCACGAACCTTTTGCGCAGCTTTAGTCACGACTCGGCCGACTGTAGAGCCAGCCATGTAGCCGACACCGCCTCCAATAAGACCACCAGCATATGCGCCAACTGGGCCTAATACCATGCCTATAGCTGAGCCTATAGCCATTCCTTTTAGGCTTGATACGGTTCCAGCTACAGTCGCAGCCGTGTTCTGTTCCATCTGATAGAAAGCATCTTTTGGACTGATATCGCCATTAGCCGCTTTAAATAAGACTTTGGTATTATCTACAGCTATAGAGGCAATGGCAGTAATTGCGCAGACTGAAGTTCCTTTTGGGATAACTGATAAAGTGCCACGCTCAGCAAGTACCTTTAGAGCACCCGCACTAGCGTGTTTGATACCTGCATCTGCACCAGATTTTAATGCTTGTTCTACAACTTCCTCTCCATCAATCTTTTCACCATCCCAGAGCTTTTTAGCTACGTGAAAGCCAGTGCCAACGGCAGCTGCCAGAAGAGCGGCTTTACCAGCTTCTTTGGCAATACCATAGGAAAGATCTTTGAGTTTATAGTCGTTGTAGTCGTATTCAAGCTTTTTGCCGCTTTGCGCCTCTTCTTGCATGCGCTTGGCTTCTTGTTTAGATAAAGGCTTGCTCTTTGTTCCGTCTGGTGCCTCAAGGGTAGTAGTGGCCTTCTTGCCGATATCGCCCTCTTGTCCTTCAGGGACAAGTTTTTGCTGACCGCGATAATCACCTCGTTCAAAAGCATCGGCGGTGGCTTTGGCATCTTTGCCGTATTTGACCTGATAGCGAGACGCAACTTTGCCTGTATTTTTGTTCTCAACTACGATGTCTACAGAGTTGGCCCGATAACCACTATCACCAGGCTTGAGCACGCGAGCGCGGTATTCACTGCCAGTAGCCTCGGCTTCGAGGTTAAATGTATTAACATGGTGCTGCTCTGCAATGAAGCCATCTAGATTTGGGTTTTGATTGATTTGTCCGCTATTAGTTAAGATGGTATCAGCTAGTTCATCATTGGCTTGCTTAATGGCATCATCAAGACCTTGCAGATATTTGCCAGCCTCTTGAGCACTTAAGTTTGAATTTGCTGAACGTAGTTCATTATAAAACCATGACTCTACTGGACGGCCATTATTGTTTGCAGCTTCAAGCTTAGCTTTCTTTTGCTCGATGGTCTCAAGAGTTGAGGTAATCTCATCTGCATAGGCATTGATTTGCTCAGGAGGTGTATCAGGAAGCTTGCTTGCCATTTGAGCTTTGAGCCAATCTTTGGTATCTACAGTCTCAGGCTTATTGATATAGCTTTGAACAAACTCCTTTTGCATCTCTTTGATAGCAATAGCCTCAGCCTCTTGAACCTTAGGATCAAAGCGCTCATCTACTACTAAGGTCTGAACCTCAACGCCATCAACCTCAGACATGCCTACATCAATTGTATTTTGATCTGCCATGATTTTGCCTATTAATAGGTTAGTTATCTTGCTTGCAAAGTGCTCGATTAACTTAGGAAAAAGTCACATAAGACCGAGGCTGTGATATCTACTCATAATCACAGCCTCAGCAATGAAGCATTAAAATGCTTGGCTAATAATCTTCGTTCTTCTTTGATCTGCTATCGGGCTTCTTTGAGGCGTTCTTAATTTTTAGCTCAGATACCTTCTCACGGCACTCATCAATCTTTGGTCCGAGCATGGCTGAAACTGACTCGGTGACCTTAATGGTATTGAGAAGATCTTCCTTGGTGAGGGCTCTTTCATTCTCAATGAAAGCCTTTTCAATTGAGCTATTAACCACAGCTTCGAGATCAGCGCCATTAAAGCCTTTGGTTTTAGTAGCTAAATCAGCTGTATCGAGACGTTTTTGCCACTTTCTGCGCTTCTTTAGATGGATGTCGAGAATCATACGACGCTCAGACTCATCTGGCAGATCGACAAAGAAGACCTCGTCAAAACGGCCTTTACGCATAAACTCAGGAGGCAGGGCAGAGATATCATTAGCAGTGGCAACAATGAAAACAGTGTTTTCCTTTTCTTGCATCCAAGTGAGCATTTGACCAAAGAGTCTGGTGGTTACCTCACCGCCGCCATTGCCAGAGCCAATGCCGGAGAAAGCTTTTTCGATCTCATCAATCCACAGCACACAAGGGCTGATAGCCTCAGCAAGCTTTAAAGCGCGACGCATGTTGTTCTCAGACTCGCCCACGTATTTGCCCATGAGTCGGCCCACATCTAGACGCACTAGAGGGATGCCAAACATACGCGCAGACACCTTGGCAGTTAGTGATTTACCGCAACCAGGCATGCCCACGATCATGACACCCTTTGGTACTTGCACACCAAATTTTATGGCGCGATCGAGGCGTGAGAAGATCTTTGCTTTGGTGGAGAGCCAGTCTTTAAGCACAGCTAAACCACCGATCTCGTCAATATTTTCCTTAACGTTGATAAGATCGAGCATGCCGGACTTTTTGATGAACTGCTCTTTTTCACGAAGAATAAGCTTCTTGTCGCTAGTGGTGATCATGCCGCCATCTTGATAGGCAAGGCGTAGCACCTGTTGAATCTGATGCTCATTAAGGCCCTTTAAAGAGAGGGCAAGATCACTTACCAGATCCTCAGGAACCGTGAGATCCATGAGCGCAATGAAGTCTCTAACTTGCGCCATAATGGCTTTTCGACCGGGTAGAGGCACATCTACGACAGTAACATAAGCCTCAATTTCCTTAGGGATATAAACTACTTCTGAGACGATGATGACAGTGCAACGATAGTTTGGATTGTGCAATGTCTTTTCGGCAATATCACGTAAAAAGGCAATAATACGCGGATCGCTGAGCTGATTATGTACATCCTTTAGCAATAAGATAGAGCCATTGAGGTTTTCATGCTCATCATCAAAACCAAAGCCCTCGTCACGATTGAGGTACAAGAACTCGTATAAGCCCTGAGGCTCAGCAAGCTCAGCATTCTTGGTCTTAAAGTTAACTGCGCCTAGTGCATTGGAAAACTCAATGATCCTAGTTTGACTACCAACTGCTTGCTCGATAGCACTATCGACCAAATTGAAGTCGAAGTTTTGGATATAGATAATCGGATGCAGTGACTCAATATATGAGCCAAGAACGTGCTTTAAAGATCTCTGGCTCATTAGTCATCCACCTTGAAATATGCTACTGGATAATCACTATAGTCAATAGAAGATAATGTAAGACCATCAGTTATTTGGAAAGGACTAACGGTACCTGCGCTTTGGAGGCTGCTTCCAAACAACGCCGCAAAAGCGCTAATGTTAGAAGAATTGTAATCTTCAGTGCCATTGCTATCATCATATATCTTGACGAGAGTAAAGTCATAAGCAGTTACGAATAGACATCGAGTTCCGCGTTTTTCAAAGACTTTCTTTTCTTCAGGAATATTCATCACAACCTTAAGCTGACCTTCAAATAAGCTTTGAAGTGATTTGAAACTCTCATAACGAGTTTCTAGCCCGATAGAGTTGAATAGCATGAAAGGAAAATTATTTGGTTGAATTGAACTAAATATTAATTTCTCATTTTCTTTAAAATCTTTTATTCTATTGTCTAGGATGCCCACGTCATATGCATTGGTTGTCCTATATTGATCAATGGAAGAGTATTTAGGCACTAAAAACTTGCGTGAATGCTCGTTGTAAAGCAGATTGAGACAGACAAGAGGGCGGTCCTGAAGGCTAGTAATAAAGAGCGGATAGATATTCTTTTCAAACAGTGGCTGGTAGTCTGTAGCAAGGGTATTAATGTGTTGCTGCACCACTTTAGATGGGGTGGATTTGTCCAGCATTTCTTTGACGATGGAGTCATATCCTGACACGTAATTAGAGATAACAGTAGCGCTCTGATAGCCTCTTTCTTCATTAACTTGGTTGGCTGCTTGACGCTTCTTTTGGTAGTTAATGAGAGAGACAGCCTCTTTGACCTTGTCCTCATCGGTAAGGATTTCAAAGATACGGATTAGCTCTTCAGTGATCTGCAGAACCTCAGTTGCTTTAATAGCCTCAACCTCGGCTAGTTCGTCTTTAAAGCCACGCACCTCAAGCCAGCGCTTGAGAAGACCACTTTCGTAGTACTCAAGCATGTCCTCGATGCAAAAATGCTCTTGCACATCCTCAATATTGCGGCATGGGTAGCCATCGCACATGAGGTTAAACTTAATTGTCTTGGCCATAGGCGGCTCCTAAGGTGATTAAGGCTGCATTAGTGTCAGCAAGTGATGGGTAGATGTACTGAGCTTAATTATTCACATGTATAAAATCAGTACGTCTTAATAGTATACCCAAGTTTACTCTCAAACCATCATAGTTACAACTATATGTGCAAAAAGATCAGGCTCCAAATACCTTTGAATTCCAGTATGAGATCAGTGTCACGAATATTGATAAGGCTCTATGCGCTTGTTACGCAATTGCAGCATTGTAAAGGGCAAGAGTAAGCATGCGGCTAAATTAGATAACATGAAATGAAAAAGCATTAGCTCCTTGCTATGCAAAGTTCTGTCATAACAAGATGCTAATGCTTTAGTTCAGCGCTTATTGTCATCTCATGGCAAGCCCAATTATCTAAGCTGCAGATAGGTTAAAGTGTCTACAAACAACTATCTGCAGCTAGCTAATCGGCCTGAGCTTTGTGGCAGAGCTTGATTCAAGCTATGAATCTTAAGTCCTCTTAGAACCATGACTAGAGCGAGAAGAAAGAGAATATGGAGCTCGCAAAGCTCTTGATGCCGCTGACCACGGCATTGCCAATAGCTGATGCTGTTTTGACAGCTGCCTTTGCAGCAGTGCTGACTGCTTTTACAGCTACTTCACGAACCTTTTGCGCAGCTTTAGTAATGCCACGGCCAACTGTAGAGCCAGCCATGTAGCCGATGCCGCCACCAACTAAACCGCCTATGGTTGCGCCAATTGGGCCAAATACCGCGCCAGCTGCCGCTCCTAAAGCGGCTGCACCCTTTACACTTGCTACAGTGCCGGCCAAGGTTGCTGCAGTATTCTGCTCCATTTGGTAGAAAGCTTCTTTGCCGGTGATCTCTCCATTGATTGCCTTATTTAACACCTTTACATTGTCGATGGCAGCAGAGGCAATAGCTGTTACAGTGGTTGCTGGGGTTCCTTTAGGGAGCAAAAATGGTACTGAGCCACGTTCTGATAGAACCTTGAGTGCGCCTGCAGTTGCTGTTTTTACTCCAGCATCGGCTCCAGTCTTTAATGCTTTTTCTACGACCTCTTCGCCATCAATCTTCTCACCTTTCCAGAGTTTGGATGCAATGTCAAAGCCTGCACCAGTTGCCATGCCGAGAATAGTAGATTTACCAGCTTCTTTGGCAATGCCAACGGATAAATCTTTAAGGCTGTAGTCATGGTAGTCATATTCAATCTTTTTACCACTTTGCGCTTCCTCTTGCATGCGCTTGGCATCTTGTTTAGATAAAGGCTTGCTCTTTGTTCCGTCTGGTGCCTCAAGGGTAGTAGTGGCCTTCTTGCCGATCTCTCCCTCTTGTCCTTCAGGTACAAGTTTTTGCTGACCGCGATAATCACCCTTTTCAAAGGCATCGGCGGTAGCTTTGGCATCTTTGCCGTACTTTGCCTGATATCGTGAAGAAACTTTGCCTGTATTTTTGTTCTCGACTACTATGTCTACAGAGTTGGCAGGATAACGGCTATCTACAGGCTTTAAATCGCGGGCGCGGTATTCACTGCCAGTAGCCTCCGCTTCGAGGTTAAATGTATTAACGTGGTGCTGCTCAGCAATGAAACCATCAAGATTTGGGTTTTGATTGATTTGACCACTGTTAGTTAATATGGTTTCAGCCATACGTTCGTTTGCTTGTTTAAGGGCTATATCTAGATTATGTAGATACTTAGCACCCTCAAGAGCACTCATATTAGAAACAGTATTTTTTACATCAAAGTAAAACCACTGCTCTTTAGGCACTTGAAGCTTATCGGCCTTAGCAAGCTTTAGTTTCTTACTCTCAATCGTATCAAGAGTTGTCGTGATTTCATCAGCATAGGCATTAACTTGCTCAGTTGGGAGATCAGGTAGTTTGCTTGCCATTTGAGCTTTAAGCCAATCTTTAACCTCTAAAGTTTTAGGCTTGTTTATATAGCTCTGTACAAACTCTTTTTGCATCTCCTTAATGTGTATGGCCTCGGCTTCTAAAATCTTGGGATCAAAGCGCTCTTCAACTACTGAGGTGTGAACTTCGAGGCCATCAATCTCAGAGACAGTATCGTCAATTGCTGATGTGTTTGAGTTATTTGAATGGGCTTTTGAAGATGTGATGTTATCCATTACGATTAGTCCTCTTGTACAGGCACAGAGCTAAAACTGCAGGCAATTTGAACATACACTAACGCAGCTTATACCCAACTCTAGCTGACAATGATTGGTTTTGAGGCACTTAACTAGAATGTGCTTCTTAAGGCTAGATAGCTAGAGCGCAAGTGCGTCATCTTTTAGTTTTTTGATGAATCGCTCTTAGCCTTTTTCTCTACCTTGTCTTGCTGTTTGTCACTCTCTTGAGTTCGAGTAGAGGCATTTTTGATCTTAAGTTCTGAGATCCTGTCTCTTAGTTCTTGTATCTTTGGTCCCAACATAGAAGAGATAGATTGAGTATCTTTTATGATGTCAAGGATTCCATCTTTTGTTAAACCTGACGCGCCAGCAATAAAAGCTTTCTCGATTGCTCTATTAATCACTGACTCAAGGTCAGCACCACAAAAGCCTTCGGTTTCTTTAGCTAAAGAAGCAATATCTAGGCGCTTGTGCCATTTACGACGCTTTCTTAAGTGAATATCGAGAATCATGCGGCGTTCTGCTTCAGTAGGTAGATCGACAAAAAAGACCTCATCAAAACGACCTTTGCGCATGAATTCAGGAGGTAGGGCCGAAATATTGTTGGCAGTCGCTACAATAAATACAGTACCTTCTTTCTCTTGCATCCAAGTTAGCAATTGTCCAAAGAGTCTGGTGGTGACTTCGCCTCCGCCAGAGTTAGAGCCAATACCAGAGAAGGCCTTCTCTATCTCGTCAATCCACATCACGCATGGAGAGATGGCCTCGGCGAGCTTTAAAGCATTGCGCATATTATTCTCGGATTCACCGACGAATTTGCCCATTAAACGGCCAACATCAAGACGAACAAGAGGTAGTTCAAACATACGTGCACAGACTTTGGCAGTAAGTGACTTGCCGCAGCCTGGCATGCCGACGATCATCACTCCCTTTGGTTCTTGCACGCCAAATTTAATTGCACGATCAAGGTTTTCAAAGATCACAGCTTTATCGCTCAGCCATTCTTTAAGCACACTTAAGCCGCCAATCTGTTCTTTGGTCTCTTTGACAGTAATGAGCTCTAGCATGCCTCCTTTTTTAATAAACTGCTCTTTTTCGCGTAAAATTAGCTTTTTGTCGCTTTGACTAAGAGTACCGCCGTCTTGGTATGCTAGCCTGAGAACTTGAAGAATCTGATGTTCGTTAAGACCCTTCAAAGATAGAGCAAGATCGCTAACAAAATCATCAGTTAACTCAAGCTCCACCGTTTTAATAAACTTTTGGACAATTTTGATGATGTCGTTGCGAGATGGCAGAGGCACATCAACTACACTAATGTATGACTCAATCTCTTTGGGGATTACCACGACGTCAGAAACAATAACGATTGTATTGCGATATAAAGGGTTGTACATCATATTGTCCGCAAACTCACGCATCATGGCGATGACGCGCGGATCGCTAAGCTGATTATGTACATCCTTAAGCAATAAGACGGTATTTCTGAAATTTTCTTCGAGACTAGCGCTATTCAAGCCACAGGTACAATAGCTTTTTAAAAACTGATAAAGATCTTGGGGTTGCTCGTTATCTTGGTTTTCCTTACCACTGTTTTCCTGATCTTGGCTTTCATAATCAATGAAGCCGTCGTCTAAAGAGCTTGTGGGTGGTTTCTTGTTTTCAAAACGCACGTAGCCATATGCATTAGAGTATTCAATGATAAGCGCATCGTCTCCAACTGCTTTTTTAAGAGCCTCATCTACAAGACGAAAATTGAAGCTTTGTACATAGATGATAGGATGAAGCGACTCAATGTATGAGTACAGCACATTATCTAAAGATCGAACCGTCATACGTTATCATCCGCCTTAAAATACGCAAATGCTTGATTGTCGCTAGTGCAGGAAACTTTGAGGCCATTACTAATACAAAATGGGCGAATGCTTGAACCAGTAAAGGTTTGCCCATTTAACTGAGCATTAATGGAGTTTGTGCCTAAAGGGAGAATGAGACAACGTGTTCTTTCATCCTCAAGAGTCTTATATGATGAACTGCTTGAAGAGCCTTTAATCATCTTATCGTCAACGATAATGACTTGGTCTTCAAATAACTCGCGATAAGCCTGAGCAAAGTTTTTGTTTGCTAATGAATTAGCAATGGTGTTTAAAAAGATAAATGGCATATTGACTGGCTGAAGCTGCTCAGAGAGCTTGCCTAGTAATTTGTGATATTCAGCTTTGCTGTCTGACTTTAGATTTTTGCATGCTGCATCCCAGTCTAAAAGCTTCATGCCTCCCCACGAATTAGAGCTATTACTAACACTTGCTGATAACAAAGATAGCTTAGGCACAAAAATATCACGTGTATGCTCGTTGTAAAACAAGTGCAAAAGCACTAATGGTCTTTTTAGCAAGCAAGTAGAAAAGAGCTCATAAGCACTGAGTCTAAGTAATCTGCTGTAGTCATTTACCAATGAGGTCATGTGCTGATTTAAGGCTGATGGTGGTGTATTTTTATCGACCATCGTGTTAACTAAAGATTCATATGTTGCTAAGTAGTTATTTGCGATAGAGTCGCTCTTAAAACCGCTAGCAGCATTGATCTTATTTGCCTGCAGCTGATTGTTTCTATAGGCAATGATAGATAGAGCCTCTTTGAGGCTATCATCGTCAATCAACAGCTCAAAGATACGAACTAGTTCTTCAAGTATGTGCTGTGGATTAGTACTGTTGATGGCCTCTACTTCTTTAAGCTCATAGTTAAGCTTGCGTACCTTAAGCCAGCGCTTGAGTAGTCCAGTTTTATAGTGATCTAGCAAGTCATCAAGACTAAAGTGCTCACGTATATCATCAAGGCTCCGGCAAGGATATCCGTCGCATATGAGATTGAATCTAATGGTATAGGCCATATGCAGCTCCATCGTATCTATGTTTTGAGGATAACGCCTTGGTACTGATAGCTTGCTTGAGAAGATAGCGCATTAATTTTTGCTTTACACAAGCATGTACTAAGAGCGTCTTAATATCTTTGTAGCTGTACGTCTTAGGTTCAGTGTACAGCTACTTTCTTATGGATAAATGATTTACCTCTTAGATCTCAAGATCACTAAAGCTCAGTCCAGTGATGGCGATATCTGAGGCGCTCTCATTACCGCTTACATAGACTAAGATAGCGTAAATAAAATCAGGGAGGTCACGATAAATACCCTTATTTGGTACCTCCACATTAATGAAGGTTCTTACATTCAGTTTTTGCTCGACGACAGCGCCCGCAATTGTTTCTACGGCATTGTAGAGTCTTTGCATGAGCGGAGAGTTAAGCGATAGCTGTCGTTTAATGGAGTCGTTATTCAGCTCTCTTAAGCGTAATACTGCCAAAATATATTCAAGGCTGGTTGTGACCGTATATTTGAGATTGCTGTCTTTAGCAAACGACTTACTATGGCAAACCTCTTCAATGTGCTTAACTGCCTTTTCAAACGCGGATAATAAAAGTTCACTATCAGTATTGAAGACAAAGTTTGGATGGCTCCAGACGGCATTTGATAACAGGCGTATCAACAGCTTTGGTTTGCGCTCACCGCATCTTTTGGCAATCATCTTGAGCAACTTGATTGCATTAGGATTGGTGCCGTCACCTAAACCATAGCCAATACAATCAGGGAATTGACTACGCTCTGCACCGAAAAATTCTTGCATAGCCTTGTTGGCGATCTCATAGTATTGATCACCCATGGATGTACCGCATAAACACAGCAAGTTAAGTAATTTATAGCGTGCTTGTTTATCAGTACAATTCTCATAATGCCAGATAAGCTTAGAGCAGCCGCTGCTAAAGGCATCCTGTAGGTTTTGAGGGAATTTACCGCTATAAATAGAGTTGCCTGAGTCAAAAACCTTATGGAAGATAAAGCTGGCAAACCCTCTCAAAACTTGTGAACTAGAAGTTTTGCCAGCTCTGATATTCTTGGCAATATAGGCAATATAGATTGTAGGAGCAGTGTATGGATCACAGTCTTCATTGCGGATCTTCTCAGCAAAGTAAGTGCCGTGAGTAAAGCTTGATTTGTTTTCCTGCCGCTCATGGTTAATGGTAAAAGAAACGTTGGTTATGCCTTCATGGAAACTGTCCTCGTCTTCAAAGTATCTTTGTAAAAATTTAACCGTAACTTGTTCGCCATTTTTGCCACATGGCAATTCTCTGGTACATACATATGCACCTTGTTTGGTTTTACCCCAGATACGGCCATAGCGATCTGACCTGAGTACAGCCTTGAATCGCTTTTCATTAGCTACTTCAAATGAAATAGTCTTAAGATTATTAAAGTCAGCTAAAGGCTTTTTAAAGTCAGCTTTAGGATTTTTACTGTTGTATCCGTCAATATTTTCCTCTCTAAACACAACATTAACTGGTGTATTACTGATATCTTCTATATCAATACTTAAATCAAAGACGCGCTTGTTATCTTTACCAAATAACTTGATTGTTTCATTGGTTAAATCAACTGTGTAGTAAGTATCAAGTGTGTTGTTGAAGTACTCACACATCTTGCTGATGATATCGATAGTGCCGTTTCCATATTTGTCTGGATAGGCTACGAGTTCTTTAGCGCTCAGTGCTTTTGGCGCTTTAGGAGTAGGGAGATCTAGATAGTCATAACTATCAATTTTTTCCCATGATACCTTGGCCTCAGCAAAAGGCGCGTTGCTACTTATTGGGATGAATACCAGCTTAAATGGCTCTTCGGCACCATAACAATAGGAAAGATGCAAGCTACATGGTACGTCGGTGCTAAGAGGAAAAGCACTGTGACGTACAACTGCAGCATATTGTGTCTTCTGCGACAGATCGTTTCTAACGAGCATGAGGTGGTGCTCTTTTACGCCTTTAGCAAGCGTAAATTGCTGATCAATTGGGATGGACTCCTCAACGTTAAAACTTGGCTGTACTGTGCAGTTTTGGATTAAATTGAACTTGCCGTATAAGAGCTTGATGGCAAGCTCAGGTAAGTGATCTTTCCAAAGGTTTTGCTCTGTTTGCTTTTGCAGTTGAGTAAAGAAGCAATAACCACTGAGCGCATCATCATAATTTAGGCTAGCCCATCTTTTAGCATATTTGTCGTTAGCCTTGAGCATATGACTAAGAGCTAATAGATGAATCTTGCCCTTACCGATGATACTGGCGTGCTCTTTAATGTACTTATCTACAATATTGCTAACATCAATGTACTTATTGGTATTTAACAGTTTTTGTCTGTTAAGCCTAAAGTGATGATTTCTATAACTAAAAGACAGACGTTGTGCTTCACAGATTAGTCCTGGCAAGCCAAACAATTTATACAATTGCTTAAACTCATCATCATTAGCAGGTGCAGCGCAGCTAGCCAGCTTATTAAGATTGTCAGTAATATCTTCTAATACACTAGGATGACGCTCCCACATGAGACCACCAAATTCAGGTAAATCTCTGGCGATCTTGGCATCATTTCCCGCCTGAACCAATGTCATAGATAGCTTGTCATCAACTACATCCATGACAAGTAAGGCATCACCAGGTTTAAAGCTATCTTTGAAGGTGCCTAATTGCATGGTCGCAAATGCTGCACCCATAGATCTTGGGAATGGCAGAACGTTACTAAAGGTTAAACGCAATGCCTTGTGCAGTTGACTAAGCTCAAAGGCATCGTATTGATCTGGGAATAAGAAAGTTAGCTTATCTGTAGAAAGATGCTGGCCTAAAAGCGTAGATAAGGAAAGTAGGTTCTTACTATTACCATCAGCAAGCGACGAGAGCACACTAAAGGTATCAATCTCGTTATCAATACTTATGGCTTGTGATTGATGGCAAGGGATAGTAGCTACGTATGTGCTGTCTAAACTATCATCCTTAAGGTGATAGTTCTGCATTAATAATCTTGAAGATAACTCACTGACTGGCTCATCATTGGCAATAAAACGTGGTCTTACTAAAAAAGGATCAATGACGATCTTGCTTGCCAATTTGAGGTCAGAATCAGCACTTGAGGCATTGATTTCTTTTAGTCCTGCACAAAAGCTCTCAACGATCGCTTGAGCAATGCCTTTTAAGGAAGCATATTTAAGCGCTATAACGCACTTATCGGAGTTTGTAGCGTCATTAACTACGCTGACGTGCTCAAGTTTATTAAGTGACTCTATTATGCTTTTACTTGCAGTTAGGCACATGGAGCATGAGTTAAAGCTTGCTTGAATACAAAGCTGAGCATATTCGATGGTCACTACGTTTTTATCAATTGTTAGGTTAACGTTGGTGCCATTGAGCCCCATGCCATAAATAAACTTAGCATTGAGATTAAACTTACGATTGCGATAGTCAAACACTACAGGTGCTTGTGCAATGGCAAAGTATTTTTGTACACAAGCAGCTGCAAGTAAAAAGAAGATATTAGCAAGCAGAGTCTCCACCGATAAAGCATCGTTTTTGACGATATCATCGATTTCTTTGAGTTCATTGAAGGCTCGCCAGATCTTCTTGTAGTTGCGATCGGAAAGGAGAGTGTTGTTTGGAGGCAGATTTTCCCAACGACGAATTTCACTTAGATCATCGTCGTGAGTTAGTTTAAAAGCCTGTGAGGCAAAAATGCTTTCGTCTGGGTCAATGTCATTGCTGCTTAAAACTCCGTGCTTTAAGTCAACTAGGTATGACATTTGTTTAAGAAACTCGATAAATAGACGGTTCTCACCCGTATCATAGCTATGACGATGGCGTACAGACATAATGGAATGATTGCTATTGGCAATCTTTTCTTTCACTGTTCTTCCAGGTCTTTTAGAAAGCCATTTGATACTATTACTATTGAGCTCACGAACCTTGTATACAGGCTGAATCACATCCTCGTGAATGATCTTAGTGCGCATGGTAGAGCTGATGTTTCGTACCGCACCATGAGTATCGTGGATGATCTTTGAGATGACATCTTTATGCGCTGATGTAGATGTATCATCAAGGGCTATGCTTTTAAGCAACTGATCTAGATTGAAGTCCCAATTGCTATCTTGTGACCACTCATATGATGAGGTCATGTAGCTTTGCAAACAAAGGATCACATTAGCTAAAGTGTTCAGATCCGAAGACGGATCGCTCTCTAGTGCTTTACAGAGAGTCTCATAGCTGTCGATTTTCATGAAAATTTTCCTTGCCAATGATTGCTAAAGATTTAGCAACACTAAAGCCTGTATCCTTGGGCCGCTAGCAGAGCAGTTACCTGCCAAAAATTAAGCACAGTGCGTATATACAGCACTCTAAGGTCCATTAAGCCATGAGCATTATTTCTATCACGGTGCTAGCTATGACGCTCTGAGCTATAACACTCATGTAGCAACGAACTGCACTAGCAAGACCAATTGAGCTTATCTTATTGCCCAATGTTAACAACTACTGTCCTAGCACAACGCTAGGACAGAGATTAGCTCATCTTAGTGAAACTCTTAGCGCCTAGCGCTGATGAGCTAATTAACGAGTCACAATAGGCTATTTAGTATTGTCTTGCTCTGCTTTGGCAATGTATTTGGCACTTGCCCACATGAACTGGCCATAACCATGCTTGAGGGCAAAGTTAAAGTCTTCATTTAAGCTTGAGAGGCCATTTTGACTTAAGATTGCAGCAATCTTGTCGAGACTTTGCTTTGCTTGGCCTCGGGTTTCAACACCACGTAGTTTAGGCATGATCTTTTGCACGATTTGATCTTCAAATGCTATGTTCATGGCATCAAGCAGCTCGCTTGAGGTTTCGCCTTTGTTAAGTTTTGCGCGTGCTGCGATCACAGTTGGGTAGTTCATAATGTAGAACTCAATGGACTGCCATACACGATGACCAATAGCGCGACCAACATCTTCAAGATTGTTGTTGATGTTCTCAACAATGCTGCGGAACTCATCCATTTTCTTTTGTTGATCGCCCTCTAAGTCAATCTTGCGCTGTACCCATTCGTTCCATTTTTCCATCTTTAACAGCTTATAGTTTTTATAAGATGATGTGTTGATAACTGGAACGTTCTTGCGACCTTTTAAAGTGAGTGGGCGAGGGAAGTTGATGACGATACCACGGTCGAGCACCTTATCTGATAGAGACTTAGTGGTTTCATCTTGATTCATGGTGCCGGTCCATAAGATATTACGTGACAGTTTTAACTGATAAGGCTTAACACCAGCACCAAGTTTTACCTCGATGGTTGGGAGATTTACCCTTGCGCAGCTACGACGAATCTCAAGCTTACTTAAAAAGTCAGCAAAGTAATGCTCAACGTGTGCGAGGTTCATTTCATCTAAAAGCACTAAGCAAGGCTCTTGGTTAAAAGGATCTTTTTCGGTGCAATTAACCAAGAAGCGTAGCAGAGGTTCAGGCTCAAAGCGATTGTCAATCGAGTTGAAATAGCCAAGCATTGATTCTTGACTATCCCAATTTGGCTGTACAGGGACGGAAATAAAGTTCATGCCACCAAAGAGAGCATAGAGCTTAGGCAGCTCTGATTTACCAGTACCAGAGACACCAGCTAAAACGGTGATGCATGACCAGTCTGAAATTTTAACTGCAGTATGAAATGCATAAAGAATGCGCTTAGGGAATTGAAGTCCCATACTAATACACTTAGACTCGATGCCATGAAGCCACTCAATTTCAGACATGTCTGAAGGATAGTATTCTTCACGTCCTTGATGTAAATTTTGGTCAGAAACCTCACCACTGATCTCAGCAACACGCTCCTCGTAAGTGGAGCGATTGCCTTGTGTTGATAGCAGGCGGTTTAACTTCTCTAAAAGTTGAGAGTTTTCTTTTTCAAGGACTTGATTTAATGCAGCGAGGCTATTTTTTTCGCACTCTAAGGTACTAGCCTTTTTCTCACTTTCTGAAGCATTGCAGGATTTCTCAAGTAACTCTTTTTGCTTGTTCTCAAGATCATGAATGTATTGAACTTTGCGCTGTAGTTCCACGCTCTTGAGATTAAGATCATTTTCAACAGTAGAATCGGGGCGTGTTTGCAGTTCGCTATAGAGCTTAGCATTACGTTCTTCTAGATCAGCGATTCTAGTGGTAATTTGCTCAGGAGTGCCACCAAACTTAGTCTCAAAATCGATGAATCGTTCTAATTGATTTTGCAGCTCTTGACGCTTGTTTTCTTGACGCGTAATTTCACGAGATTGCTCATCAACACGTTCTTGCAGATCTTTAAGGGTGCTATTAAGCACGTTTTGCATGTTCTGCATCACGTCCATAGCTTGTTTATCGAGTTCTTCTGCACGCTTGTCAAGAAGTACTTTATCGCGCTCAATTCTGCGTAACTCTTGAGAGTTCTTGGCCTCTTGTTCGTTGAGTGCTGCCTCACGCAAATCAAGTTCATTGCTGCGCTCTTGAGCCTTTCTAAGAGCGTTCATGCCATTTTCATTGGCACTTTCGTTGAACTTGGCTAAGTCATTTTCTAAGGTGGTACGTAACTTATTTGCTTTGTCATCACTTTGCTCAGTAAAGCGGCGTAAAGCATCTGCAGTGCTTTCACTTAAGCTCTTGTCAAATTCGGCTTTTTGGGAAGTAAGCTTGTTATTTACGTGCTCATCAAAGGCTGATTTTTGGGCATCACTTTTGACTGATAAATGCTCATCAAAAGCATCTTGCTTGGCCATGATCTTAGCGCTTAAGCTTTGATCGTTATCAATAAGGCTCTTGGCTAGGTCTTCAATTTTATCTAAAAGACCAATGCCTAGTTCATGTGCTTTGTCTTCTTTAGCCTGCACGAGTTGTTCGCGCTCGTTGAGTTTAGTCTCACGGTCAGTTACAGAGCTAGAAGCGCTTAGAGTGTTTTGTAAGTCAGAGGACTTGTCGTTTGTCATAATCGAATCCTTGTTGTTAGCAGCAACAGAGCCGGGAGTGAGAGCAGTAACGCTGTCAGAGGCAGTGACATCTGTAGTATTGACATCATCTTGAGTGCCATCATTATTGAGGTCAGTGCATGATGCAGGTTGATTGTTAGTAAAGTCTTTGTCGTCAGCCATGATTACTTTCCAATTAACTTAATGATGTCAATGCACTGGTCGCGTAACTGCCCCATAGTTAGAGCACTTTCAGTGAACTCAGCACTTTGGTTGCCGTGACCGCGTAAGACTAAGATCTTGTCAATAAGGGCAATAAAGTCCTTAGCAATCAGCTTTTTGACAAGCTCCTCATCTTGATTTGCGGCAAATACGAGAGTTTCTGCGCCTAAAGAAGATCTGCCATTGCGTAGGGCCTTGTTAAAGTATTCAATACTTACAGTTTTTAATGAGTCAGGAAGCTCCTTGTCTGTTAAAGAGGCAAGATAATTGAGCGCATCAGAGCGATTGGTAACTTGCATATCTGATAGATGCTTGTTCTCTTGGCTAAGTACTGTCTGCATAATGCGATAGAGAATTTGAGCATACTCATTTAAGTTTGGTAGCTGACTGTCAGACTTATCTGGAGAGATACGAATGAAGTCATTTCTTAGGCCCTCAGATAGTTGGGTAAACAATGCACCACCAAAGGCCTTTGACAAGCTAAGGTTTGCCTGTAGGCGCTCGGAGGATAAATTTGTAGAAATACCTGGTGCTGCTGCACTGCAATTGAGATTGATATTCGGCAGCAACGTTGCAACAACGTTTTTAGTCTTGTTGAAGATTTGTTTTGCATCAACGTTATCTAATGCTATTGCAGACTCTGAGTCGTGACGCACAGGCGCAGCAATTGTAGCTAGTCTTTGAATAAACTTGAGTATGTAAGGATCACTTGCGATGAGTGAGCGCATCGGGCTGTTTTCAGACTGATTAGCTTGAGCAATAGCAAGCGGTAGACATAGCTGCATAGTGGCCATGCCATCCTCAAATAAAGAAGCGATCTTGTTACCATTGAGGCGCTCGAGAAGATGAGTGCTTTTGTCGAGATCTTTAAGACCTAAGCTGTGAGCCATCTGAATAATTAGCGCACCATTATCTTTAGCGTTCTGATTTGTAAGAGTATTTAATAACTCTTCAGATAAGTGCTGTTCTTTGAGCATGTGCAGCAAAGCTTTTTCAACGAGGCTATAACATATTTTTACAACATCAGCTTCGTGAGCCTTCATGAGCTTGCGCTCATCATTAGATGCATCTTCATAAGCTTTATTAGGAAGCTTGCTTTGTGCGTCATAAATAAGGCCATGAATGTCTGCATAAGCAATTTTCTTAGTAGGCTTAGTCTCGTGAGCGCTTTGCTCGTTAAAGCTTGCACTTAAAATGTTTTGACGAATGTGGTCTATAGCCCCATCAAATGTAGCTACATAATCAAAAACAAAATCAATATTCTCACGTAAGCCATCAGAAAACAGGAGTTGATCGGCATTACCATCCTGCACTAAGGCTTTGAAGTGAAAATAAACTGGCTCATTAACATGGCTAGTAATGCTTTTAGTAGCCGATACATTAAAAGGCTTTTTATTAAGCGACCTCAGCTTACGATTAAGCATGGTGATGGTAGCTCTGAGCTTGTGTTCAGGCAGGAGAGCCGGGGCTGGTGTTTTAATATTCTTGTGCGACAGTCTATAGCCAGTTACGTTTACGCTCTTGCCTGCGGTACCAAAGTTCATGGTGAGGCTCTTTTCACTAGTGTTGCTAATACGAGCAAAGTTAGGCTCACCAATTTGAATATATGGCAAGAGCTCACCCGTTGCTTTAATTAAGAAGGCGCGGGCGAGCTCGTATTTAGTGTCCTCTTCACCATCGTGAACTTGATGCTGCTCAATCTTACTTAAACCTTGAGCAGTGAGCTTCATATCCTTATCTAACAGGCCAAGGTGTAGGAGGCGCTGCATAATATTGACGATTAAATCCTCACCTAAACAGGTCAGATTATTGATCTTTGCCGAAGATGAGCCGATACGATTAATGAGTCGTAAAATAGTTAACTCAAAAATATTAAGCTCGGTAATTATCTTAGAGCGCAGCGGGATATGGATATCATAGCTTTGGCACTCAATGAAGACATCATAGGTCTTACCAAGGACTTTAAAATCAGGAAAAAGGCTCTCAAAACTGGTCTGCTCAAAAAGACTGATAACTTTAGGTATTGCCATGAATAACCATGCCTCCATCTAAGCAGAGTTGGTAGAAATTGGCCATAGCAGGCACGCAGTGCTGAGCTAAGGTACACCAGCTGTCGTCGTGGAAAATTTTGCCATCCCCAACCACGATTAAAAGTTTCTTTTGACGGCTCAAAGACACGCATAAAAGGTGATCTGAGATCAAGCGACCATAGAAGCGGTTGCCAATTTTCTCTTTGTACTCAAGTGCCTTTTGATAGTCAGCATCAGAGCAGTCGTGACTTGTGCAAAGATTAAGCAGCTGCTCATCAAATTGAGGAGCATTGCGATGCGTTCTAACCACTGAGAGGAAAATGACATCAAACTCCATTCCTTGGAATGCATCCACGCTGCCAACTTTAACTTTAGAGCCAAGCGAAGCTTGGGAGAGCTTTCTTTCAATGAGATCTTTTTGAGCTCGATAGAAAGTAATCACGCCATAGCTTAGGTCTTTACCCTCCTCAGAGCCGAGGTACTGCTTTACAGTCTTAACGATATAGTCAGCCTCGCACTCGCGCATACGGCTGACGCCGTTGGATGTTTCTTTACCAAAAGAGTTTCGCATGTCTACCCAGCGATATGGCTTATCGCAGAGTTTTTGCACAAAGAAAGACTCATCTAACGGTGATTCAAAGCCTTCGTTGTACTTTTTGTAGAAGTTGTCGTTGACGAAATTACCTAAGGTTGGATGCATTCTGTATTGGGCATCAAGAGTAATGGTACGTTTGATACCATCTTTCTTTTCAAGTTCTTCAAGCTTTTCTTTGATGTACTCGAACATACTGGTGGTAATCACGTCATTGTTAACATCAGATCCCTCTGAACGCATATTCTCGAAGATTTCCTCATCATAAATATGCGGCAGCTGACGGTGATCGCCGACTAGGATGATGCGACGTTTAGCTTGTGTCATCGGAATAATTAGATCACCTGGATTAACACGCGCTGCCTCATCAATAACGACAGTGTTGAATTCAGGATGTTCATCATTTTTGACGTTTTTATAACGTCTAATTTCGCGACCTTCACTTTGCTGAGCAGTAGCGGCAACTGCAAAGGCGTAGTTGCGAATAGTATTGTTGATTTCAACAGGGTTATGCTCAACTTCGTTTAGTAAGTCATAGAGAATCTCGTCGATCTCATTTTGCGGCTTTTTAAGAGCCTTTTTGAGTTCATCATAGACATCTAGAACATTGCTATCGATCTGACAGTCACTATACTGTGGAGGCGGAGTGCACATCTTAATGAGGCTTAATCGGGCCTTGCTTAACTTTTGTAATAAAGCTTCAGTGACATTATCGGCACTACATTGATAAGCCTCGTCTAAGGTGTCTAAGATAAATTTATGATTAGGATTGCCTTTGGCATTGAGCCTAGATTGAAGATCATCAAAAGCATATAAAGCTCGTCTTGGGCCATCGTCTAAAAAGCCCTCTTTGGTGGTGCGAATGGAGCGTATAGTTCGCAAAAGAGAGTCATTGCCTAAGCTATCTTTGAGCTTAAAGTCTAAGATAAGCGCGGTGATCTTTTTATTGAGTTCATGCTCTACGCAAATGCTCTTGGCAAAGTCTAAAAAGGCAATAGCTTTAGCCTCAGTTGGTGAGACTATGTACTCATTACGTAACTTGCCGAGGGTAACAAGCTCCTCAGGCTCATTGAGCTGCGGATTTTTCTCCTTAAGACGCTGCATAAAGTCTTCACGCCAAGCGTCGATCTTCTCTTCTTCAGAAATATCTTCACTACCTTGACGGCCTAATTTTGGAGTAGGCATAGAGTTAATCATCAATCTTTCAATTACGTTGCGTACAGCATCGTGTTGGAAGCTTGAGATTAGAACTTGAGCATTTTCATACACACGCTTATCGCTAATTTCATTGAGACGCTCGATAATGGCGGTAATGACGGTCGTCTTACCAGTGCCTGGAGGTCCTTGAATCAGAGCAATATCTGGAGTATTCAGCGCAATAGCTATAGCATCCTTTTGTCTTTGTCGAGGTTGTCTTTGTTTAAACACCTTGTCAATGACTAAAGGAGAAGTTGGCTCAATATGGGATTTTTGCGCCGCTTTTAGATCAATAGTTGGGGTAC
The DNA here is from genome assembly GCF_000482845.1 of Anaerobiospirillum succiniciproducens DSM 6400. GTDB lineage: Bacteria > Pseudomonadota > Gammaproteobacteria > Enterobacterales > Succinivibrionaceae > Anaerobiospirillum > Anaerobiospirillum succiniciproducens. The sequence continues at coordinate 84,721 of NZ_AXWV01000006.1, forward strand.
GTCCCTCAATGAGCAAGCCTAGGCTAGGGTTCGCAGCTTGACCGGAGGCAATACGCTCACGGGCCGTTTGGCGGCGATAGATCTGCTCATAATAACCATCGATAGCAAGACTTGCCTTCAGACGAGGTAAAGACTGACCGTCTGCATTGCTAAGCAACCAAGAACCGTCATGAGACTTTTGTTTGATATCAAATAAAATGCGATTTGGTTTTACCTTAGACTCTTTGAGTTCTTTTGCATGCTCATTGTATTGAGTAAAGGTCATCTTAGGATCGCTTAGATAAACCGGAACTTCACTTGCAAAAGAAAGCTGATCTCCTACAGAAATATATTTGAGCTGCTCATTGCTTAAGTCTTTTGGATAGACACGAATGGTATTGTTGCTTTCCACAGCAATATTGTTGTGATTAAATTCGATGAGGCCAATATTACGTGCTCTTTGTAAGAGAAAGTCACCCTCAATGGACGTATACTTATCCCAAACACTCAAGTAACCTTTAGTATTTTTAAGATCACTAATTAAAGAGTCACTATAGGCCTGAGCCATAGTGGTAAAGGTAATATTGCCAAAAATAAGGCCCATTTTAGGCACTAAGGCCATTCTAGGGTCGAGTTCATAGGCTGTATACAAAGGTCTCTGTACGCTGCCCATGTTCTTAATTTTGAGCGCAAAATCCTTACCAAAGAGCATGAGATCATCACTAGCATCTGAACAAGCTGGCTCGTCATTTAAAAGGGCATCTAGCTCAGTGCTATCAGATTTGACTTCATCTGTGACACTAGATGCACTAACATATTGCTCATCAAGCTCATCTGCAGTAACAAAGTCATCCTCAGTAAGGGCATTTAAACCACCAGATGTGGACGCAATATTATGTTGCTCCTCAGCTTGGTTTGCTTGAGCACTCTTTGCCTGCTCATTATCATTGCTTGGAGCAGCTGCCTTTGCTTGTGCCTCATCATTGCTTACAGCAGAGGCCTGTGCATGACCCTCATCATTGCTTACTGCAGTGGCCTGTGCCTGCCCCTCAGTTTGGCTCCCATTAGCGACCTCATTTTTATTGAGATTTGGAGCTTGCGTCTTTACCTTAGGCTTGTTGCTATCCTTAGCAATGAATGAATAGGCATAGCACAGAGTATTGCCATCATTTAAACCAAAGTTGCTCTTAAGGTTGCTATCAATGGCTGTCTCACAAGCTAAACGCTTTTTAATCAGGACTTTCTTTACCTTATCGTCAATAACGATTTTTAAATTATTTACCCTTTCTGTGGTGTAGAAGAAGGCAATGTGTAAGAAGAAGAGATTTTCTTCTTTTTGATAGCTTAAGATACTGGCTAGGTTATATGGATACTGATAGAGCATGTCTGCTAGCTTTGTAGCATCCTGCTCATTGCTTACTTTAAAGTGAATAACACCATCCGTAGTAATCATGCTGAAATTATTAACGGATGTAATTTTAATGTGACCATCCTTGCTTTTAATGCTCTCATCGGTAAAGAGCTGACAGCTGAGGCTGTTGATGGTCATTTGCTCATGAGTACGAAGATCTTTAATCGCAGTGTATAAATTATTGGCCATGGATAGAAACCTCGATGATGATGTCGCTACCACTATCAGTGCTTAAAGCGATTTTGCTGTCGTATGAAGGGATCTCTTGTGAGCCATAGATAAGTTCTTTACGGCTGCCATCATGGGTAATTAAAGACAAGCTATCTTTACCTAGATCAAGGTTTGAAATTACATAGCTATCTTTGAGACATGTAAGCGTGAATAGAGTCTCGTCGCTATTAGATGGTCTAGGACCGCTAATAAGACGCTTAGGAACGTTAAATTCTTTATCAAGTGCAAAGTCTTTAGACAGGCAATAGATTTCTTTGCCATCTCGTGTCGCCCGCACTGTAATGTAATGTGCCTGAGTGTCGCACCATGGGCATGTTTCTATGCGTGCATCAAAGTGCATGGAACAGTGTTTACAAGTTACTAAGTGGTCTAAAAATTCACTTAATGCGTAATACCACTGACAAGTAGTTGGTCGTAAACGTGGCATTTTGCGGCCAGTTTCACTAAAGGTTTTCTCAAATAGCGCTAAGAGCTCTTGTGAAGCGATCATGTCTTTGGCAATGGTAAAGCCTTTATTAGACACATTGCTTGGATCATCCTCATCAAAGATCCATGGTAATAAACCGCTATAGGCTTTAGTATCGAGATCATCTACAAAGTCATCATCGTCACCAGGCTCACACAAGGCACCTTTAAATGGATGGTTACAATAGATATCTTGAAATAAAGATATGGCAAAGGAGTAGCAATCAGAGTACAAGGAGCAGACGCAGTTTGGAGAGACGACTTCAGGAGCCGCAAATTCCTCAGTAAATACAACCTCAGAGGTGATTGCTTCGGCAAAGGATAAGTTGTCGGCATCAATAAGCCACACAATCTCATCTGATCCTTGATCAGAAATAAAACAGTTGCGACCAGAAAAGTCGCAATAGACAAGGCCAAGTGAGTGGATATGGGCTAAGATTCTGGCTGCTTTTTGATAGGCAGCAATACGACGACGTAAACCACCTGTGGCAATATAGCCTGCTACAAAATCGGCAAAATCGTTATTACCAGCAGAGCGCATTTCATTTAGCCAAGGGTTGGAGAGTTTTGAGTCCTCATCAGTTGGGCTAAAGGCCGTAGCAAACTCTTGCATATCATCGAGTAATGACATGACATAGCCATGAGCGTCTTTGAGCTCGGATAATGGCAAGGTTAAATTTACTCCCTGAGGAATAGGGAGCAAGCGTAAGTCAGCAAATCGGCTATTAAGCTCATCAAAGTTTTGCTGCTTTTTACATTCCTTGGCATGAATGATTTTGACAGCAAGAAAAGACTTTTGGGTTCGGTATACAGTACCTTGACCACCGGCTTGTCCTAACTGTTTAGTTATATAGTGGGTAAAGCCACTGATATCTTCGTATTGTTGCGTTGCCAAAATGAGCTCCTATAGACCAATACAGTAGGCGATAGTCTTATCGTCTGAGCCAGGCCAATCACTTAGCCATGAGTTGATATCTGAGGCAATCTCAGCTTGAGGCATGCAGCTATAGCCCTTTAAGAACTCATCAGTAAATTGCTTGAGTATATCGTCGCTCATATCATTAATGGTGATGCCGTCACTGCAAAGGATGGCACCGTGCACATCTACTCCGCTGCGCTCAATGAAGTTTACTTCTTTGAGATCTAACACCTCAGTTAAACAGAAAGTCTCATTGGCAAAGAGACCTTCTTTGTCATCTTTTAAAAGTACAATTTCGTCGCTAAGTTGCACGCTCAAAAAGCCATCACCAAGGCGAGCCCCAAAGACACGATCGTGATATTTGACGACAAAGAGCATGGTGGCATAACAGTAACGAATATTGTGAAGTAGTAAATATTTACGCCACATCTGATGGGCTTTTGTGACAAAGTCTTCACATGAAATGGTCATCAGCTCATCTTCAAGGGCGATTGCAAGCTTAACAATAGACTCACAAATCCTTTGAGAGCCTGATTTGGAGTCCGTTAAGCTACCTAAACCATCTGAAAGTGCGATAATAAAGCCTTCTTTGAGTTCACTGCACATAAAGCTATCTTGGTTTTGAGAGTGATAGCTGCCTTTAAGTGATATGCCGTCAATAACCATCGCGTTGGCTCTACTGAGAATTATTTAAAAAAAGATCATGTGCGCACATTAAGCCATCTACAGCTTCATAGACACGCTCTTTTCCTAGTGCTTGTTTTGCATAGATATCGTTTGCATCAGCACCGATGAGAACTATGGATAGGGACTTATGAGTAGCTAAATGCGCTAGCGCATCTTGGTCATTTTTCTCAAATATGCCATCAGTAAGGATAATAATGTAGCTATCGGTATGTTCTTTAACAAAGCTTACTAATGGGCCAAAGTCTGGCTTGCTCTTGCTTAAAGATTTTCCGGGAAATTTTTCAATAGCATTAGACCAAGAGAGAACAGTACGCTCAGTAGATGGATAATGACTCTTGGTAAAGCCGTCAATGGATTTAGCTATGTATATTGAGGCAGCTCTTTTACCTTCTTCATACATGCTGCCTGAGCTATCGATGATGACGTAAAGATGTTGCGACATCGGCTAATCCTTATATTAAAAGTGCCGTCTAATGCTCACTTAAGAGCACAGACAGCATGCACTACGTATAAGTAACAACTAAACAGGTCTAAAATATAAGCTGACACTTATCAAGGCCAAAGAAGCCGTTAACATAAGTGCTGAACCCCGTATAAAAGATGTGTCCTTAAACAAATTTAGAGAACAGCAAATTGCGTCAGAACATGGCAACATGAAATCGCTTTTGCTAAGAGCCGATGGTCAAAAGCGAGCTTGTGCGCATGGTATAAACGCAGTCTAGTTTAAGCCTAAGTATTAGTACTCGTCGCTGAAGATTACATCCTGATCGCTAGCTGCAGGGGCTTTATCTGAATCAGCGGCATCTGCAGCAGCCTTGGTTGCAAAAGCATTTGGATTTGGGGAATCAGCACGCTTAGTGACTGACATAGAAAGGGTATTGAAAGCATTTACAATGTCACTAGCCTTATCTGCGTATAACATATTTGCCTCATCACTGCAGAAAGACTTTAATAAAGTGGTATCTGCAGTGCTACCAATAGCTACGGCAAAGCACTGGCACTTTGCAGAACGCCCTTCATGTAAGAAGTCGTGGATAGGTTGACTAGTTTCGTCAGTAGGAACACCATCAGAGAGTAAAACAACCGCTGGACGATAGATATTAGATGGAGTCTTATCCCTGTCCTCAATGATTTCCTTGGCAAGCTGAATGGCTGCACCCATTGGAGTCATGCCAGATGCTTCAAACTTTGGAATGACAGTTTCAACTAGTTTTTTCACTGGAGTGTAAGGTAAATACAGCTCAGCGCCCTTAGCGCCGAAAGTAATGATGGAAATGCAGATTTCAATGTCATTAACACGAGCGTCATAGCAGGCCTGAACCATGTTGGTTACAGCTAAATGCAGAGCTTTAATTTTTTCGCCTTTCATAGAAATACTGACGTCTAAAAGAAGCAGTACAGGAAGCTTCTTTGGTTCGGATTTTTTAAATAAACTTGGATCAAATGCCATATCAACCTCTTGAAAGTTTGCAGGCTTAAAGCGCACGAAAGAGCAAGCAATCTTTCTAAAATATGAAAACAAGTCGCAAACAAATGCGAAGTACTCGATGGATCAAAAATATATCCTATCAAAAGTATACTTAAGTTTACTCTCAAACCATCATAGTCACAACAAATGGTCTAAACAAAAAGTGTGTCTTATGACAAGTTTTTAACAAAAAAAGCGCAAGCTACAATGGTTCATTACTATCATAAATGCCTTAAATAAAGAGATTGTTAAGGCTTGGTTACACTGCCAACACGGCACCAAAAAATTATACTGATGCATGACTACGCTGCAGACAAAGTAGGCCAAAACTAACTTATGAGATATGACCATGAGCGGGCGCTAAGGAGAGGCCTCTTGAAAGGTATGTAGTCAGAGCAGGCTGTAGGCAATAACACCGCAAGAGAATGCCCCATATCTTAGAGGGAACCGTTGGATAATGGCAGCTATAAGAGCAGCATAGGCTCATACCAATAGCTCATTGCCAATAGGATGGTTGCTTAATAAGGAAATATAGCAAAACTGAAAGAAAGGTCCTGAGAGAATAGCTAGCTACTAATGATAATGTTGGCCTACTTATGACAATTGCGCCTTATAAATGAAAGGCAGCCTAATCAAGAAAAGGGTACAAGGGGCGGGTGGAGCAAAGGTGGGCGGCACAAATGAAAATGGCCAGAAAAACTGGCCATTGTGTGTACTATGTGGCTGCCTAAAAATTCATGCTCAAGGCAGCGTGTAAGATTCTTATCAGAACAGCGAAGCTGACTGAGCGGTGCTACGACCAAGGATTTGCATCATGGCCATATCAGAGCGGAAAGTATCATCTAAGCTGCGATCTAAGGTGCGCTCTTGTAGCGAAGCACCAGCCTCTAAAGCTAAGCTGTTGCCTAAGTCACTATCAGAGTGACGTAAGAGATAGTTGTAATCCTTAGATTGCAGAGCAGCTGGGTTTACTTTAGCCATTTCGATGGTGGAGCTGAGCTTTTCAGAAAGCTGAGCACCAGTCATAGAGCTAGCACCAAAGTATTCAGTTGCCATCTTGCCATGTGGGCCGTCTTCGTTGCCAAAGACCATAACATTAACAAAGGAGTTCTTCTCGCTGTCAGAGGCATTTAAGTCACTCAGTAAAGAGCGCATGCCCTCTGGGAGCATTGAGGTGAAATCCATTACCTTGTTCTCAAGGTTTACAACTGCAGCAGGGTCTTGCTTTAAAGTGCCACTAGCGTTAGCAGCGGCAAGTTCTTTAGCTGACTCAATAGCACCGATAATCTGAGCAGCCTGAGTAGCTGCAGTATCAGGGGCACCAATGTTCAGGCTATTGGCAACACCGCTGTAACCATTGGTGTTGGAGGTTGATAAGAAGCCTGCAGTACCTAACAGAGCATCGGCTTCAGCAGCTGAAATGCCGAAGTTGTTCTGAGCTTGAGCTAGTACACGGGCAAAATGATCGCCATTATTGCCGAAAGTGCCAATATTTGCACCCTTGGCAATATTAGAGCGGCCAGTTGCTGCCGTCTCCAGTGCTACTGGATTAACAGTCTGCTGACGTACGCCTTGTACTTGCTCGATCTCACCTGCGTTGCTGAGCATGGCAGCAAACACACCAGCGTTACGTGGGTCAGCGCTCTTATTAGTAGCGCTAGATTGGTAACCGTATGCAACCTGTGTGGTGTGAGATACGTTGCTAATGGACATAAATAGCTCCTTCCAAGCAGGGAAGAAAATATCTGAGAGGCCTTGGCTTTCTCAGTAAGCCTTAAGTAAAACTCAAGACTTATTAAAACTTAAATTGCTAAAGCACTCAGAAAAGTTATGCTTGGCACAAACTAAAGTGCAGCTAATGTGCCAAAAATTCACAGGCACAAAGTAAATTACATCTTTTTGAATTTTCTAGCTACAACTTTCCTTTACTTAAGCCATTTATAGGCCAACTTTGCAAGGGCGTAAAAGCCATCAAATACCGCTCATTCTAGATACACACCATGCTGCCTTTGCCACCTTGGCCATAAGCTGCCCCCAAAGACTCATACTTAACAGGCAAGATAGCCAAACGCTCAGCCTCGATTGGCAAGCTATCAAGGCACTACCGCCAGGCTCAGACACAAATAAGCAACAAGACTAAGCCTCCAACAGACTAAGCCCCCAATAATCGCCATTGCCGATCCCATAAATCCAAGCCTAGCTTTATCCAATCGCAATAGCCGCACAAGATAACAAGACTATGCCTTCATGCGCTAAGCTCAATAACAATACAGCGACTGTCTACCATGGCCATAGCCATTGACTCAAGATAGTAGCCATTGCAGCGCCCGCTCCTGTACAAATGCTATTGCCAGACAGAGCATTCCCAGAGCACTTTGCCGCCATAGACAGGCAAGGGCGACTCACCTAAAGCTTTAGCAAAGCCCTTTGCCATAGTAGCCATGCACGCCGGCGATCCACACTCTGCTCAAGGTACCGTAGCGCCTCAAAGATCATATATAAGAGCTTTAGAGGTAAGATCTTGCCGCTAACATAAGGGTAAGCCTGCCGTCATTGCCGCGATCACAATTAAGATCTCAGCTTAGATCGCTACACCAATATAGACATTGCACCTCAAGATCTGCAAAACACCTCAAAGCTCATCATTAGCAGCTTTAAAGGCTCTAAAAGACCAGCTCATGCCTTCTAAGACTTTGAGCCAATATCCTTATACAAACTTATCATCTAAACGTAGCACAAGAAATACGTACACGACGCAGCAATAAGCCTCCACTAAGGCTCTAGGATTGCCATCTTTGCCTTCATAACCACCGATGCAGTTTTGCCGCATTTTATCGAGCAGGCATGTACGTAAGATAGGAATAATCCTTGGCCCTGAGAGCGCAAATCTATGCTAGGTGAGCACACTCTCATCAGCATCAGCATCAGCATCTGCATCAGCATCAGCATCAGCATTAGCACCAGGCCTAACAGCAGAGCATACCCACGAAGATCGCATCTAAGATTAAGTATTGCCGCATAAAAGCATGAGCTCACAGAGTCATGCACAACAATATACCCATGAGTCGATGCTGCATAGAAATAAGTATTGCCGCTACCAAAGGTATTGCTCAAGAGCTGTTGAGATCTTCAACTAAGTTAGTCTTTGCCTCGAGATCTTGCCACAAATTACTTAAGACATTGCCCATGATCTTGGTGCCAGTTAGTTCAAAGCCTCGGAGATCTTGCAGTTTTAACCAACAGCCATGATCCTGCAGTTGCAGTCATATGCTCTAAAACGAGATCGCCGCTCGTTGCCGCTTTTGCCGCCCGCCCCAATACATCAGCTCGACAAGCACTGAGATCTTAAATTTGCCAAGCCTTAGTCTGTATGATCCTATGGCCATGATCCAGAGCCATGATCTTGCCGCTTTGAGCGGGTCACTATGATGCTAGACAATTACCATTGCCGCATGAACTTCTTACCGTGATCTTGCCGCTGTTGACCCAAAAACCACGATCCCACAGTTACGCCCGCCCACTCTAAAAATAAGATCGTCGCACCTTGCCGCATTTGCCGTTAACGTAAATCTAGCATCCAGATAGGCGCTGAGATCTCTATATAAGCTGCGCACTAAACGCTGTGATCCCGTGGCTTTACTCAGCCTAAATCTAGCGCCCACCTAGGTTCTGTGATCTCTATATAAGCTACGCACTAAGTGCTGTTGATCCTCTCGATTTGAGCCGGCTGCTATGATCTTGCATCTTTGATCTTTTTGCTAGTTACTTCGTTGCCACAGTGTTCTTGCCGTATTAGAGCCAAATGCGTTGTTCCATCTATATAGTTTGCCATTTGTAACAATATAAGATCACAGCTTTGCTATATAGATTGGCATTGCAACAACATAAGATCACGGCTGTGCTGTCTGTGCTGCCTATATAAGATCGCAGGAAGATGCAGTTTCTACCATGAGTCAAATATATAGTCTCGATAGGCTCTGAACTCTTGGCACTGATTCAAAGATATAAGATCGCAGCTTGGCTATATAGATTGCCGTTGGTACAGCATAAGATCACAGCTGTGCTATCTGTACTGCCTATATAAGATCGCGGCTAAATGCAGTCTGTACCATGCGCCAAATATATAGTCTCGAAATGCACTGAGCTCTTTAAAAAAGATCGTCAAATGAGCTATCTCATTGCCCAAGACTCTGATGCCATGATCTTGGAGCGTCTAATCTAACTGCCACGATCCATCATCCCATGTACCCTTGGTTTAAAAACAAGATCACAGCCATGTGCCGTACTTGTTGCCAGCCTTGTCTATCGCTTTGATAAGAACTGAGATCTCCATACGAGTTAGCACATTGCCACCATAGTAGTGCTGTTTCGCAATAGCTTATTGCCGCCGAATAAAGAGGTTTTCAGTAGCTGATTAGATTAATGGCCATGATCTCTTTGCTAGGCAGTCTCACCAGCAAAAAAGATCGTGGCCTTGGCAAGGTACGACTTTGCCGCATCACGAGAGACCAACCACTTTGTTTATAGCGGCGATGAATGCATACGCCTCTATCCGCAGGACTTATGCTTCTAATCTATAGAGCTGATAAATGCATAGGCTTCTAGCCTCAGGCTTTATGCTTCATATTTACAGTGGAGGTAAGGCATAAGCATCTAGCCTCAAGCTCAATGCTTATATTTATAGTTGAGGAGAGGGCATAAGCATCTAGCCTCAAGCTCAATGCTTATATTTATAGTTGAGGAGAGGGCATAAGCATCTAGCCTCAAGCTCGATGCTTATATTTATAGTGGAGAAGAGAACATAAGCCTCTAGCATCAGGCTTTATGCTTTATATTTACAGTGAAGGTAAGACATAAGCATCTAGCCTCAAGCCTTATGCTTCATATTTATAGTGGTGGTGGAAGCATAAGCCTCTAGCCTCGAGCTTAAGCCTAAAGTGCCTTGCGTTATGTGCCTGGCTTTATGCTTTATGCTTCGGGCTATTGGCTATAGCTGAGGCTTTAGCTTAGGCATCAGGAATGTCAGTAATACCAGCTTGCACGAGCTTACACTGAGCTGGTGGTTGAGGGCGCTCCTTGCGCACGGCTGTCTTTTTAGTGGCGCTTGGTGGAGGCGGATTGAGCCAAGAGTCGACCTCATAGCCACAGCCAGTGCCGGCAGGGACTTGAGCTTGGGTAACACAATTTGGGCTATCTGATGGGCACTTGAGGCGCACATGCATATGGGCCTGATGACCAAACCAAGGACGCAGCTTAGTTAAAAAGCCATTGTTTGGTTTTTGCTCGTAGACACGGCACATGTGCTTTTTAATCATTGGGGCGACAAAGATGCGATCGACACGTGGGTCAGAGGCTGCTGCTTTAATATACAGCTCAATGGATTTAGTGAAGGTACTCTGAATCTGATGACCTTTGACGATATAGACATCCTCAGGATTAATTAGCTCTTGTTCACTCTTACGTGGCAGAGCAAAGTCAAAAGGCAAGTCGACATCGATACCGGTGTTATGCGAGGCATGAGCTGACCTAAGTCCATAAGTACCACCATAACGTAAGGACAAATCACCAATTAACAAAGGTGGCAGACCAAGATTTGAGCTTCGTTCACTTAAGTCATGTAGGTATTGCACCATAAGCGGGTGAGCAAAGTTACGTGGGCCGCGACGCTGTACTTGATAGTCTTGGTCTTTATCTGAAAACTCAGCGGCATTAGCAATACAACCCGCCGAGGTAGTGCCGTAGATACGGCTTTTAGAGCCACGATAAGGGGTAAAGTGCGAATCAAGCTCATAACCTTGAGCTTGAGCCTCTTTATAAGCAAGCTCATAGCTTGCAAAGTCAGAGTGGCGTGAGTGTGGTTTAGCTGCTGCTACTTGAGGTGCTTTTACAGGTTGAGAAGCATTTACGGGGCTATTTGCTTTAGCCTGTGCTGCCATGTGCTCAGTGGCAGTGGCCTTAGAAGTATTGTCATTTGAAGATGAGCAAGCGGCTAAAGAAGCGCTCAAGAGCAAGCATGAGGCTAAGGTGGTAAGAGTACGATATGGTTTGGTCATAGCTAAAAACCGGCAAGATTAAGAACGATCAAATAAGATCATGTCATTAGTATACAAGTAATGCAAACCATCAAGCGCTAATTTATCAGGCTTATATGGAATCAAGAGGTGGCCTACAAAGCTTGCACCGGCCATGGATTAGATCACAACCATAGCTATCTCATAACCTAAACAAGTACAAACAACAGCAAGCTCATAAGTTTAGCTAGCCTATAAACACAGCAGCAAATAGTGGTGCTAGCTTTAGAAATGCGCTCTTTGGGCTGCTAGCTTAGCTTGCATCCTTCTATTCACTTGCATGCATGGATTAGCTTAAGCACGTTTGTGGCCATCAGTGACTGTCTAGGCTGATACGGCTATGTTTGCTAGGCAGCATGCGCGACAAACTTTGTAGGAGTAGCCATACCTTGAGACTTGGCAATATCTTGATGGTGGCAATATCACGATACGCGGCAATACCTGAATGCACTTCCATACTTTAATGGTGACAATACCTGTGGGTATGGCATTACCTGAATGCATTTCCATACCTTAATGGTGGCAATACATGTGGGTATGGCGATACCTTAATGGTGACAATACCTGCGTGCATGACAATACCTGAAGGCACTTCCATACCTTAATGGTGGCAATACCTGCGTGCATGACATTACCTGAATGCATTTCTATACCTTAATAGTGACAATACCTGTGGGTATGGCAATACCTGAAGGCGTGCACATACCTCAATGGTGACATTACCTCGATGCGCGGCAATAACTGAATGCGTAGCCATACCTCAATGGTGAAATATCTAGAGTAGTGGCCATAACTTAAAGCCTGGCCAACCTTAATGGAGGCAAACTCAAGAGGCGTAGCGATTCATAAATGCCTAGCTATAACTTAATGGTGGCAAACTCTGAAGGCGTAGCGATTCATAAATGCCTGGCCATACCTTAATGGAGGCAATATCTGAAAGCCTGGTCATACATTAGTGTTGAAATACCTGTGGGTGTGGCAATACCTAAATGCCTGGGCAAACTTTATCGTGGCCATAGCTGAAGGCTTGGCAATCAAAGCTGGCGTGGCAAACGTGGCGAGCGTACGTTGAGCTCAAAGGGCATGGTAGTGATTGTGGCGCATGGGATGAGGAGCAGCTCGTAGTGTAGTGGCAGTAAGGCGCATTGTGTCTTAAGCGATTGGCCGGGGATGGTTGCGATATGTCACTTTGCAGATTTGACTGCACTTGCTGGCTTTGGGGCTTAGTGGCCTCATTTTGTGAAGTGCTTCACAAATATATTTTGGTGATCGCCCTCACACTCTGGGAGCTAAGAGTGAGGTCGCTTTGCTGTGATGGGGTGATTTTGTGAGATCTGGAGATGAGGTTTTGGTGGTGATGGCGGGCTTATTTATCTAGGTTTTATGGTTTTTTGAATGAGACAAAATCGCCCTTGGGGGCCTCTTTTGTTGTTCAGAAATAAGCGTAGTCTAGCTCATGAAAACAGTTGTATCGAGCTTCACGTTATAACAAAACTGCCGCTCTGCTATTCAGGGCGGCAGCTTCTTATAACAGCTGTGAAGATGAGTAATAACTGTCACTTTTTGTTAATCATTAAATACATTAAGTACAGCTACGCTAGGCGCTAAGTACATATGTGTACTCATACACATATCATGTTCAAGGTTAAAGATGCGTATATGAGTGTAGCTGCTGATATAGGACATGGTATATGTCACAACTACACCAAAATCCACTTCAGGCATGGGATACAGAGGCTATAGGCTCAATGAGTGAGTCGAGCTCGCACCATCATAGGCTTTCTGAGAGCAGCTTACTTGCAAGTAAAGATCAGCGTATTGCTGTAGCTGCAGCTTATGAGGCCGATGAGCAAGGTACTCTTAAGTTGTACTCTGATGTAGCTCAGGGCGCACACTCTTGTGAGGCTGGTGCTGCTATAGCTATGGGCGCTTCCAAGGCAGCAGGTGCTGCGGATTGTGCAGGTGGTGCGGGCGCTGCGACTGTGATTGCCGCAGCTGCTGTTGCTGTTGCCGCTGAAAGCGGCGATGTGGCTGCAGTTGACTCTATGCTTGGCAAGGCTGTTCGTGTTATTCAAGGAGCTGATGAGCATGAGCTGATGGCCGCTCAGTTGGGAAGTGGCAGCGTTAGTAAGCTTGGTGTAGCAAATGATGGTGCCATCGGACTTAGCTTTCATAACGAAGCTGCTGTGGTGGTTAATGAGGATAGTGCTGAGGCTATGGGTGCTCAGCATACTCATAGTCATGCCCAATGTGCTCATAGCATGGCTGCTGATGCGGTTAATGCTCGTAATGTTGGCGCAGGTTCGGGCGATGGCGCAGCGCATTTTAAGGAGCAGGGGCGTGTGGCTGCGCTAGCTGCAGCTTCTGCTAATAGTGATGCTAACGCTGCTTATAATGCTGATACTGAAGCTAACGCTGCTGATGCTGCTGATGAGGCTGATGCTGAGGCTAAAGCTGCTGATAGTGCTGAGGCTGAGTCTAATGATGCTAATGTTTATGCTGAGGCTAACGTTCCTGATGATGCTGTTGCTGATGGCGCTAAGGGCGAGGGTGGCACGGCTCTTATTTGTGCCCGTGGTGCTAAGAGTGCAATGCTTAAAGAGCGTATGAGGATAAGTAAGCTTTCGCTTGCTGCCATGATGTTTTGTGGCGCAGCTTGGGGCTATAGCAATGCAGCTCTGGCCGCTGGTGCCATGCCGGATATTAACAAGGCCTACAATGCCTCAATTTCACAGCAGGCTAATGGTCTTGGCACGGTGATGACAGTATCTACGAATAAGAATAACGCGCTCTTGATTTGGAACTCGTTTAATGTGGGCGCAGGCAATGCGGTGCACTTTAAACCAACACCAGGTAAGGTGGCCTCATTTTTAAATGTGGTTAAAGGACCAGGTGCGTCTCATATTGATGGCCATATTGTCGATGATAGCCATGGCTCGAACTTATACCTCATCAATCCAAATGGCATTAGCGTAGGTAGAACAGGATCTATTGAGAACTTTAAGTCGGTTTATTTAGGCACCTCTAAGCCATCACAAGAACTGATGAATCGTTTTAAGGATGGTAATGGCCTGCCACTGCCACCTGAGATCATGCCTCAAGGTAGAGGCATGGGCAAGATTACCTTAATGCGTTCCATCGAGAGTAATGATATTCGCATTAATGGTGGTCATATCATTATTGGTGCGGCCCATGAGGTCTTTGATGCAGCTGAGGATAAGACCAAGATTCAGCTCAATAGCTCGATTGACCGTATCGATATTGGCGGTAATCTCGATGCTAAGCTTAAGACTAATCAAGGCATGACTTATCGTGATTTGCTTGAGAAAAACGGACTTAAGGCTGCTAAGGACAGTGACATCAATGTCAATGGATCACATAAGAGAGGAAGCTTTATCGATCACTCTAAGCAAGTGGGTATTTATGGTGCCGATCAATTAGTCAATATTAAAAATGACATGAGTGGTAACTACTGGTTAGTGGGAGATATTGAGCTAAAAGATCACGCGCCTATTGGCAAGGATACTAATGAGGCCTTCAAGGGCACCTTAGATGGAGCCTTTAACAGCATTACTTACTCAGGCACCATTGATGATAGTGGCAATTATGGTCTGTTTGCCGCTACTGATGGAGCTACGGTTAAGAATTTGAAGCTGCATGAGGCTCAGTTTACTCTCGATGCTGCAGCTAAGGGCAAGGATGTAAATGTTGGCGCGATTGCCGGCACCATGCATAACACCAAGCTTGAAAATGTCGAGGTCAATAAGTTTGAGATTAAGGATGGTCGTAGAACGGTAGCCTTAGGAGCACAGAGTAATTTAGGTGGTGTAGCTGGCAAGCTTGATGGCAATACTAAGCTTAAAAATGTCATGGTTAGCCTTGAGGATAAGAGTGCAAGCAAGCTTGCCAATGATTTAAAGGCCGGCAAGATTGCCTCAGCAGGTGTGCTAGCAGGTAGTGTTGCAGGTAATGTAGCTAAAGAGGGTGTAGTCGTAGCACTTAAGCCTAAGGATGGCGCAGCAAGCTTAGATGCCGTAAGTAAAAATGATGCTAAGGTAAACATTGCCACTACTTACTCAGATGCTGCAGCTGAGGCTTTAGCTAATGGCATGAGCCAAGATGAGCTTAATAGCATCTTTGTAAGCTCCGGTACTCAAGGTAAGGATGACTATGCTTTAGGTATCAAGGGCTTTTTAAAACCATTTTATGTGGCGGACTTTAACTTTACTTATGATGGCAAGGTACATGACTATCGTGATTTAGTTAACAACGAAGGCTTTGATATCGATAGTCTGCTCACTAAGACCGATGTGCGTGATTATGCGCAAAAGGATGCAGGTTATTACGACTTTGCGGTAGTGACACGCAAAGAGAATCAAGAGCTTGGTCATGACTTTTACTTTTCATACAAGTATGCCGATGAGACTTGGGATAAAGGAGCAGGTGGCAGCGGTGCTATTCATGATCGCAATCAGCGCGTGGATTCTTTAGGCGGCACCTTAACCGTCAATATCAACAAAAAGCAGGTGCAAGTAGATGTAGCTGATCAAGTAATTGCCCATGATCACAAGCCAAACCTAAGCTTAGGCAAAGATACTATTACTAACTTAGATGACTTACTTGCTCATGGCTTAGTCACTGGAGACAAGTTAGATGATTTAGGCATTAGTTTAGAGATTGGTGTAGATGGCAGCATTATTGGTAAGTCCAATAGCCACAATTATGAGGTGGCCTTTAAGCCAGGTACTCTAACCGTACTGCCAAAGCCACAGCCACAGCCAATGCCTCAACCGCTGCCAAAACCAGAGCCTTTACCTGAGGTAAATCCTGCACCACAAGTACCTGCAGCAAGTGATGATAGAGAGCTGCCAACTATTGCTAAGTGCTCACACTGCGGCAATATCGCCAACTCCATTGGTGGTGCCATGCCAACCTTGGTTAGTGGTAGTCGCAAAATCTATGTAGGTCAGCTTGATTACGCACCTGCATTTATGGCCGCACTTGAGGATGGGGCTCCCAAGGAGAGCTTTAATGAGCAGGTGCTGGCATATCATGACAACTCTGATGCCAATAAGGCTATGGCTTATGTAAATGCACTTGCCTATAGCAAATCAGATGATGAAGAGGATGATGATGACAATAGCTACATTGAGAGCTATGCCCATGCTTCAAAACAAGAGCTTAATGGCTTTGAGGATGATGAGATAGATAGTGTTGAGGCTATTGATCCAAAGTTTGCTAGCAACACTATGAAGAATGTATCCAAGCTCATCGAGGTAGAAGAGCTACCTGCAGCCTAAGGGGCAATTAATTACAAGTACCAAGATACGCTCAACCAAGCTTAAGATGGCAAGCACTATAGAACTTAGCATCATCAAGCTTAAGGGCAGAGCATAATGGCCAGTGAAACAACTTAAGCTACTTGAGCAAATAAGCTACTTGAGCAAACAAGCGACGACAAGCGCACTGGCCTAAAGAACATGCTATATCCAAAGCTCCTCATTGAATTGGGATCCTCAAGGCAAACTCATAGAGTAAGCTTGAGCAATGAGGGGCTTTTTTGCGTCTAGTGCCACTAGTGCCACCCAAAAGATTCCTGCATAAAAAATCCCACCTCACGCATTTCACAGATATAACAAGCCATCGAGTACTACGAAGTCACTTCTCTTGACTCAAGGCATAGCCATATAAGCCATTACTGCGCAAAAGGATATTAAAGGAACTAAGGCGCTTAAGGCTCATAAATTTCAGCAAGCTCATAAAGCTCAGCTAGCTTAGCATCACAAGCGGCATAAGCTACAATAATGCGCCATCAGGGCAAGACTTTAGCAACGACTAATGCAGCCATCAGCAATATAAGCTTATTACTTATAAAAGCTCTGAGTACGTGAGTACAGGAACACTAGGTAGATGACCTTAAGCTATTTAGCTCTAGTAGCCTTGGTTCAAGGTCGCACATATGGCTATTAATATCGTCAATCATGGAATCAATAAGCGCTTGCCTTTTAGCAGCATCTTGTAGAGTTGCTCTGCTCTCTTCGTCAAGTACTCTGAGGTTAGGCCCATACTTGTCTTTAGATTGCTTGAGGTTAAAGTATTTCCAGCCTAGCCATACGGTGTGGTTGTCAAATCCCTCTTGAAAGAGTTGAGTAATTAAACGACCAAGGTCTTTTAATAGCTGGGGATTCTTTTTGTAATCGCAATGGTTAAAATAGCCATCTACTTCGAGGGATAAACCATAACAGATGTAGTACTCTATCTCGATACAAAAATATATGGTCGCATCCTTATTATTTAAGGAACACTTTGTTAATGGGATATTAAAGCCAAAGAACTGTGGTGATTTTGGGAAATTAGCTAGAAACTCTTGTTTAGTGCAGGTACTGTAGTTTTTGTCTAAACCTTCATCAGGGACAGCATAGCGTTGTTGTAGTAAAGATAGAACTTTAGTTTTAAGCTCATTCACAAATTGCCATACTAGCTCTGGGGATCTTGTAACACCGTCTGCAAATAAGTGCTCAACTAATAGCTCTTTATAGCTTTGAATAGTACTTTTTAGTCTAAAGTTTTGTTGGACTGTTTCTAAAGCAAGCGAGTCCTTAAGCAGCCTCATAATGTGATCTTTGTAAGATAGCTTTATTAATGAGGCATTTTCTTCAGTATCTGCACAGATGCTGTATTCTGATGGCTTAAGTCCTTCAGGGGTTAAATAAATTAGCACAATCTCCTGGCTTGTATATCCTAAGTTCTTGAGTGCTGCAAAATAGTTGTCTAATTGCTGTGGCTGATCACGAGCATAAATCTTGTTTTCTATAATGAGTACGCGATAGTAAGGTACTTCTGAGCCACTAGGCTTAAACTTAAGACGTACTAAAATATCTATTCTTTTAGAGTCAGGACAAACAAATTCAGTGTCCACAGCACCATCAATTAGTTCATCACTGTTTATATTAATTTTGTCAGATAAAAGCTTAATGAAGGCGCAAAGTATCTCATGCTCTTTGAGTAAAGAAGCTATCAGACTAGAATGCAAAGCCTCTTTACGAGATGCGTTGATCTCATTTAGAACATTGTATTGTCCATACATAGCAGCTCCTTAATATTGAATTGACAATAGCTAAAAGATAAACGTGAACTTATTGTCTTGCAACTAAACTATACCCTCATAATCTTGCGATTGATACAGCAAGCAGCTTGCTTTGTTGTTAAGTCTAAAAGTATCAACTTACCAAAATTATGAGCTAGATAATAAAAGAGCTATCTAGCAAGCAAGGAAGCGCTTTGGCGTTGCTCTGAGTAGCGAGGCATGGCCAGGACTTTCTTAAGATGCTCGATAAAGCAGGGGATGGAGCTCAAAACTGCTGAGCAGCTGCTCAGTTAATCTGGTGCGGGTGCTGGTTTTGATGGTGCACACGAGCTCATGGTTAGGCGGTGGTTTTGATGATGCACACGAGCTCATGGTTAGGCGGCGGTTTTGATGATGCACATAAGCCATGGGCGGGCGCTTGATGGTGCTTGGAAAGTGTGAGGTTTGCTCTGTTAATGGATAGCGAAAGTATCTATCAAGAGAGTGGCATGTATACTTGCTATAATAGGCCGTATTTCTAACTTGGCGGATTGATAAGCTATCTATGCAATTTGATAAAACTCTTAAATACCTCTCTTACCCGTTTAAGGCGATCGTGTCACGACGCTTTTATTTTGAAGTAATGTCAGAAATGGCAGGAGTGGGTATTACCTATCTGTTCTTGCTCTGCGCTGCTATTGCACTGCCTGCTACTTATCAGGTTAAAGCAGCCTTAGCTACCTTACAAAGTTATGAGCTCTCTACTGTAGTAGGTAAGATTCCACCTAGCTATATTGATACTAATGGCGTGCTCTCTCCAACTAATCCTGATGATGCAGCTGCAAAGGTAATTTATAACTCCAAAGGCCAGGCTATTTTGGCCTATAACTTAGAAAATGGTCCTATTGATGGACTCAATGAGTCAGTGCCAATTACCATCACCTCACATGCTGCCATCCTTAATACCCATGATGGTACTGTAACTGTGCCTTGGACTTCAGTATATGGCAATGCTGGCTCGCAATTTGAGCCGCTGGAGATGGCTCGTGCCTTAGAGCAGGCCTTTAACTCCTCATATTACACCGTATGGCTCATGGTGACCTTATGGATGTTCTCCATGCTTGCCTTTATTGTGCTCATTGCCGGTGCTGCTACTAAGGCCATTGGTAGCATCTTTGTGAAGACCAAGGTAAGCTATGCCACCGCACTGCGTTTAAGCTCTTATGGCGCTACCTTAGCTGCCTTCTTAATGCTCTCGCAGTTCTTCTTTAATATCTCATTCTCTTACATCATGCTCGCCGGTATTCCGATTTGCTATACCGTATCTTTCTTAGTACAGCTAAGAAAGGTCATTGAGACGTGCATTGCTGATCCAAAGTTTGCGCTGTCAGCACGTAATCCGCTGCGTCAATTTTATGAGTCCCAAAGCCGTGTGCGTGAGGACAATACTGTTGACCATGGCCCAGCCTATGACGATCTTGACGAGGCAGGTCGTTTTGAGCGTGAGGAAAACTTACGCCGCATCTTTAAGCGTAATGCCGATAACATCAGAATGAACATGATGCATCAGCAGCACAACAATCCATATCAAAACCAATCTCAGTGGCCAAACTCCAATGAGCAGCGTAATGATAATGGTATGTGGCCTAATGCAAATGACGAGAGCTCTAAAAACAATGAGCCACAGGACTCAAACGCTACTGACAATCAAGCAAAGAGCCATAATGAGCGTAAGGATAATGAGGTCAAGCCAAATCCATATGCTTACAATGCTAAAGATGACGATGACTCCATCTTCAACGATAACTTTGACGATCTGCCAGAGCGTGGAGAAGTCAAAAAAGGCGGCGAGGGCAAGGACTCATCCTTTACCCCTTAGTCTGTAAATTGCTCACAAGCATCCTCTACCAGCAAAAATCTCAAAGCCACATGCCTTGCGCCTAAGACAATAGTCCAAGGCTAATGCACAAGGCCAAGACAAGGCCACGGCAAGGCTAACGCATAAGGCCCCATGCCAAAGTCCAACAGGCCAATGCCGAAAGGTACATGGCAGCAGGCACCAGACCAGGCGCTTAGCAGTTAAGCTATGCATAGCATTGCAAAAAGCACGAGAAGGCTTGCTAGAGGAGATGGCATGGTAGAGGAAAGGGCCTAGTAGAGGTGATGCCCAAGCAGTCAAAGATAGAGAAAAAATCACTACTTGGCTGCAACAGCACCTAAGCACAAGGCAAAATCGCCTCTTATGGGATTAATGAGCCCCACATGAGCTTAGTTTTGCTACAAAGATGTAAACAAATGCTGTGCAAGCTACAAACTCATGAGTACTTAAGGTACAATCCGCACAGTTAGTGCAAGTTAGGAAACTTATGCATCGCTCTTGTGCTTTGCTATTAGTTGCTTAAACAGGTACTATACTCAATACTGACGATTGGAATTACGTTCGCGCACGGAGGATGGACAGTGTTACGAAAGACAGTTGCAACCTTAGCTATGGCTTTAGGTATGGGCGCTATAAGCAGTGCTAATGCTTTGGTGCTTGAGTGCAAGAACGTGGCTGACGTGCCAATTTCAGTAGCCTTATCTTACTTAGACTACGATGGTAAGACCTGGATGGTTGAAGGTTGGTATAACTTCCCTGCAGGTTCACGTGCTAATATTGAGCTTGAGAGCTCTAACGACATCTTCTATATCTTTGGTGAGTTTGAGTCAGGCGACTTAGTCTCCGGCGGCCCAGGTGCCTTAAATCTGCCAGTTAAGTACCGCACCTTCAAGCACATCCAAGGTCAGCAAAATGGCCAGCCAGACGCTGAAGTATCCTTTGTACGCGGCGTAGCTTCCCAGGGTGTTGCTCAAATCACCTTTGGCCCACTCGCTCCAAAGAAATAAGTTAAGCACGCTAAGCAAGCAAAGTAATCAAGCCAAGCAAGGTATTCAAGCCAAGCTCCTGCCGCTGCTTAGCCGCATCAAAAAGCTCACAAAAGCCCACTAAGCACACCACTTAGCGGGCTTTTTGCTTATTAGGCTATCTCAAAGTACTCCAAGAAAAGCTTAACAAAACGTAACGCTAATAATGCCTAGTCTGGCAAAGAGCATTAATTGCTGCAGCATAACTAGCAGCATAATTGCCAATTACGCATCAAGCCACTTAAAAGATGCAGGCAGCCCACCTCAGTACAGTTAGAAGAGCACATGAGGACAAAGGGTATAAGTGGCCATATTCTTTTGTAATGGAGCAATACAAGCACAAGGACTATGCTTAGCGAAAGAGAAAGTGAGCACTTTACCCTGAAGCTACCAAGAGAAAACAGGGTTTAGGGCAGAAGATCGATATTTAGCAGCACAGCAATGTATAGCCCCATAACAAAAGACCTCCACAAGGGAGGTCTTAAGTGTGCTTAGGCTAGGGCGTCACTAAGCTTGAGATAATGGTAAGTATTGCTTACTCGTTGCTGACACCGTCTTTAAGCCACATGCGAGCAAGTTCTAAATTGGTCTCA
The DNA here is from genome assembly GCF_000482845.1 of Anaerobiospirillum succiniciproducens DSM 6400. Lineage (GTDB taxonomy): Bacteria > Pseudomonadota > Gammaproteobacteria > Enterobacterales > Succinivibrionaceae > Anaerobiospirillum > Anaerobiospirillum succiniciproducens. The sequence continues at coordinate 106,515 of NZ_AXWV01000006.1, forward strand.
AACTCCATAGCACCGCCAGTGAAGCCGGCACGGTGAATAAAGATAGTGCCCTTAAGGCCAGTTACTGCATCTAACTCTTCATCATCTAAGCCACGCCATGCAACAGGAGCAGTAAGCTTGTTCTTAAAGCGCTCAGCCTTAGAGTAAGGCAGCGACTGTACTCGCCAGCCGCGTTTGCGATCTGGATAGATAGCGAGCTTGCAGTTAGCAAAACGCTCAAAGTCAGACAGAACAGCTTGGCTCCAAGGTAACTTCTCATGCATGATTAAGAGCTCACCACCATCATAGACAGCAAAGACCTTGGCAATACCAATCTCAGTGTTTAAGGCATTGATAGAGGCGTTAATGAGCAGGGTGCGCAGAACCTCAACAGTGGTCATGAAGTTTTTGTCTTGCTCTTGAGCTGAGATATCTGGAATGTTTTGCATTGCTACTAAGTAGGCAATGTCTGGAGAGAAGCGATAGAACTCATTGAGCTCATCCATCACACGCTGCTCACCTGCGTTTTCAACCTTAACAGTGTCATGTAAGTAGCTATTGAGCTGACCATTATCGTTAAGGTCAACAGCGTACATGATCTCACGGTCAATACGATCTTTAGCTGCAGCTAAGATCTCATCAGTAAGCTCAGAGCGCTTCTTGTCATTTAAGAACTTGTTGGCGATCTTCTTTAAGTACTCAGAGCCAAACTTATCCCACATTAAACCTGCAGTAGCGTAGTTGATGCCATTGCTACGGGTGAGATTAAACTCATTAGAGTGGTGATCAAAGTGCTTTTCGTCATTCATGCCAGAGACATCGATAATGATGTCGGCAGTCTCAAGCGACAGGGGATCGCGTGAACGAATTATCTTGCAGTCTTCATGAATGAAAGAGATGATGGCACAAGCCAATGTCTCGTCGGCATGAAAGCTACCGTCATGAGTTGCTATTTTCACAAGTTACCCCTTAGCTTGCGACCTCTAATCGCAGCGTTGTTAATAAAAACACTGTGCTAACTTAAGCACCTTAAGTTCACATAAAGCCGATATTACACAAATAAAGAATCAGCGTTACACCATCGCAAAAAGCGATCATCATGCATAAACGCCTATCAAGACAGCTGTGAGTATCAGACAATATGAAATAATGATCTTACCACCATTGTATCTATGCAAATTGAATATGGGTCAAAAAACGCAATAAGATCTCAATCAAATGGGTGTAACAAAATGAGTTAATAACTCAAAAGTACGAAAAACCGTAGCTATGTCACGTTTTTGGGGTAAAATGCAGCGTTCAGATTTTGGGCACATCATCTTCTACAAGGAAGAGATCTAAAAGATCCAAACCAAAACTAAGCGGGATCTGATGGCCAAAAAACATTTTAGCGACATACATAACTTCATTAAGGCCCTCTATGGGATGCCAAAGCGACAGACAATTAAGTCGCTTAGCTGAAGTAATATGCTGCTATAAGCTATTAGTACAGGATGCAGCTCTAAGTTTGCTGCACGGAGGAACAGACAGTGGCTCTTGCGATTAGTAAAGTTTATCTTGCTCCAATGGAAGGTGTAACCGATCCACCAATGCGCAAGGTTTTGACTCGTCATGGAGCCTATGATGCCTGTACCTCCGAGTTTATCCGCGTTACTGATGAGCCAATTCCAAACAAGACTTTAATCCGCTATGTACCTGAGTTAAAGCAGGGTGCAGTTACTGACTCTGGCTGTCCATGCCGTGTGCAGCTTTTAGGCGACGTACCTGAGTCCCTTGCCATTACCGCTAAACGTGCCGTGGCCTTAGGTGCTAATGCAATTGATCTGAACTTTGGTTGCCCTTCTCGCTTTGTGCATCACGGTGGCTCGATGCTCTTAAAGGAGCCAGAGCTCTTAAACCGTATCGTAAGCACTGTACGTGAAGCCCTTGATCCTGCTATTCACCTGTCAATTAAGTTTAGAACTGGCTTTGCCTCATCTGACGAGTTACCGACTATTATCAAGGCAATGGCTGTAGATGGTGTCAATGAGTTAATCATTCATGCTCGTACCCGTAAAGATCTCTACCGTGCTGAAGCTATTAATCATGCTGCTATAGGCGGGATCATGAGCCTTACTAATGGCATTCCTGTGGTAGCTAACGGTGATATCGTGGATATGAAGAGCTCTAAGGACTGCGCAGCTCTGACGAATACCGATCGTCAAATGATTGGACGTGCGGCCTTAGGTATCGTCAATATTGCCCAAGTGCTCAAGAGCCATGCTGAGCCTTGCACCATTTCAGAGCTCCTTAACGTAGTTTGGGAGTTTGCTCTAGAAATGGTCGCTTTAGGTTATGCAGATAAATCCGTAATGGATAGAATGAAGCAGTTCTTAGGCTATGCTCGCAAGTTTAGACCAGAGCTCAATAGCTTCTTTAGAGTCTTTGCTCGCTGTCAAAGTGTCTATGAGGCACAGCACTTGCTAGTATCTTACATAGAGCATCCAGAACAATTTGAGATCGCCCCTGAGATGCAGCCAGGCGCTTAGAAAGATCACAAGATGACAAGATCGCTAACGCCGCTAAGTCTTTATGATGCTACTCTCAACGCAACAGCTTGAGCATCAATATGACGCTGCACATATTGTGATCATTTAAGGCGACCAAGAATAGATAAAAGCCCAAATAACATTAAGCTTTGTGATAAAGCTTAGTTAATCATAATAAGATTATGAGCATGTGGCTGATTCTTTGGTAGGATGTACACAACAATTTAACGTCTGTGCTAAACCTTGTGTGGATTCCGTTTACACAATCTTGCTCAAGACCATGTTCAACCTTTAACGGAAAGTAATTTATGGCTAAGTCTAAGTTTTTTTCAGCATTCAAACGCGCTGGTTTAATCGCTGTGATGACTATTGCCGGAGTAGTGGTTTCATCTAGTGCTCAGGCTGTTGAGCCGGACAAGGCAACGCTTACTCGTTGGAACGACTACATGAACAACATCGTTCCTGTTTACTTTCCGGCTGTTCCATTTGGCTGGAAGATCAGCATTGATAACAATGTAGTTACTTACAGCAATGCAGTAAAGCAGAAGGTTCGTAACGAAACTACCATGAAGGGTACTTTCATCAAGATGCGCTATACCCGTAAGACCTCACGTATGGATGCATCCCGTTACATGGATAGCTACATGAATGCTCATGCATGCACTGAGAAGATAGAGCAGGGCAAGGGCTTCTACACCACCTCATGCGTAACCACTAATACTTACGCTATCGTAATTGGTGAGGTAGACAACATGTACATCATCGAGCTGACCGGCGATTACAACAACGCAGCTCGTGCCATCATCGAAAACTATGTTGGTTCCATCGTACGCGGCAAGCGCGTTTTTGCTGACCGCTCCATCGGTGAAATCACCCCAATGTACTAATCAAACGAAGTTCTCAGCTTACAAAACCAAAAAATCCGCTCGGCCCACCCAGCGGATTTTTTTATGCCCGCCATTTCCCAAAAAAAAGCAAAAATCACAGCTCCCACCACAAGTGCTCTTGAAATGCCGGCCATAAAAAAGGCCGTCACGAGGACGGCCTTTAGCGATATGAGTATTTGATTATTAATCGGTATTTTAGCCGCCTAACAGGCTTAAAGCAACAGTTGGACGCTGGTTAGCCTGGCTCAGAATAGTCTGAGAAGCCTGCTGAATAATCTGGTTCTGAGTTAATGAAGCAGTCTCAGATGCAAAGTCGGTATCACGAATACGTGAGCGTGCATCAGACTCATTTTCAGCAATAGAGCTCTGATTGCGGATGGTGCTTTCCATACGATTTTGGATTGCGCCTAGGGCCGCACGCTTAGAATCCACGGCCTCAATCATCTTATCGATGTTAGCTAAAGTTACTTGTGCAACAGATGGCTTATCCACTAAGAAACGTGCAAGAGATGGTGCGTTGGCATCTGAAAGAATGATGCCGGCAGCTTTACCAGCTTCAACAGCAGTATTTTTAGTTTCTAAGTTAGCAAGCTTAGCAATACCATTCATGTGGAAGCCAGCTGTCATGAGCAGCTTAATAGTATCTTGTGAATTAGCTCCTACCTGGAAGAAATAGTTGCCATTTGCATCCTTGAGAGTATCAAGCGGATTACCTGCTGTTGTGGCTTTACCATCTTTTGCACCAAGACTCATAAGTACATGAGCGCCTGCAAAAGTGGTCTTATAACCGATACGTGAAACCTCATGACATAAGGCATCCACTTCCTCTTGGAGGGCCTTACGATCTTTTTCAGTATTGGTACCGTTAGCAGCTTGTACAGCTAAGGTACGGATACGCTGCAGCATGTTGGTGGTTTCGTCTAAGGCACCTTCAATGGTCTGTGCTAAGGCGATACCGTCGTTTGCGTTGCGATTTCCCTGATTTAAGCCATTTATCTGGGATGTTAAGCGATCAGAGATCTGCAGACCAGCAGCGTCATCTTTAGAGCTGTTGATACGAAGACCTGATGATAAACGCTGATAGGAAGTGTTGAGAGCTAAGGTAGAGTTTGCAAGCTTACGCTGAGCGTTAATGGAGCTTACGTTGGTATTGACGTATAAAGCCATAATCGTTATCTCATATCAGTAATTATGTAGGCTGCCAAGCTAAGCTGCTCGCACTACAAACTAAACTGTGAAAGCATATTTGTAAGCAACAGAATATGCAGGCACTTACAAATGGACTCTCGAATCATGACATCTCTCAAATAAGGCCGCAAAATGAGATAAAAGCGGCCTTAGAGATATGAGAGATTACGAAATTTAGATCCTAGCTATTAACCGCCTAAGAGATTAAGCGCTACAGTAGGACGCTGATTAGCCTGGCTAAGAATAGTCTGAGAGGCCTGCTGGATAATCTGGTTCTGAGTTAAAGCTGCGGTCTCAGATGCAAAGTCTGTGTCACGGATACGTGAGCGTGCATCAGACTCATTCTCAGCAATAGAGCTCTGATTGCGGATGGTGCTTTCCATACGATTTTGGATCATTTTTGCGACATCTTTGATTGCAAAAATGAGCTCTTCAACTAACTTCGAAACCCAATTATTATTTTGTCGCAAATTCTCGAATACAAAATTTGTCATAGGAGCAAATTCTCTCTTTTTGGCGACGGTTTCAATGCCATAATTCAATAAACAAATTTACATACGCTACGTATATTATCACCATATGTGAGGTGATGTACGTCACTAAGCTGGTATTGACAATTAATGACATTTGTGCTTATTCATTAAAATGTCAAAAGCAAGACGTAACAAAGCGATGCTGTATTTCTACAACATTAGAAAGCACATAATATGCCAACATATAATACTAT
>NZ_KI519512.1:0-105168 GCF_000482845.1 Anaerobiospirillum succiniciproducens DSM 6400
AGTGCAATCAATATATTGCACGCAGTTTTTTAAGAGATCTTTACCAATACTCGAGTCATCCACGTATTGAGATTGATGCATCGCTTGAAGATGTAGTTACCTCTCTCTTCCCTGTGTTTAGCTTGGCCGTAGATTTACCTGAGCAACTGCACTCTAAGGTAAGCCTGATAAAGACAAGCTTACACAGCCTTTACATTGATCATAGATATATTAAGGAGCCCAGCTTAGATAATGCTATAGCCATTTTGTTCCAAGGTGGCTACTTAAGCATTAAGAAGGTTCTATACAACGATGCATACTTAGGTTTAGCCAATCATGAAGTTGCTTATTCTTTAGCCACTTTCTTAATTGGCGAGCTCAGAAATGGGCGACCAGCACTTGCTGATATCAATCATAAGCTCTTTAGCCTGCTTAGTGAGCATGAAGAAGTATTTGAACGCCTGCATCAAGGCCCTCAGAGGATTGCAGATCTATTAAATCTCATACTCAATTGCCTTGATGAAAAGCTCTTCCAAGAGCCAAATTACGATGACGTGCTTACATCGGCTATAACCATGTCACTGATATTTACTGGCTATGCCAAACAGCGTGACGTTCAGTCCCTTTTTGGCCCTGCAGATTTGGTGATTTATAAGCAAGATATTGGAGTCAAAGTACCTAACTTGTTAATTGAGTTTAAGCTAGCACGCTGCAGTGATGATGTCATCAAGAAACTTGATGAGGGCTCTAAGCAAATGGTAGATCGCAAGTATGGCTTTAGTTTGCTTAACTCAGATCCGCATCGCTATTGCATAGTCATTAGCAATGCTCTAAAGCAAGTTGCAGCTGTCTCTAGGATTAACAATGACGGCACTTATGCTATTGAGTATCAACACCCTGATATCAATGCCAATGGTATAGCCCTGACAAAATAGCACAATACAGCCTGCTAAGACGCCGTTTGTCATACTATACATAAGTTATGGCGACGAAAGGCAAGCGTCTTTGGCCTATTGATCGCGGCGCACTGCTCGCGACTATGGAGCATGTTTACTGTTTTTGGTCATGCTCAATTTCTAGGCAAAAGATCACTATGTTGCTGATAGCTGATAGATAGCTGAAAGTTGCATGATTGGTAAGGTGAGGGGATTTTGAAAGGGGACTCAGTGATGAGCGTAAGCATGAATTGATCTTGCCTATGCTCACATGATCTTGCATGCTTGTGTGCAAGATCTTAGAGGGATTGCCCATCAGCAGCCCTCTTGGACTTAAGAGCCTAAGAGGGTGTTTATTAAGCTAAATGATTGCTCATTGCCAAATAGCTTATGCTGCCAACATCTTACGCTGCAAAGATCTGATGCTTTGCTTGGCCTTGTATGTTCTTAACAACAAGTGCTGATGGTGCAATAGTGCAGCACTCTAGTGAGTGCTCGAGCACTTAGTTAGATGCAGTGGCTCTTAGGTTTGAGCATAGCAATTTCTTTAAGTGCTCGGCACTTGTTTAAGTGCATGGGCACTTGATTAGAGGGCGTTGCGATAGATCTGCTTGATGTCCTCGAGGTACAGAGGGCGTGGGCACTTGTCGAAGCCTGGGTTAAAGGCTAAGGCATGCTCGGCCATCTCATCAATGTGCTTGTCATCGATATTGAGAGCAGATAAGTTGTTTGGAATACCAATAGAGCTAAAGAATGCCTCAGTCTTATTGATAGCCTCATTAGCCATAGCATAGCGATCTTCTTGATCTTGCATGAAGAATACGGCCTTACCATAATGGCAGAAGCGCTCAACAGTATCGTCGTTAAGGGCATAGCGCATTAAGTGAGGAGTTAAGATCGCCAGACCAACACCATGGGTGATGTCATAAATAGCAGAAAGCTCATGTTCCATAGCATGACATGGCCATGGACGCTCGCCATTGCCTAAGGAGCAAATGCCATTGCAAGCTAAAGAAGAAGCCCACATCATCTGAGCACGGGCATCATAGTCCTCTGGGTTTTCCATAAGCTTTGGAGCACAATCAATGATGGTACGTAAGATAGTCTCGCAAATGCCATCAGAGATTAAGTTAGTCTCTAAGCAAATGTACTGCTCAAAGATATGAGACATGATGTCAGCTGCGCCAGCTGCGATCTGATACTTAGGCACACTGAAGGTGTACTGAGGATCTAAGATAGAAACCTTTGGGAAGAGCGCATCGTGGCAGATAGCTAACTTCTCATTAGTCTCAAGATTTGAAATCACTGCACCAGAGTCATACTCAGAACCAGTTGCTGATAAAGTGAGCACAGTGATTAAAGGCAGAGCACCCTTAACCTTGCGCCAATCCAGAACCAGCTCCCAAGCATCACCCTCGTAGCAAGCACCAGCACAAATAGCCTTAGCACAGTCTAAAACAGAGCCACCGCCTACAGCTAACACGAGCTCAATACCGTGCTCTTTGCACTTAGCTACACCATCACGTACGGAGTCAATACGTGGATTTGGCTCAACACCTGCTACTTCGTAAATGGTGCAGTCACTTAAACGAGCTAATACGTCATCATACAGTCCAGAGCGCTTAATGGAGTTGCCACCATATACGAGTAAGACCTTCTTACCGACAGCTACGACTTCATCGTGGAGCTTCTCAATCTGACCCTTGCCAAAATGAACCTTAGTTGGTGTGCAGTAAGTAAAGTTATACATAAAACCTCTTTGTTCCTTAACCTCAATTCAGCTCAAGGAGCAGCGTATCGCCACGCACGACAGACACATACAACTGCAGCACTACAACAGCCACTCAAAGCATGAGCGATGCAGTTCATAGCAAAGCTATCTAATGGAGCCAATCGCTATGCTTTACCGTGCTTTGCAATACTGCTACGTGCACTGAAGCTATGATCAACTAAGCTAAGCTCAGTAGTGTGCCTCTTACTTCATGGCAGTGCTTACACGTGCAACCTTTTTGCTATGACAAGATCATAGCAAAACATACCTAGCCTAAGGACAGGATCGATTAACTATGCCCTTATGCTCAAATTTTCAGCTCAAAACATCACTATTCTTTGTGCACAATTTCATCATATGACTGCAAATATTTGCAAAATCGCTGCAAGCCTTTTGAAGGTGCCATTTATACGGGATAGAGCTTTACTCATCTTTTAAATTGATTGAAATCGTTGCATGTGCCTAAAGTGCGCTTACATATGACAGGCTATGAACTTACAACACCAGTAGATCACAGCCATAAAAAGCTGTAGGCACATCCATTTCTCTAACTCATTTAGCCCATTAACTAAAGGGGCTAAGCATAGATGGCAATTAAGCAGATTAAGTGCTCAAGTGATGTAGCCTCACTATTATTTTCTTTGCTCTTCACTTAATTAATTTGACTAAGAGGGTACTTTTGGGGCGATTGTTCCGTTTTGGCCTCTCATGGCCTCGATGTGGTGCACTCATTTAATGTGAATGCGTGGAGCCGATATTTTTGCCGTTGCAGATGCGTTGGCATGAGCGTCTATGGATAAAGGTTTGAGTAACTTTGATAAAAAGTGTCGGCTCAGTAGGAATTTGATCCAACTCACACTTGATTCGTTTATGATTGTGGCTATCATTAATCGTCCTCGCAAGTGCAGATCAGTTTCATTTGCAACTTGTCAGGACAATAGTCTGATGCCAGTTCAGTACGATGCAGCTGCACCGCTGATCAGCTAATGAGAGCTCATGACTAGATGAGCCTAGCCATCTTGAGTACTACTTAAGACTCTTTTTAGTACTGCTCAAATCGCTATCACTCTTAGCGGCATTGTTAGAGGCAGCGCTACTGCACTTGTAAGTTTACTGAAAACTGATGTATCACTCTGGCATGCAAAAGCTAAAAGCCTTTGCAAAACCCAGTAGGCTGCAGCAGCACTTAAGCAAACACAAGCGCGTGAAGTAAAACGCTGTCAAAGGTTAATTCAAACAGGAGACGATATCCCTTCTTGAAGATCACGGGCCTAGTTGAAAGTAACTATTTACTGTCAGTTTTAGGCATGCTCTAAGAGAATATATCGGTTACTACATGTCAAAAGAAAACTTATCAAACGTTGATGCCATTCGTTCCAGCATGTCGCCGCAAGAGCAAAAGCGCCGCTTTGTTAACGCTGCTTTCTATGCTGTGTGTTTGATCGCAGGCATTGGCTTTGGTTTTCTGAACAATGAGTCTGTCAATCAGCTGATGGGCTTCATTGCCACTGTCTTCACTCGACTGTTCTCATTTATCGCAGTCCCAATCATTGCTTTAGCTTTAATCTCCACCTTAGCTAAGCTTGGTAAGGACAGCTCTTCTGGTCGTATCTTTAAGCACACCATCTTCTACACCTTAGCTACCACCATCGCTGCTGCTGTTGTGGGTGCTGCTTTATATGTCATCATTGCTCCAGGCAATGTACCTGCTGAGATCGCCGGTACCGCCACCGTTGGTGACATTAAGAATTTATCTTACTTAGACCACATCTTAAGCATTATTCCTAACAACATTCTGCAACCATTTGTTTCTGGCAACGTACTTTCAGTACTGATCATTGCTGCAGCTTTTGGTATGGCTTTAGCTTTAATGCCAGCTAATGCTCACCGCGATGGCCTGTTAAACACCATCTTAGGTCTGCAAGATGTTTTATTCATGCTCATCAAGTGGATCATTGCTATCCTGCCTATCGGTATCATGGGCTTTACTGCACAGCTCATCACCGAACTTGAGCATGGTGTAGCTTTAGGTTCTGTAGGCACTTACTTTGGTGTTGTAGTTGGCGCAAACTTAATTCAGGCATTCATTATCCTGCCTTTATTCTTAATGATGCGCGGCTTAAACCCATTGAAAGTAATCCGTGGCATGATGCCAGCTGTTGCAGTTGCTTTCTTCTCTAAGTCATCTGCCGGTACCCTGCCAGTTACCATGAACTCAGCTGAGAACAACCTCAATATTAATCCAAAGGTATCTCGCTTTGTTCTACCAATCTGCACCACCATCAATATGAATGGTTGCGCAGGCTTCATTCTCATCACCTCTTTATTCTTAATGCAGAATGCAGGTATTGAGATCACCACTGGCACCATCATCGCTTGGATCTTCATTGCCACCATCGCTGCAGTTGGTAATGCTGGCGTGCCAATGGGCTGCTACTTCCTGACCATTTCCTTAATGTCATCCATGGGCGTTCCTGTATTACTCATGGGTATCATTCTCCCTGTTTACGCTGTTATCGACATGATCGAGACTGCTGTTAACGTATGGTCAGACTCAACTGTAGTTAACATGGTTAACAAAGACTTAGATGGCAAGTTAGACGAGGATGAGGCTAAGCACAGCGTTGCAGCCTAATTCCCAAACTTACCTAAGCTAAGAGCCCCCAAAAGCCACTTAGCTAATGCCAAAAAGGCGGTGCCTCACAACACCGCCTTTTTGCATTTTTACAAAGCTACGAGCAGCACCATGCGTGTCCAACCTTTAGCAGCACTATGGAGTAACCAGCCTCTAGCAACGCCAGGATCTCTCCAAGCACTTACAGCACCATGCGTTTCGCTGCAATCGTCTACACTAAGCTGCGATCGCCTCTTTTCATTGCCAATCTTGCAATGCCTATCTTTGCCCGGCCAATCTTGCAAGGTCTATCTTTGCCTGGCCTAAATTTGGGCAGGATTAAGTAGCTCTACTATGCCTTTGTTGTGAGACAATCGGCCACTATAGTACAATGCGCGCAACTTAATAGTCTTTTTTAGGTCTGTTCGTACTTGCGTCTTTTTAGACGTGAAAGCGCCATAGTTATTGCTGAACATTGGTCGCTTATCATAAGAGTACTCTTTACTACACTAGCTACTCATGATCTTATGAGTAAGCCTAGCTTTTCCGTTTATCTCGAGGTTAGTCAGTATGCGTAAAATGTCAGTACGCCAGCAGGTGTACGTAGCTCGCATCGGTTATTTCCTATCAGGTTTTGCTGTAGCATGCTGGGCACCTCTGATCCCAATCTTGCAGCATAATCTGCAGCTCTCTACTGAAGCTGTGAGCGTCATGGTAGTAACCTTTGGTGTGGGTGCAGTTGTCGGCATGCTCTTAAGCGGACCCATCATGCGCTACTTTGGCTTTAAGATTACTTATGCCTCGTGCTGTTTTTTAATCTCTACCACCATCTGTATTATCGCGTGGATGCCAAGTTACGAGATTGTACTGGGCGCTCTGGTGCTGTTTGGTATCTCGCTTGGTTGTATTGATGTGGCCATCAATGTCTTTGCGGCCTATCTTGAAAAGCGCTATCGCCTACTGCTCATGTCAGTGCTGTATGCCTACTACTCCATGGGCGAGGTAATTGGCGCGATCTTAATGATGTTCTTGCTCACTATCGCTATGTCTCCATCACTGGCGATCTTGATGCTCATCTCCATGATCTACATTGCATCGGCTTACTACACTCCAGTTATCATCAACATTAAGTCGGAGAACAAGCAAGATAACCGCAGCTTTGTTATGCCTGTACAACCAGTGATCTCACTTGCCTTAATCATTGCTTTTACTTACGTAGTTGGTGGAGCGATCTTAGATTGGTCGGGACTGTACCTAACCATGGAGGCAGGTATTCCGCTTAACTATGCAACTCTGGGCTACGGCATTGTTTCAGCCTGTATGCTGGTATTGCGTATTTGGTCACGACCAATCATCAATGTCATTGGCACCTTCAACTTTGCTTTCTTTGGTGCCCTCATCATGATTGCTGGCTTAGTTGCGATGGTGCTCTTTCCAAACATCATCGTCATTATCATTAGCTTCTTTGCTATTGGTATTGGCATGTCTAACATTAGCCCGCTCGTTACCTCTGCCACAGGTAAGCAAGATAAGATGCCACTGGTACCTGCGATCTCATTTTTATCAGTGTGCGGCTACACTGGACTGTTATTAGGCCCTGCAGCCTTAGGCGGCATTGCCTCCTTCATCAGCCTTGGCGGCATTTTCCTCTTCCTTGCCGCCCTCACTGCAGTTAGCGCCGTCCTCATATACACCGTCCGTCGCGAGCTCAATGCCATCGACCCACGCCTCAACACCAACGTCGACTAACCAAACTCCCGCCACTCCTGGCCATAACAGCTCTTGCTATCTAGCAAGAGCTCTATGGTCAGCTGACTCCTCTTTGCCACCCCACTTCTTGGCAGCATCAAACCCCAAAATCTCTTATCTTTGAGCATGTACTATCACATCTACCAGTAGCCATTGGTACTATGTTTGCGTATCTATGGCATAATAATCATATGTGTTTTGCTCAGTAGCAGCGCCCGCACACTTGGTTGTTTTTTCGGGGCTAGTAATCTTAAAGAAAGAGGAGTGCATCATGGCAGATCTGAAACCTGAAGAGCGTGCTCGTCAATGGATTGATAGAAAGCTTAAAGATGCTGGCTGGGAAGTTATCAACCGCAATGACTTTGCGCCTAGCATGAATGCTGTTGCTATACGTGAGACTTTAATGTCAGGTGGTCTTGAAGCTGACTATGTTTTGTTTCTTAATGGCAAAGCAGCTGCAGTTATTGAGGCAAAACGTGAAGAGATTTCGCTTGATAATCCACAACTAATTGCACAAGCTGAGAACTACACTACAAAGGCATTAGAATGGGTGCCTCTATGGGAAAATCCTATCCCTTTTGTTTTCCTCTCCAATGGCAAAGAGATAGCATTTAAAGATTGTCGTAAGCAAGATGCCAAATACGAAAAGCTTAAGAATTTTAAGCGTCCTTGGGATCTGGCCAAAGCACTCTGTCTAAGCGAATTTGCCGGACTACCATACCTTGCACCTGAAGGTCTGAGATCTTGTCAATATGAGGCCATTTCCAATCTCGAGGCTTCTTTTAAAGATGGCAACCGCCGTGCTTTAATGGTTTTAGCCACTGGATCAGGCAAGACCTTTACTGCATGCATGATGATCTACCGTATGCTCGCTTTTACTCCAATGAGGCGTGTACTTTTCTTAGTAGATCGCACTAATCTAGGAAACGATGCCGCTTCAGCATTATCTGGATTCAGCTTAACAGACAACAAAAAACCTTTGTCAGAAATCTTTCTTATAAATAAGCTCGATAGTAAGAATATTGAGAAAAGAGCTAGTGTATTTATCAGCACCATACAGCGACTATACTCTGCTTTATCTGGCAAGAATGACATGCCATCTGAGAAAGAAGAAGATACTGATATCTATCAAAAAGAAGATGCTGATTTATTTGATGATCTGAACAAGTCAGTTGATTTACCAGACAATCCATGTCTACCAGCTGACTTCTTTGATCTTATTATCATAGATGAGTGCCATCGCTCTATCTATAGCAATTGGCAAAAAGTACTGACCTACTTTAAAACAGCCAGACTTGTAGGCCTTACTGCAACCCCAATTCCTGAAACTGTTGCTTTCTTTAATAAAAATATAGTTGCTAACTATAGTTACGAAGACTCGGTAAAAGATAATGTTAATGTGGGCTTTAACATTTACCGTATTAAAACAATGGTAAGCGAAGAAGGTGGTGAGATCGAAACTGGGGATACCATTCTCTCCACCATACGTGGCGAAGATAAATCAAAAGAACAAATTGCCATTTGCGATCGCGAGTTTGATAAAAACAAGCTAAATCGCAGTATTGTTGTTCCAGATCAGATTCGCAAAGTACTACAAGAATACAAAGATGTGGTCTACACAAGCATGTATCCTGATCGCGAACCTAACTATGACTATCTGCCTAAGACTCTAATCTTCGCCGTTTCTGAGGATCACGCCAAGATCATTGTTGAAATTGCTAAAGAAGTCTTTAACCGTAAAGTAGACGATAATAAGTTTGTCCAAAGAATTACTTACTCTTGTGATGATACTAAGAAGCTAATTCAGCAATTCCGTTATGACGTCGATTTTCGTATAGCTGTTACTGTTACTTTAGTGGCTACAGGCACTGATGTACGTCCATTAGAAGTGCTCCTCTTCCTCAATGATATACGCTCTGAGACTCTCTATGCGCAAATGAAAGGACGAGGATGTCGAGTAATTACACAGTCAGAACTTAGAAGCGTAACTCCCAACGCTTCAAGTAAGGATTTGTTCTATATTATTGATGCAGCTGGCGTCACCGAAAGTGAAAAAGTAATGCCAGGAATTGGACCAAGAGACGACAAGATAGTTCAGCCTTCCTTAACACGATTATTTGAGATGATGGCGCTGCGAAATCTATCAGATGATTTGTTTATCTTATTAGCCAATAAACTTAGCGTAATCGGAAAGAAAGTCTCGCCAGAAGATCTAGCTGACTACGAAAGGCTTTGTCCAATCACACCGACTGATTGGGCACAAATTATCTTCGATAGAATTGAAAAAGGAGATTTGCCTCCTTTTGTTTCAGCATCAGAGGACAATACTGAACGACTTGATGTTATTAGAGAACTTCTTGAAAATAGACCAGCACGACATAAACTAATCGAAATAGCCCGAGGCTATGTCAAAGAGCTGCCAAACATGGTAGACAATGTTACATATTCAGGCTTCTCAACTGAAGAGGCCAAGTCTTACACTCAGGCTTTCAAAGAATATATCCAAACTCATAAAGATGAGATTGAGGCACTACGTCTTATTTACAATCACGATGTAGGCAAGCTCACTCGCGATCATATTGACGAGTTAAAAAGCAAGCTTGAATTATCTATCTCTGGCTTTACAATTGACCGCCTATGGAATGACTTTGCTTTATTAGAGCAAGATAAAGTAAAACCACTAAAGAGCGATCAACAAGCCGTTACTAACCTTATTCAACTAGTTAGATACGCATATAACATGATATCTGAGCTATGCCCGCTAACAGCACTTTGCGCTCAGAGATTTGCACTTTGGTGCGGACAGGCGCAGCGTGATATATCTCCCGAACAAAAGGAGCTTTTTAGAGAAATAGCCGCTTATATTGCGAACAATGGCAGTAGTGATTTTAAAAACATCATTAGTGTACTGCCTAATACTGCAAGTGGCCTATTAAGGCACATAAGAGATAGAGCAAAGATAGATCAAGAGATCTCATCTCTCAACGAATTCATACTTAAGGTAGCGTAAAAGAATGACTGAAACCAATGAAACATCTATCGAATCAATAAAGAACAAGCTAGATCAACTATGTAATATTTTGTCTGGCGGTGGTGTTGGCTCTCAAGACTTCATTTCACAGCTCATCTATTTAATTTTTCTAAAAATGGATAAAGAGAAAGTTGAGTTATTTGGCGAAGAGACAATTATCCCTAAAGGTTATCGTTGGGAAGATCTTGTAAGCAATCATGGCGATGATCTTATAGTTCAATATGAGCAAACCCTAGATGTTTTAAAACGTGAAAGCGGTGTAGTCGGAACGATATTCTCTAAAGCTCAGAGCCGCATAAACCAGCCCGCCAATCTAGAAAAGCTGATTTCATATATCAATGAAACATCATGGCTGCTTTTAGACGATGACGTGAAAGGAGCTTTGTATGAAAGTATCTTGCAAAAATATGGTCAAGATAAAAAGGCTGGTGCAGGGCAGTACTTTACTCCTCGTCCACTTGTTGACGTAATTGTTGAATTAGTTAATCCTAAAATTGGAGAAACTGTAACTGACCCGGCGTGCGGCACTGGCGGTTTTTTACTCTCAGCTTTTAAACACATGCATAAACAGTCACTTGATGCAAAAAAGCTGGAGTTTTTACGCAATAACACAATTCATGGAAACGATATAACAGATCTTCTTGTAACAATGGCATCCATGAACATGTATCTGCATGGTATCGGCCTTAAAAAAAGCCCAATAGAGCACAAAGACTCTCTATTAAATGAACCAACCGAGCTTAGTAAGATAGTGTTAGCAAATCCACCCTTTGGAGTTAGAGCTGCTGGATCTATCGATATTAATCGACCTGACTTTATTAAGGAAACTAAAAACAACCAGATGAATTTTATGCAGCACATAATGTCACTACTAGAGCGTGGTGGCCGTGCTGGTGTCGTTGTTCCTGATAACGTGTTGTTCGATAAAGTTGGTACTGTAATTCGTGAAAGACTATTAAAGGATTTTAATCTACACACTATATTACGTTTGCCAGATGGATTGTTCTATGCGTCGGGTACAAAAACTAATGTTTTATTTTTCACTAAAGGTCAACCAACCAAAGATCTGTGGATCTATGACTATCGAACAAACGTTAAGCACACATTAGTTGAAAACCCACTAACTCGCGAACATCTTGATGACTTTGTTAAGTGCTTCAGCGCAGATAATCTCTCCAAGCGCAATGAAACATATGATAAAGACAACAATCCAAATGGCCGCTGGAGAAAGTATTCTGCGCAAGACCTGCTAGCTCGTGACCAGGTTAACTTGGATATCACTTGGATGAATGAGACCAAAAGCGAGGAAGAAACTCTTTCAATGGAAGAACTATTTACTCGCATGTCTGAAAAGGTAGCCACCATACAAAATGCCTTTGCTAAACTGCAAAAGGAGCTTGGCAATGATCTTTAAACGTATGCGTGAACATATTCTAGGCAAAGCAATTAGAGGTAAGCTAGTACCTCAACTTCATGAAGAAGGATATGTTAAACAGATTTGCAATGCTCCAACAAACGTACCTTTTGCAATCCCCTCCACATGGAAGTGGTGTTCTCTTGGAAACCTAGTTGATTATGGTAAAGCGGAGAAAATTTCATGCAACGATATACCTTCTTCAACATGGGTATTAGAGCTTGAGGATATAGAGGAAAATACTGGCAAGATCCTTGAGAAGAAACGTGATGTTGAAGTAAAAAGTAATAAGAACGTTTTTGAAGAAGGTTATTTACTTTATAGTAAGCTTCGACCTTATCTAAATAAAGTCGTCATAGCTGATGAATGCGGAGTTTGTACTACTGAATTAATTCCAATAAATGTAAAAAGTGCAAAAGCTCCTCTTTTACCAAAGTATTTACAGTTTTTCTTGATGTCTCCTGACTTTGTTGATTATGCAAATAGACACTCTCACGGGGCAAAACCTAGACTTGGGACAAATGACGCTAAAGCAGCAAATATTCCTATCCCACCTTTTGAAGAGCAAAATAGGATAGTTGCTAAGATTGAATCGTTATTTGGCGAGATCGACCGTGCAGAAGAGGCATATGAAGAATTGCAGTCCTTGGCAAACGTACTAAGAGGCCAAATTCTTCAAAAAGCCATCCAAGGCAAGCTTGTTCCTCAGCTACCTGAAGACGGTGTAGTTAATCAGATTGGCGATGCTCCTGCTGAAGTGCCTTTCGATATTCCTGACTCATGGAAGTGGTTAACACTTGAAGCAATAGGCTTTTGGAAAGCTGGTGCTACACCATCACGCTCCGTCAAAGAGTATTACGAAAACGGAACAATCCCTTGGCTAAAAACAGGGGATCTAACAGATGGCATAATTAGTACTGTAGAAGAACAAATTACGCAAGATGCACTTGATAGCTGCACTGCACATATAAACTCAAAAGGTTCTGTTCTTATTGCAATGTACGGAGCAACAATTGGAAAGCTAGGTGTTCTTGATATTGATTGTGCTACAAATCAAGCATGCTGTGCGTGCCAAGTTAATTCATCATTAATTTATAATTGGTACCTCTTTTACTATTTAATGTCTCAGAGAGCTAATTTCATTGCTCAAGGTGCAGGTGGAGCCCAAACTAACATTTCTAAAACAAAAATTACTGTATATCCAATCCCTCTACCTCCACTTGCTGAGCAGAAGCGTATTGTCGCGAAGGTCGAAGCTCTTTTCGAGCAAATTGACTTGATGACCAAATAGCTTATTCTAGGCACGACACGGCTGTCCCAGCTTGGTGCTGGGGGCTTAATGGAGTGCAATGCGTTTAGTGCAGCTTTGTAAATGGCTGCACTCTATTGTGGAAGGTTGTTATTGGCCACGGCTTCGGTTGCAGCAGCTACATCAGCTGGCGGCGCTGCAGTTGGCGCATCTGTTGGGACGGCGCTAGCTGCATCTTGTGGCGCGGCTATGGCTGCTTTTTGTGGACGGTTGCCTATTAAGCTGTTAGTGCGCGGTTCTGCATATTCAGGCAAGTCATCGTCGCTTAGGTAGTCATCCTCACTGTCTACTGCTGTTGACTGGTCATGAGCGGGCGCTTGGGCTTGATGGGCCTCTGTGGCCTGATTTGCATCGGGGTCTTGAGCTGCAGGTGCGGCTTGAGCGGAGTTTGCATCGGGCTCTTGAGCTGCCGGTGCTTGGGTGAGGCGGTTTTGTTCCATGCGCTTGAGGATTTCGCCAGCAAGGGAAAGGTAAGCGCGGGAGCCTAGGCAGCTGCGGTCATATAAGATGACTGGGCGCCCCATGGACGGAGCCTCGGAGATGAGCGAGGTGTACGGGATGATGGTGTTGAAAAGCAAGGTACCAAGATTGGACTTTAAGTCCTCGGAAATCTTCTTGGCAAGTGGCTCGCCTAAGCTATAGAGCGTTCTTACAATACCCATGAGACGCACATTACTCATGCCATCGGTCTTGAGCTTTTCAAAGAGACGCAGAAGTGAGCTTAAGCCATCTACCGCAAAGTAATCACAAGTAGTTGGGATGATGAGATCATCAGAGGCACACAGGGCATTAATGGTGAGTAAGTTGAGTGCTGGTGGGCAATCAATGATGATGAGGTCGTAAATAAGACGTAAAGAGCTTAAAGCATTTCTGAGCCTAAACTCTTTGCCCTCTTCATTGATGCAGGAGACGCAAAAGGCAGTTAAGTCGTCATTAGCTGGAACTAAATCAAACTTAGCTAAGTTATACGGCTTGATGCATGGAACTAAGGATGCCTCACTCATCAGGGCATTGCCAGATGAGATAAGTCCAGTAGGACGCTTACGCAGAATCGATACAGTAGCAGAGCCCTGAGGATCGAGATCGATAAGCAAGACGCGACGACGCGTACCAGCAAAGGCACACGCAAGGTTAATTGCAGTGGAGGTTTTACCCACACCGCCCTTGTGATTGGCAACAGATAGAACTATACATTCTGAGCGCATATCTATGCCTTAGCGATAGCACCACATCGCAAGATTGAAACAAAAAGCCTAAAAGCACGCTAAAGACTGCAAATCAGCTTGCACTGTGCATGTACTGCCAATACGGTTATGGCTACACATGCGCCTGTCTTTTAGTTATGTACTTTCAGGTTTAACCTACTTTAACGGACACACCAAGCATCATTGCCTGTTAGCTTATATTAACCATAAGAGCGGTTAAAAGCTACTAAGCTTGGCTTCCTTTTGAAATCTGAATCGTCTTTGCTACCAAAAGCTAGTGCCTCTTGAGGCCATAGCATGCAAGCTTGCATTGTGCTTTGGTAGTTAAAAAGACTTTAGCTATACGCATTAATACGCACAGCGAGCAACGTTATTAGTACAAGAGCTTGTACTTAGGAGCTAAGGTTCATTGTATTAGCAATTGTACAAAAGTTGAACTTACTTAACAGCTAATCTAGGAACCGCTCACAAAGTAATGCTTATGCCCGATTCATGCCACATGATGGTGCCATCCTTCTGACGCTTATCTTGAGCATGCATAAACGCTTTATTTATCGCCTTTACGCTGCACAACATTCGTATTGGATCAGCTCAGATCAAGGATCTGAGCCTTATTACTCATGTTGTATGTACTTGTGCCCAAATTCTGTCATTGGCGCTATGTGGATGTATTGCTTTTGGGGTGCACCTTAGGCCTAGCTTTATGAAGGGTCAGAGTAAGCGCTTGTGTATTGTCATGGGCTGAGCGTTCTATAGCGATTAATCGATAGTTGGCGGGACTCTGCTTTATCCGCCAATCGCCTGCGCTTTATTGTTTGGCAGTACATGGGTGGCTCTTTATTGTTTGGCAGAAAATTGGTGGCTCTTTTGGGTTGTGACGTGATGGTATGCCTGTGGTGGTCTGCACTTGAGGGTGGTTGCGTGCGGTTTTGTTTGATGGCAAGTGGAGTACGGGTGAAGATAGTATGCTCAAAGACGATATTTATAAGAAAAATCTGGGGTA
Source organism: Anaerobiospirillum succiniciproducens DSM 6400 (assembly GCF_000482845.1). Classification (GTDB taxonomy): domain Bacteria; phylum Pseudomonadota; class Gammaproteobacteria; order Enterobacterales; family Succinivibrionaceae; genus Anaerobiospirillum; species Anaerobiospirillum succiniciproducens. The sequence goes on from NZ_KI519512.1 coordinate 15,011, forward strand.
GTTCTCAAATTCAGCAATCTAGATACAACCTTTTCACAATTGCAGCCTAGTTTATGTTCTTGCTGACGCTGCCTAATGATATAATTCAAGCTTTGTTAAGGTTTAGTCATCAACTCTCGATGTATCTTGGGATACGTCTCAACACAATCTTTGCAAAAGCCATTTAGCTGCACGCATATGCTGTTTTTATCAAGAGAGCATAAGCGATTCAAAGCAAATATTTGCTCAGGTGCGCTTGTTATTCGTAATGTAAACTCACTGGTACATTTGCCCTTTTGCTTGTATTACATCCTTTGCTCATAACATGCTTTTATGTGTAGCTACAGTCAGTTTGATGCACAGATTGTTACTTAGATATAGTTCTTATTTGATGTTACCCAGCGCTTAAATAGCCTTCTCATCGTTAAGCGTGTAGATGTGCATATGTAGCGCTAGCTTAGTAGCCTCATGCGTTAAGAGCTTATTGAGCATTGCTTTGTTGGGCTTGAAGAGCTTATGAGGCATGGCTTCGAGCTTTAAGAGCTTATGTGGCATGGCTTGGGGCTTTTGGCGTTAAGAGCTTGTGGGCTTGGCTGTTGGCTTAAGGCGTTGAACTTATCTAAGTATATTTAGGTAGGCAGTGTAGAGCTTGCTCTTAGCTGCTATCCATTGGCAGATGGCGGCTCTTTTGTTGTTTGCATCTGCACTATGGCGTTGACGAAAGATTCTTTGTTTGGGCAGGTACTACCATGTTCAATTTCCAATCTCGATCCGAAGCATATTCTTTATTTCGCAGTCGTACCCGCAAAGCAAAGAAGATCTTTTTGTCTTATGGCACCATTTTATTCTTCGTCTTCTCTATCTTCTTAGTGGCATCTTTATACATGATGCGCGAAAACATTATTGCTAGCTCTAACTCTGCTGGTAATGAGACTGCGCAGCGTTTAGATGTAGCCTTAAAGTACGAGTTTGTTAAAGAAAAGCAGTTCATAGAATTTATCGCCCACTATGCTGATGTCTTCTTAAAAACCCACCGTTCTGATGCTGATGGCGGTAAACGTGCCTTTGAGCTGTGGCTTAAGAAAACCAAAGATGAGTTGCAAGAAAGACAGCGTGACTTCATTATCGATATCTACTCCTCTATCAACGGCCAAATCGTTGCCCCAACCTATTGGGATGGCGATCCTTTCTTAATTCCTGAGGCCCGTACATGGTATCAAGAGGCCATGAAGGCAGAAATTGGTCATGCCACCGTGCTTGATCCATATGTCGATATCTTCACTAACACTGTTATCACCACTATTGCAGCACGTATTGGCAATACCAAGGACGTTATTGCCATCGACTTATATTTAGAAAAGTCAGCTCAGGCCCACTCCTTTGCCAATATGGTGCCGGAGAACTTTAGCTTCTATTTAGTCGATTCAGCCGGCACTGTGATCCTCTACTATGACGATGATGCTTCTGACTACTTTGCTGTGCAGGATTTTGTCTATAGTTTCTTTGACAGTCATGTAAAAAATCATGCTGAGGAAAACCACGAGCCTATCATCGATCCTACGGGCGCTAAACGTAACGTCTTTACCTCGTTTAACCCGATCACGGGCTGGTATACCATCACGACGAGCTTATACTCGGACGTGCTCTTTAGTTATCACACCATCTCCAACCTCTTCTTACTTTTAGTAGTGGTATTTATCATTATTGAAGTATGGATGGTATGGCGCGAGTATCACCTCTCCTCACAAATTGAGACCTCAAATGAGGCCCTCAAGGTATTAGGCAACTCTTATCAAATCATCTTGCGTGTTAACTTCAAGATGGGTACTTTCACGACCTTGAAAGCACCAGATCAAATGCGTCTGCGCTTAGTTACTCGCAATAGCTATGATGATCTCTTATCTGCCCTGTCAGATATGGTGCTCCCAGAGAGTTGGAATAATTTTTACAAGACTTTCTCCATAAACCACTTACGTAACTTAGCCTCACTGTCCATTCGCGACTTTGGTCATGACTATCAGCTTAAGCTTGATAATGACGATCGCTACAAGTGGTTCAATGCCCGTATTCTCTTTGACGAGTCTTTAGATCTCGATGAGTCAATCTTGTGCTTTAAGCTCATTGATGAAGAAAAGATCACCGAGATTGAAGAGCACAAGCTCTTAGCTGACGCTTTAGAGAACGCCAAGCAAAACGAAGAGTCTAAGAACGTCTTCTTTGCCAACATGTCTCACGACATGCGTACACCTTTAAACGGCATCATCGGCTTATGTCAGATTGGTATTAATCATATGAATATGAACGATACCGACTCCTTACCTGACATCTTCCGCAAGATGACTACAGCCTCTAAGCAGCTGTTAGCCTTAGTGGATGACATTCTTGAGGTGGCTCGTCCTCAAATGGAGAACCGCCAAAACCTCGAGCCTTTTGACATTATCAAGGCTGTTGAGGAAAACATTGATGTATTCAAGGTCAATGCTGCTCAGCAAGGCAAAGTAGTTAATCTTAGTTTCGATATTAAGCACAATGTAGTTATTGGTGATGCGGCAAAGTTACGTCAGATCTTAAATAACTTAGTGTCCAACTCACTTAAGTACTCAAACAAGGGCTGCGTGGTCAACGTATCGATTCGCGAAGTACTGCATCTGCACAAGCCATCCTTCATGATCGAAGTGTCAGATACCGGTATCGGTATGGAACGTAAGTTCCTCTCTAAGCTCTTTGATGCCTACTCTCGTGAGCACCGTCTTAACTCTGTACAGGGTACTGGCCTTGGTATGTCCATTGTTAAGAACGTAGTGACCATCATGGGTGGTGACATTAAGGTTAAGTCTGCGGTGGATGTTGGTACTACCTTTACCATCAACATTCCATTCCGCCTAGCTGATGACGATACTGCAAATAAGATTCGTCAAATTGCTAGCAGTGGTGCGGCTGACTTTAGCAATGGCGTTAATGCCGCATTAGAGCAAGCTGCCCTGCTACCTAGCGTTAACAAGAGTGATAACGCCGAAAAAGAACAGCACAGCGAGATAAGCACTAATGAACAAGCCACTGCTGAAGCTAATAGCGCTGATAACACTGCCCGTAATAGCACTGATGTGGCTGCTAACTTCAAGCTTGAAGGTCTGCATATTCTCGTGGTTGAAGATAATGAGCTCAACATGGAAATTGCCTGCGACATTCTGCAGATGAAGGGTGTTAAGGTAAGTTGCGCTTGGGATGGTGCTGAGGCCGTTAAGGTCTTCAAAGAGGCCGATGAGTACACCTTTGATGCCATCTTAATGGATATGCGCATGCCAAATATGAATGGCTGCGAGGCATCAGCTGCTATTCGTGCTTTAGGACGAGCTGACTCTCTGACCGTACCAATCATTGCATGTACCGCTAATGCCTTTACCGAGGATATTACCGCTACTCAAAACGCTGGTATGAATGCCCACGTCTCCAAGCCTTTAGACTTTACTGTCTTAGAGCGTGTACTGCAAAAGCTCGTAGCTACACGTAGAGATCTTGATGTTATGCAGGCCCTGCGTGCTCCTTCAGGAAGCACCGCCGACACTGCAGATGATACAAGCCACAGCCAAGATAGCTCTACTAGCTCTGCCGCTGCAGCATCTGAGCATGATGATGCTCAAGAGAGTGTTGAAGTAACTAGCGCCCCTGAGAGTGTAGCTACTGCAGATCATGACTTAGATACTGAACTTGCTAATAGCCATACAGCTGACAAGACCTCTGTAGCAGCTGCTGAAGATGTCAGCAAGAGCGTAAGTGCTGCTGATGCTGACTACAAGAGCTCAGCGATGGCAAATGCTGCAGGCAATGCTGCTGACAATGCAGCTGCAGATACAGCTGATGTTGTTGCAGCAGCTACTGCAACAAGTGATAGCGACGCTCACGAAGACACAAGTGACAAGACTGCTAATATAAACGAGACAGTAACATCCCACGAGCATAAGCTTACTGACTCTAGCGCTGCCGATAGTGCTGCAAATCAGGATGTCGACAACAAGAGTGCTGCTAAGAGCGATGAGCTTGATACTAGTGCTGCCAAGGCTCAGAGTGCTGCTGTTGCTAATGTAGATACTAACAGTGCTGCTCCTAACGAGGCATCTTTAGAACAAGCTAAGGGCGCTGCAAACGAGCAAGACTCAGAATGTAGCATTGTTAAGACACTGTCAGAGCCACAAGAGGCTCACGCAAGCGAGCAGAAGTCTCAGGCTACTAGCGGTGATACCGTTGTGGTCAATGAGGCTATTAAGAAACTTGCTGACTTAGATAGCATCAACCGAAGCGCTACAGTAAATGCCAAGAAAGATGCTAAGAGCATGACACATGATGCTGCAAGCAATGGTGAGATTCTTAACAAGGACCAAGCATTAGTTGGAGCAAAAACTAACGAACCTATTTTAGATGCTACTCATCGTATCCATGACCTCGATGATACAGTTAAGAAGTCGGTCTCAAATGCTAAGTACTATGAGATTGAGATCAAGGCATCCAATGAAGATGCAACGCCAAGCTTAATCCCTGTGGATAAGCTCTCAAGCTCCTTTAAGATTAATAAGCCTGAGATTAATAAGCCTGAGACTAATAGCGATAAGTCCAATCAGCTCAGCAGCGATCACGACTCAGCGCAGCACAATACCTTTATTAATCTCTTAAAGTTTAAAAAGGCAAGCGCAAAGCCACAGCCGCAGCCACAAGAAGTTGACAAGAAAGACATATCACAGGCTGTTAACTACAGCCAAGATGAGCACATGGTGCCTGAGAGAAAAGCTCCACCACCAAAGATAGCTCACGAAAAGTCTTCTAAGACCACCGTAAGTCTGCGCTCTCAGCTAACTAGAAACGACGATAACGACGACTTTAGCTAAAAAGGCTAAGTATTGCATCCTGCACTAGTAAATTACGCTCGTGCAAGATCTATCCAAGGCGCTAACTTGCATCTATCACAGCTTGTAAGCTCATGGCAGTGACCATGCGTTTAAGGGCATATGATCAAAAGCTTTTTGCCTACTGTTTATGCTCGATGCTTGTTGCTAGCTAAACTTTGCTTGCTAGCTATTCTTAGCTTTATTACTAAGCTTAGCTTGCTTGCTAACAATTGCTTGTTAGCCTGGCACAAGAGCTTTAAGGCTTCTTAGCTTCATGCACACAAGTGCTTTGTGAGCTTGCCACCTTGGCTCTCTTGCTAACTTGGCTCTGCTTGCCTGATTAGCTCTGCGCACGGTTTGTTAGTAGGCTTGGGTCTAGAAAAGCCCTTGCAGCCTAGGCTGTTAAGATTTATCCGCATGCTAAGGTGAGGCTATGTATTTTAGGCGTAGACTATATAGTGCGCTTGATGCATTGAGCACTGTGTTCGATGCTTAAATAGATTTTTGCTCGCTACGAGATATCTAAAAGAGCAAGGTGTTTAAGTGCTTTACACTAGGCGTGTGCACTGTCTATGCCTTAGCTACAAGAGAAGCTAATTTTTACGAGCAAGTCGTTGCTTAAAACGCAACATTGCTCCTACTCAAGTTTGACGAAGGTTTAAAAATGAATTTACAAGAACTCGGTACTGTTGTCGACATCGATGTTAAGGGCTCACTCGAGCGTTTTTCTAACTTTGAGCCAATGTACATCAAGTACCTCAAGAGATTCTTAACTGAGCCAACCTACGCTGCTTTAAAAGAAGCTATCGCTGCTCAGGACTTTAAGGGTATTGAGACTCAGGCCCACACCCTTAAGGGCATTTGTGGCAACTTAGGCTTTACCACCTTATTCGACATGTTCAATAAGGTAGTTCAGGCTGTACGCGCTGGCGACAATGACTTAGCCTTAAAGCTGTGCGCTGAGGCCGAGCCAGAGGTACAAAAGGTCTGTGACGCTATCGCTCAGCTCGACTAATCTTTGTCCAGAGCTAAGACCAACGTCTAACTACAGCATGCTTATTCAAACTAACAGCTCTCTATGTAGCACTTACGGGCAATAGCTTTAAAAGCTAGTGTTTTACAGCTAGTTGTGTGCAAGATACACAATGCATGTCTGTGCTGTGTACTAGAGAGCAACTTTGTTCTTAGAGACATTGCTTCAGCGCCAGAAGCACTTTAGTTTGTTGAGTGCCAGATGAGGCTAACATAGCAACTAGATAGCTTGATGCGACTTAATGTTATCTAAGGTCAATGCTTTTTCTTATGCTCAATTACTTTGCACATGCTTAGCTAATAGCAGCGGCTATGCTTAGAAGTTAACTCCATGGGCTTATAGCTAAAGGGCTGGTTTAACTCCTTAAGCACTGACATCCTTTATGTTTGCAAGAGTCTTAAGAGGGGCTAAAAATCATCATAGATATGCCGTTTTGTCATATCTTGTCATACAAGCTCGATTGTGTGCCTAGATCTCACTTTAAACATTTATTGCACAGACAATATTTCAGGTAACAAGCCCCTGATTCACTTAAAGCTATCATGTCAAATTGTTGTTTTTACTCAAAGAGGTCTTGCTAGATCTAAGGTGTAATTGTACTTGCGCCAAGATAATTGCCATATTTTATGAGCTATCAGACCATCTCAAGTGCGCTTAAAAATGGAGTTTTTCTCCATCTTAAGCTGCAAAAGTGAAAGCCAATCCGTCATTATTTATCATTAGGTGTTTTTCTATCCTTATGAAATAGCTTACAATAGCTATAGCAAGACAAGCCTCTAAAATGAGGCGCATTGGCCACAGCAAGCTGATGTTTATGCCAAAGCATAAGAAGATAAGGTCTCACAACAAGCATTTTCTTAGGAAAACGCACATACTTTTGATGTATCTAGAGTAAATTAAGTTAGCTGCTAATTTAGCAGATAGTTACGCGCTAAAGGCTCAATACTTTTCAAAACTTGCTCTAGTTGTGGACTATGTCATTTATGCATTGTTGTTTATTGCTATACAATAGCTTCTAGATGTTTATATGTAGATGCATAAGCTAACAATAGTGGCCCTTGCACAGATTTCTTTAATGCAGTAGCTTCTTTGCCAAAGCTAAACAGCTCTTAGCATTAAGACATGCAAAGTTATGTTGCTGCAAATTATGACAGAGTATAAGTAAACATTCATATGGGCATATGAGCACAAGCTTGTAGACACACGCTCATATGAATCAACAACCTAAATCACTAAGATCTTGCTTGCTAAATGAGCTTAGCAAAGTACTTAGTGACTTTTAGATCTTTCGGAGGTTTGATGGACATTCAAGATCAGAACACTATTCTTATCGTGGATGACATCGAGATGAATCGAGAGATTCTCGATTGCATTTTCAACAAGGATTTCAAGACCCCGCAGTTTGACAATGGTCTAGATGCATTCTTATACACGAAAGATCACGCCGATGAGATCGTGGCAGTACTGCTCGATATCACTATGCCTGTTATGGATGGTTACGGCTATCTTGAGAAGATCCGTGAGCACAATCTGTTAAATGGCGTGCCTATCTTCCTCATTACTGCAGAAGATCGCGATCAACAGTTAGCCGCTTTTGAATACCAGATTTCTGACATTATTGAGAAGCCATTCACCCCTGCTTTCTTATTAAAGCGTGTAACTTCTCAAATTGAGTTATTTAAGATTCATCGCTCCTTAGAGTACAAGAATCTTCTGCAAGAGCGTGAGATTGCCCGTAAGAACAAAGAGTTCTCCGAGCTCAACGTTAAGGTTATCTCTACGCTGGCTTTATCCATTGAGTTCCGTTCTGGTGAAACCGGTAAGCACGTTCTCTCCATCCGTAATATCTCTTATGCGCTGCTGCACAAGCTGCGTGAGATTAAGTTTGGTGAGTGCGCCTTCTTAAGCGATGAGGATATTAACAATATCGCTTACGCCTCCATCTTGCATGACATCGGTAAGATTGCTATTCCAGATGCCATCTTAAATAAGCCAGGTCGTCTCACTCCAGAAGAGTTTGACATCATCAAGACCCACACTGTACGCGGTGCTGAGCTGATTAAGAAGATTGGTATTAACACCTCTAGCGTGCTTAAGTATGCATACGACATCTGTCTGCATCACCATGAGCGTTATGATGGTCGTGGCTATCCTGAGGGACTTAAGGGCGATGAGCTGAGCATTTGGTCTCAGGTAGTGGGCCTTGCTGACGTATACGATGCTTTAACTCAAGAGCGTTGCTATAAGAAAGCCTTTAGCCATGAGACAGCCATTGAGATGATTTGCTCTAATCAGTGCGGTGTCTTCAACCCAGCTCTGATTGACGTGTTCAAGAACATCATCGATGAAATCGTAGCTAACGATCTCCACCAAGAGATCCCTGCTTTAGCCATCTCAGACTAAAAAAGCACACACAAATTACCTAAACGCCGTACCACAGCAAAAGTACGGCCTCAAGCAGCCTGCAGCAAGCTTAGATATCATCAAGCCACTGCAGGCTGTTTTGTTTTTAAAAGTACCCACTTGCAACCACCTCAGCCCTTGCAAGCGATAACACCTACTAAGCCCTACCCAAGCGCCCGTACATCCAAGCCATTCATCCTCTGCCAAAACTAAAATGACCATTGCCACATCGGCCACCACTGCCTTTTGCCAAATTGAAATGACTATTGCTACAGTGGCCACTACTGTCTTTTGAGCAAAAGAGATGGCCATTGCCACATCGGACACCACCGTCTTTTGCCAAAATTGAAATGGCTATTATTTCTGCGGGCTTCTTGGCCTTTTGCCAAAATTGAAATGGCTATTGTTACTGCGGACACCTTAGCCTTTTGCTCAAAAAGAAAAGGCCATTACTACAGTGGCCACTACTGCCATTTGCCAAAATTGAAATGGCTATTGTTACTGCAGACAACAATAATTGTGGCTCACAAGCCTCTATCCACAATTAGAAAAAGCGATATAGCTTTTTGACAAACTATAAATGATCTTAATTACTTAAGGCTAAGACTAGCTTAGAGACAGTGACACCTTAGAGCTTTGTGTCTAATTCTTTGGTGCTCAATATGGTTCATATGTGGTCATTTTCGATGCACGATGTACGCTCTTGATGGATGATACTTGTTAATTGAGTGCACGCATCAAATATTGTGGCTTATACACCTCATCGCTGTTACAATGGCGCTGACTTTTTCAGGCTCATTGTTCTTGTACATTTCTGTCTGACTACAGTCGCTTTTCTTTGCAGTGGGAGACGTTTTGCCTAAACTCTATTGGTTTTGAGTTGCGACGGAAATTGAGTGTAATACTCTTGGCTTAATTAAGCTTATCTGTTTGCGGCAATGCGTCAAACCATATTTTTTTAAAACCACATTTGGGGGAAACGGTAGTGCGTTTCAAACAAATTGCTGCCTGCTGCAGCGGCATCCTTTGCGCAGCTATGCTGAGCACTTCTGCTCAAGCCGATGAGGCCAATAAGGTCAACATCTGGAACTGGAGTGACTATATTGCTGAAGATACTGTAAGTAACTTCGAGAAAGACTCAGGTCTTAAGAGCAATTACGTCATGTTTGACTCAAACGAACTGGTTGAAGCCCGTATGCTCTCTGGCAATACCGGTTTTGATGCCATCATGATGACCTCATACTATGTTCCTCGTCTTGCCAAGGCCGGTGCCCTGGAAAAACTCGACAAGAGCCTGCTGACTAACTACGAAGGTTTAGATCCAAAGCGTATGGAGCTCTTAGCTAAGCTCGATGAGGGCAATACATATGCTATTCCATACACTGAGATTTCTCTTGGTATTGGCTACAACACCAAGAAGATTAAGGAAATCTTCGGTGAGGACTTTAAGGTAGATAGCTGGGATGTGCTCTTTAAGCCAGAAAACTCCGCTAAGCTCAAGCAATGCGGTATTGCTGTTTTAGACTCTCCTGTAGAGGTAATCTCTACTGTACAGCACTATCTGAAGAAAGATCCAAAAGGTCAAAGACGCAGTGACTATGCTGAGGCTCAAGAGCTTTTAACTAATCTTGCTAAGAACGTAGCCTACTTCCACTCAAGCCGCTACATCAATGACTTAGCCTCTGGCGATATCTGCATGGCTATCGGCTATTCAGGTGATATCCTTCAAGCTAAGGATAGAGCTGCAGCTGCTAAGCGTGACTATACCATTGAGTACGTATTCCCTAAGGAAGGCTCTTTATTATGGTTCGACTGCTGGGTAGTACCTAAGGGCGCTCCACAGCTTGCTAACGGCCACAAGTGGATTGACTACCTCATGCGTCCTGATGTTGCAGCTTCAGTTTCTAATGAGATTCGCTACATCCTGCCTGTAACTAAGGCTATGGATAATCTTGATGAAGCACTCAAGTCCAATCCATCTGTAAATCTCTCTGAAGAGACTTTAAAGACAGCCTACTTCCCTGAGGCACCAACTGCACGTCAAAGCAAGGTGCACAATCAGGTATGGAATGCCATGAAGCTCAATTCTACTAAGGATTCAGAAGAGGAAGGCACCGGCTGGGAGTAAAAGCCAAACCTAATGCATCAAACTGTATAGCCACATAACCAAGGCTATACAAGCACACAAGGCCTTGTAAGTAGCCCCAAACTACTTCTACAAGGCCTTTTGTTTATCCGCCCCAAGCAGATACTCTCTTGCCAAGGCACTGCACTCAGCCTATAAAAGGCCACAGCCTAAGCCTTCTACAAACGCCCTCTTAAGCAAGCAAGGCAACCGCATCATCTACGCATGCCCGCATAGCCTCAGTTTTTGCTTAACAAGCATCGCTAACCTGCACCCACCTGTATAAGACAAAGACCATAAGCACTGATTAACCGTGTTAAGGCAAGAATTACCAGCGTTTACTGAGCACAGTAAAGATACTCAACAAACTTTACACAATAGCTAAATTATAATCACCAAATCCAGCACAATATATATTACATAATAGTTGATAAATTTGATATATATGCTGAGCATCAAGCCTTACGTATACTAAGTTAATACGTCGTGGAAGTGTGTGAAAACAAATTTACTTTGATTGAACTTTACCCAAAGTTTCTATCAAATCTATTGTCTTAGCTTCTATTGTTTAGTTCTAAACGAACTAGAACTGCTTGATTAGCTGGTCAGGTTAGAACCGAGCTCTACGCGCGTTGTGGCCCCATCCGCAACTTATATCATCACCTCTTCTTTTAACTAACCATCATATTGATCTTTAGTCCATAAGCATTCAATGCCATGGAAAGATTGAGTGTGCTCTGAAATTAGCTTTGTTCTACACAATTAAAATTACGCATACCTGCGCCAAATCCTACAAATCGGCCAATAGATGCTTAGCCATAGTCACGATAGAACCATTTATTCGATTTGCCCATGCACTGCCAACGCTTAAGCAAACGCTCCTCAATACAGTGACATGTAAAAGATAAGCAAATCGTACCCGTGTTATTCGTTAAAACTCTTTGCAAAGAATGAAGCAAACTAACAACGCCATTAAGTTCTTAATGGCTCAATACCGCGCGATCTTCAAGAACGCCAATATCGCTATGGTAGCCGCCATGGCCGCTGCCGCTTTAGCTGCTGGTCAGGCTCAGGCTGCAGGCGCAGAGATCGATGTAGCAAAATTTAAAGCTATCGCAGCAAGTGAAGAGGGCTACATCTTAAACGGCAATGATTCTGATCCATATACTAAGATTAATATCTCTTCTGTAGATCAGGACATTAACAATAAGAACAAATTCACTTTAAACTTAACCGGTGGTGAGCACAAGATTGAAAGCAACGCTGGCACCGCAATTGTAGCAGTAACAGCTGAGAACGCTTCCATTAAGGTAAATGGCGATAAAGCTACCTTAAACATTGGCGCAAATGGTTCTGGCGCAACAGTAAAGCTTGCTTCAATTGATGTTGCACAAGGTACCCTAAATGTTGGCAAAGCTGGTGCAAGTGCCGCAACAACCCTTACTGCTAACACAATTAACCTTGGAACCGCAGCTACCGGAGAGCAAGCAAAAGCAACTCCGTCAGCAAAGCTCGTAATTGGCCTTAAGAGCACAGTTGGTGGTGATAAAACAACTTTATTCACCGCAAACAATGGCGCTGCTATAACTTTAGATGGCGGAGCTAACAAAGATGCAACAATTAAAGCCACTAATATTAAGCTTAATGGGGGCACATTAAGTATTGCAGATGGTCAGGGCCTCAAGCTTGATGGCAAAGTTGCTGTAGCTGCGGTTGAAGGCACTGATGCTCAGATTGTTAAGAATGCTGGTGAGCTCACTCTTACTAATAGCGCAACTTTTGGTAAAGGCTCAATTAAGCAAGAATCAACTGGTAGCATCCAGACTGGCACGGACTTCGACTCCGATCTTTCTTTAACATTTAACGCCGCTGACTGGAACAACGTCTTTGCAGGCAAAGTTAAAGCTACTTTTAAACAATCAACCAATCATACCTTAGGACTTAATTTCGAAGGTGAGGATAAGGTTGACTTAAACAAGGTTCTTGATGCTACATCAGGCGGTATCAAGGACAGCCGTATTACTGCAACAAATGGTGCTTTCTCTGTAACAGCTGAAAATGCCACTTTTGATAAGGGCGCAAAAATTGATACAGACAAGGGCAGCTTTGTTTTCAACACCCTTACAGCAGGCACTAGTAATAAGTTTGAGATTACTAAGGGCACTTTAAATATCAAAGATAAGCTAGAAGTAGCTGGTGAGAAGACCACTCTCTCAATCTCTGGCGCTAAGGCTACACCTGCAACCCTTACCCTTGACCGTAATGGTGCCAAGGCTTCAGGCAATGGTTTAGTAGTTGCTGAGACCATTACTCTTAACAGCGATAACATTGCAGGCTCTATTTTAAACGTAGAAAACGGCACTTGGGATGTTAAGAACCTGACTGTAACCAAGGGTACCGTTAACGTAAAAACAGGTGCAACCTTAGGTATTGATGGAACTTTAACTACTAAAGCTACAGACTCTGTTGTTAATGTAACTGGCGGCACTTTAGACCTTAACAAGTCTGGCTCTAAGGTAGCTATTGAATCTGCAACAGTTAAGCTTTCCAACACTGGTGTTCTGGAAATTGGAGCAGATAAGGTTCTCAAGAAGAATGACCAGGGTGCTTATGAGTTAGCTACTGGCTATGCAAAGAACTCTGTATCTGGTGACTCTAGCTCAACCTTAAAGTTAGTAAGCGCAGCAGACCAGTCTATTGTTGTTGCTGATAAAGCAGCTCTGGATAAGCTTGTTAGTGATATCGGCTTTACTGGCTTAATTTCAGGTATTTCTCTTGAAAAGGCTCCTGAAGATGGCGCAACCTTAGATAAGATTAGCGCTAACACAGATGCATTCAAGGACGTACAGGTTAGCGTTGGTAAAGAAGAAGTTAAGAAAGCATACTCAGTTGACAGTGTTGTTCTGACTGGTGATGCTGAAAAACTTACTTTAAGCAAGGATACATCTGGCAACACCACTGGTAGTGTTACCCTCAATGGTCCTAAAAACGGCATGTTCGTTTCTAAGGATGGCAAGGCTGCTGGCGTTTCATTATCTGACGCTGGTGCATCTGTAGTTCTTGCAGGCTCTGGTAAGATTGGCGCAATTGAGGCATCTGCCGCTGGCAACGGTAAGGTTACTGTTGGTAACCAGGCTGATGGTGGTACCGTTAGTGTTGCAGGTATTGGTAGCGCAAAAGCTGCTGTTGGTTCTTTAACTGTAAACGATAAAGTAACCCTTAACTCTACTGGTGATATCTCTGTTCAGGACTTTATCTTCAATGGTGACAAACTTACAGCTACTGAAAAAACCATTACCGTAGGCGGTTCTTCTAAGAAGGTTGAGATCAACGGCTCTATCGATGCTAAGGCATTAGAGGTATCCGCAGATCAGACTTCTGTAAGCATCGCCAATGGCGCTATCGTAGATGTTGATTCTTTAACTTTAAAGGGCACCACCAAGGTAACTATTGGTACTGACGGTACTGATTCTACTAGCGGCACTTTAGAGGCTGGCAAGCTGACCTTAGCTAAGGGTACCTTATTTGTAGACCCTCAGATTGGTAAGCCAGCTGCAATTGCTGCAGTTAAGACTCTGTCCAAGACTGAGAGCGATGGCAAGGGCACTGATGCCCAGGTTCTCGATGGTAACATCATCGTAGGCAAGAACTCCGCTGTTGGTGTTGGCTTCGATACTCGTGCTGAAGTTGAAGATCTCTTAATTCAGTCCAACTACATGGATCCTGTAACTAAGAGCTTCAAGGAAGGCACTGAAGCTTTACAAGCTGCTTTAATCCTGAACACCCCAATCAAGATCGATAATGGCGCTCAGGTTGTAATTAATGCCAAGGCAGACGTAAATACTGCAGGTACTAACGATCAGTTAGATATTGCAGCTAACTCAGCTCTGGTTATCAATGACTCTGTATTCAGCGTAGGCGCTGATGGCAAGAAGACAGGCACTGCAGTTTCATTTGGTAAGACTGGTGGTTCAGGTACTGTTTCAGCTGCTAATGGCCAGATTATACTTGCTGGTGACTTCGACGGTGCAGATACTGGCATTCAGATCTTTGGCAATGCCACTGGCGCTGAGAATGTAAACGTAGTTTCTGCAAACGGCGTATTAAGCGGTAGGCTTGGTGCAAATGGTGCTATTGCTTCATTAACTCCTGACCCAAATAAGCTCAAGGGCATGTTCACCACTGTCTCTGAGCCAGTTCGCAAGCTGTTACAGGAACGTGTTGCTAACCAGAACAATGCTTTCGATAAGTCACAGCTCGGTGCTCAGTTCTTAGGCTCTGTTACTAACGATCCAAAGGATCTTTCTGGTGTTAAGGCTGACGCTGCTGCTCACGCTGCAACCTACGCTGGCGCTCAGCAGGCTGCTGTTGCCTCTGTAACCACCATGGCTGACGCTATGTTTGGTCGTGTTGGTGCAGTTGGTGTTGAGGCTGCCTCTATTGCTGCTACCGGTTCACAGGCTAACGGCGGTGTATGGTTAACCCCAATGTACAAGTCTGTTGATGCTGACGGCTTCAACGCTCAAGGTGCATCCTACGGTTCAGAAGTTGACTTAGCTGGTGTTGCTTTCGGTACCGATACTGTAAACGGCAACATGCGCTTCGGTGCTGTCTTTAACATCGGTTCTGGTGATGCAGACGGCAAAGGCAACGGTAACGGCTTAAAGGACGAGTTTGATTACTACGGCTTTGGCATTTACTCAGCTATGGGCTTTGGCAACTTTGCTTTAGTTGGTGACGCTTCCTTAACCGTAATTTCACACGACGTTAAGGGCTTCGACCTCCATGGCAAGGCAGACACTAAGGCTGTAACCATGGGCTTAACTGGCCAGTACACCTTTGCTACCCCAGCTGTTGACGTAACCCCACACTTAGGTGCTCGTTTCGTTCGTCTGGACACCGAGTCATACGACCTGAACTCAGCTAAAGGCACTATCGCTACTACTGACTTTGACGTTCAGAACGTATTCTCTGTACCAGTTGGCGTAACCTTATCTAAGGCTTTTGTTGCTGGCGGCTGGTCATTAGCTCCTAACGCTGATCTGACCTTAACCTTCAACTCTGGCGACACCGAGGCTAAGTCCACTACCACCTTCACTGGTGCTCGTGCTATTGACCTCAATTCCGAGGTTATGGACGAAGTTACCTACGGTGTAACCTTAGGCTTAGGCGCTCAGTACGGTGCATTTGGTACCTCCTTTGGCATCAACTACACTGGTTCTGAGAACACCGATGCATTCGGCGTAAACGCTCAGTGCCGTTACATGTTCTAATTTGAACATCTGCAATAACTCTGTTTAAAGATCACGCCAAGGCATCTTAGGCTGAAAAATTTGGCGTGATCTTAATAAGCGACCATGACTGATGTATGGGATAGAACATCAATTGTGGTCGCTTTTTTAATGCTATTTCCTTTCTCAAGGCCTACTCTTATCCCTGTTCCCTTTCTAAGGCTATTTCTAGCCATCTCTTATTCGACCTGCCTATTCTTCTGTACTTCCTTTTCTTGCTTTTGATACGTGCCGCTATTGTTGGAGAGCCTGGCATTGCGCATGATTCATGGCTGTTTAGGCTGCATACATGTTCTTTCATTAGTGCTTATCTGCAGCGATACTTTGAGTATAGACTGCTTCATATTCTGCTGCTTTTGGCTTGCAGCGGGGACTCATGGCCTTTTTGGGAACATGGCTTTTGTTCCATTGCTAGAGCTAAATAGCCTTGTTGATGTCTCGTGTGCGGGCGCTGATAATGACAATCTTTAGAAGATGACCAATAAGTTGCATCAGCTGGAGAGACTTTGCCGCAGAGCCATGGACGTAGCCCTTGATATTGAAATCTTGCCTTCTATGATGCTGGCTATGAGATCAGAGCTTATAACTCATTACCTGAGTTTGCTTCAGTCTATGCAAGGGGTTAAATGCAAATAGCTGCAGTGGGTGCCACTAATCGTATCTAGCAGAGGTTGTGGCCTTGATAGGCATAATTGTACGGATGATGGAGAATGCTTGTTTAGGCCGGCAAGAAGTCGGCCTAGAGAATTGTAGATGCGTTGAGCTGTGGCTTTTGCGTTGGCCTTTTTCTTGGCTTTTGCCTTGGCATTGGCGTTGGCTTTGAGGGTTGCGTGCGTGGCCGGGGCTCGAAGCTTGTTTGCTTTTATTATTAGCGGAGGATCTTCATGGTCATCATGTAGTCCATGGCTTTAATGGCGGCTTGCTCGTGTAAGTAGACAAGACGCAGGTCATTAAGCTTGTACTTCTGGGCTACACCACGAATGTTACGGAAGTTAATGTACTCAAGAGCATCACCTAAAATGATGAGGTCTTGGAGCACACGTAAGTAACGGCAACGTGGCTTGATGAGATCTTGAGTGATTCTAAAGACCTTATCTGGACGATGAACAACCATAGCATCGAGGCCATGGAAGATCACGAACTCAAAGATCATATCGCGGCAAGGAGTAAAGTAAGGATACAGCTTGCACACTGACTCAATGAAGATAGCCTTAGTTAGCAGGCGCTTGAAGTAGTCAGGCAGAAGATCACCGTTTAAGTTTGTTGCACGGTTATAAAGATCGTACTGCAGTGAGGCTACTACTAAAGAAATCAGATTACGCGCACCATGACCGCCAAAGTGCTTAACGATATCTTCCATTGACTTAAATGAGAAGAATACGCTCTTATCGATACTCTTAGCCAAGACGTTAATGGACTGCCACATCTTGAATGAGGAGCGCAGTAACATATTGATTTGCTCAATATTTGGCTTAGGAGCGCACATAAAGCTCATTAAAAGACACAGCTGACGCTGTTCTAAGAAGAGCTCTTTAGTAGAGGCGTTGTAAGGTGGCTTAATTAAGCAAGGTGGCAGTGGGTTATACATACCACTACCGGTGACAATAGAGGCACCTAAGGAGAATGCTACACGCATTTCCTTTTGGCTTTGAATGTTGGATACGAGCATCTTCAGACGAGGCTGAATCTGCTTAAGACTTTGCACTGCAATAATATCTTTAGCGATATTTGGTGAGTGCATGTCGAGCACAACGTAATCAAAGCGAGGGATATGTTCAAGCCACTTCTCGCGAATGAGAGTCTCTAAGTCTGTCGCAAATGACATACCGAAGTTACTCATTTCGCGCATCTGTTGAACAAGGCTAGGAGTTACTGGCTGATTCGACGGCAGACGCACCAACATACGTGAGTAGTTGATGTCATGGCGGAAATCCATGAAGGTCGAGGTGAACTGAACATTGATAGCTACACCAGCTTTTGGACCTACGTACTTATCAAGTTGTGATTGCACGAGGTAACGGCCTAACACCTCAGCTGTGTGTTCAGGAGTGATACGTGTCTTTCGGTCGTTAGTAACAAAGGAGAGCTCGTAATAAAAAGCCTGACTTTGAGAGTTCCAATACGGAACTGTACTCATCAGCATGCTAGTTATCGGCTGCTGCTTCGCTTGGCCTTGAGCTTCGTTGGTATCAGACACCGCTAACTCTCCTGGATTGGGACTCACATACAACTGCCAAAACGATCTTAGGAATCGTTTGGTAGCGTGTATACAAGACTCTTATGAGCCATGCACACATACCTAAGCATTTGCTTAGGGATATCTGAAGATTTAAAGAGCGCTTAAGCTAAGTGCTTTTTAAGTGCCATCTTCAGTGTTGGTATGCATCTACATCCCAACTCCGTACTACGAATAGTTAAGCCTTAAAAGGTCTATAACTATCCCCCGAATCAACACATAGCAAATTCTTTATAACGCGACATAGCAGAGCATAGCTGTATGTGCTTAAGTAAATCTGCAGTGATGAGTGTTTTCAGAACTTTTCTGAAAACTTTTGTAATCATTTAACAGCTTCAACATATCAGTAGCCTTACGCTATCTTTTGTTGAGTGTTAGCGACATTGTACACCGCTAACTAACAATAATGCATAAAGACCACTAAAAGTGAGACAAACAACAGTAAAGATTAACCTAAATGCTCTGTCTAATTAGATGGACATCAACTTTAATATCTAGAAAGTTGAGGACACAAAATGCATCTACGTACAGCTTGAAGACAAGTTACACATGATTACAGCTATAGAGTATAGCAAAGAAAAATCTTAAATGTGAAAAATCCCCAAGGTAATGCATGTGTGTATCTAGGTTCTAAACAGACATTGTCATACACATCATAACAATACGCTGCGGTTATGTATGCTAATGACAAAGACTTAATCTATATCGTGCAAAAAATTACACACTTTGCTTTTGCACAGCAAGAATGCAAAATCGCACTAAGTTAATACCAAAACTGCAGCTAATCCACCGCCATAAACGGCAATTAGCAAGCACTTGCTCTCAAACTAGCTGTACATATGTTCATATCAACGCAAAGCCATCATTGCACTAGATAAAAGGGCATAATTGCCAACTTGCTTATGCAACAAGATGATATGAAACTACGTACTAATGCAAGCTGCATTAGCACTATGCTAAAGCTGTTCTAATGCTGTGCCTTTCTAGGCTGCATCTTATCTGACAGCTCTATCACTAGAGCCAGAGCATTTGCTACATGCTATTGTCAGCTTGGTAGCGCTTTAGTGCTCGTTTAAGCTGTTTCCATGCAATTTTGAGTGTGCAATATCTAAGCCATCAGCTAAACATAATGCTTTGACACTAGAGGCAATGAATAAACTCTTAGCCTCCTAACATCGCATAGATACTTATAATTAGAGCTCTTCTCACTTGGCATACAGAGCATTTTAGTTCTCATTAGCCATACATAAACATTCATTACTCTTGATGTTGTATTACAACTTTGTCTAGATATAGAGTCTCATAAGAGTCTTTTAGGCTGGCTGTTTCAGCAATTGCACGCCACATATTGCAGCACATTGCAGCTCTTTGCAGCTCTATTTTGCCAAATCCCCAACTCAACCGCTGCTCAGAACTGACTATGCATAGTGCTGCCTTAAGGGGCCTCCACTAAGCGTCATGCATTTGCAGTGCTAGTCCCCAAATAGACAAAAGGCGCAGTACCTATCATCAGATACTGCGCCTTTAAGGCCTTGCTGTCTTAGAGCAAACATGGCCTAAACATTATTTTGGACTGGTATTAAGCCTTGTCAGCGGCCTTTGGCTCTGCTGCAGGCTCGGCTGCGCCACTCTGTGCGGCAGGATCAGCAGCCTGCTGCTGTGCGGCTGGCTCGACAGCCTTTGGCTCGGTTGCGGTACTCTTAGCCTCGTCGTTAGTTGAGGTCTTTGCGCTTTGAGCAGCTGCTTTTTCCATGCTGAGGTTATTTATGGCATCTAAACGTGCTGCAGCCTTGGCAAGAGCATTACGAGCTAACTCCTCGGCTACGGAATCGCCATCATCTTCTGCCTCGGCTGAGGTCTTGGTTCTATTAGCATAGATACGGGCTGCATCCATGGCAATTTCTTCAGAACGCTCACCCCAGTGACGCATGGAGATGTCGTAATTACGTTGCAGAATAACCTTAGGATGCTTAACAGCAATGATGGTACGGTTGGACTTATCGTAAGTGAAGTATGACCATGCCCAATCAACTAAGGTTGCAATCTTGTTACGTACACCGAGGATGGACATAAGGTGTACCCACATCCAAATCATCCAAGCAATAAAGCCAGTGAGCTTTAAGCCAAAGATGTCAGCAACAGCCTTATTACGGCCGATGGTTGCCATTGAGCCTAAGTCTTTGTAAACAAAAGGCTGCTTCTCTTCATTACGCAGCTCGCGAACAAAGTTGGCAGCTAAGGTACGGCCTTGCTGAATAGCAGCCTGAGCCATCTGAGGGTGACCGTTTGGATACTCCTCAGTACGCATTAAAGCGATATCGCCTAAAGCGAAGATATTGTCGTAACCTTGTACCTTGCTAAACTCGTCAACAATTAAACGGTTGCCTGGACCATACTTATCCTCAGCAATACCCTTAATACGACGGCCAGTAACACCACATACCCAAATAATGGACTGTGACTTAAAGGAACGACCATCACGCAGCTTAACTTCGTGATCTTGGTAATCAGTTACCTTTGCATTGAGCTGAACATCAACACCCATACTAGTTAAGTACTTTAATGAGGTGGCAGATGCCTTCTCACTCATGGCAGGCAAAAGACGCTTACCGCCTTGAATTAAGTGAATCTTAAATAATGAGGTGTCCAGATCTGGATAGTCACGTGGCAGTACGTGCTGACGCATTTCAGCTAAAGCACCGGCAACTTCTACACCGGTTGGACCGCCGCCTACGATGATGACGTTTAACAGCTCAGCACGCTCTTGCTCTGAGGCGCAAGTATTGGCACGCTCGAAGGTGTTTAACAGTGCGTTTCTTAAACCTAAAGACTCGGCAATGGTCTTCATTGGCATAGATTCTTCTTGAATCTTAGTGTTGCCAAAGTAGTTAGTGGTAGTACCAGTAGCAATAACTAAATAGTCGTAGTCAAGCTTGCCAATAGAGGTCTGGATATAACGCTCTTCAGGGAAAACTTCACGCAGTTCACACATGCGGTAGTAAACATTCTTGCTTCCAGCAAACATCTTACGGAAAGGGAAGGCAATAGAGCTTACCTGAAGACCAGAAGTAGCAATCTGATAAATGAGCGGAGGGAACTGATGGAAGTTATTCTGATCGATCAGAACCACCTGATAGTCTGGGTACTTGGCCAGGCTGGTACATAACTTAAGACCACCAAAACCACCGCCAACTACGACAATGCGTCGTTTCTCAGCATCAGGGATGTTAAAGCTCATCTTTTTCCTCTTTTGCAAATGCTACTCAAGCCTACTTAACTAAAGTTAAACCATGAAACTAAACCATGTGTCTATTGATGATTTAGCTTAAAGGCCTTCGTGACCTTTAAGATCAATTGGTCTTACTTGCATGTAGTGCTTGTAATCTGACAGATCCAAATTCTAATACGCACTAGTGTACTCAACTACAGATAGGCTTAACACAGCAATAGCAAATATCTATCAAGTACTAGCGTACAAATAATCTTTTTAACCACTAAGTGGCTCAAACCCCATGTACCGATGAATGTGCAGCAACCGACAAGCTTAGAAGCAATCAAGAAAATATAACTAAGCACTTGTACACAGCAAATACAAAAAAGATGGCAGGGTATTACTTAGGCCATACAGTGTTATGGTTGCATGCAGCCTGGTATTAGGCAATGCATCATACATAAGGCAAAGGCCGCTCATTTGCCGACAAAAGCTATGCTTTAGCTCTTTAGCTCTTTAGCTTGAGGCATTTAGCAGCACTTAATTAGCAATCTTGCTTGGCTAAGGATCACGCATTATCTTTAATTAACGATGGCAATTCCTTAACCGCCTTATTGAAGCGCTGAATTATACGCCCATCATAGTGTTTGCAAAACAATAAACTTTCATGAAAGCTACTTTAATCCTTAAGATCAATAGCTTTACATGCATGATCACAAGCAAACTAATTTTACACTCCTTGTATGACAAGCTTAGCTAACAGCCACTATTCTGTAAAAAAAGCCTCAAAAAAATAAGGCTAAAGGTATCGCTACCATTAGCCTCATCTCATGATCTTTACTTAGCAAAAAACTTTGCTCAAGTCTGCTTGAGCCACGATATGCACTTTTGCCCCCGTTGCTACTGCATGACTTAGAACATGCTTTTATTGCGGTGCATAAGTAAGCATAAGCTAAAGCTTAACTACTTAGCGCCAAGCTGACTTTCATTTGGCTCGCTGACATACAGTTCGATGGAGGCATTGGCGATATCCTCGCCGATCATACGCATGAGCTTGCTTAAACCATCAAGCTTAGTCAGATTTTGTCTTTCTTTTGCGATAGCCTCTTGCAGCGCAAAACGTGCCTCAATGATTGGAGCACCACGAGGTATTTGTGGCTCGGTTACCACATCAAGTGCAATGGCATGACCAAGCTCGCTCTCAAAGCGCTGACGGGCATCATCCCAGAAGTTGTGGGCAATATATCCCCAGTCTGACTTCTCATCTAAAACTAAGAACCAATGGTTCTCATCATTTGGATCAATACGTCTTTCAGCGCCAGTTAAGATGGAGAAGTATGGGCCGCCCTCAGGATAGACCTTCTTTAAGAAAGCATACCAAGGATCCTTTGACTCTAAAGTCTCTAAGAAATCATCTTCGACCATGAGTCTCTTGCCTGGCATCTTAAAGGAATGGGCCTTAGTAGGAACAGCCGGCATATTACTGCCTACCACCTCAGTTGGGGTTAGTGCAGCACCATATGAGTCTAACGCGGCTTCGGCTGCATCAAACATTGGCCCCATATCCATGGATGCGCCGCCACCATCTACACCAAAGGTAGCATCATCAAAGTAATCATCATCTGAGCCCATGTTGCTAGCAGCAGCAACTGCAGCCATGTTAATAGAGGCACTAGACTCATAGAAGTCATCATCAGCGGCAATATAATCTGGACGCTGACCAAAGTCGTAATTGTCCTGATGCCCCTGATTGAAATTGCCATTACCTTGACCCTGACCTTGTCCCATCTGTCCCTGGCTTTGGTTATAGTTTTGACCATTACCAAAGTTTTGACCATTCCCCTGCCCCATCTGACCTTGTATTGGAGGCATGCCTTGTGGGCCACTTACAAACTGATTGCCTTGAGGTGCATGGCCATTGCCAAAGTTTTGTCCATTGCCTGGAGCCATCTGACCAGCCATTTGGCCAGGCATCTGGTTAGACATTTGGCCGTTCATCTGGCCTTGAATTTGAGCAGAAGCTTGGTTTGGCATTGGTGACTGAGTCTGGCCTGGCATTGGAGGCTGCTGCACTGGGGCTACGTTAGCTTGCTGGGCAGGAGCCTTGATTTGCTCTTGATTTGGAGCTTGTCCTTGTGGTGTGGATGGTTCAACTTCCTTAGGTAAGGTGCTCTCAAGTGCACTATTAGAACGAGCTAATAAGCGCAAGAGATCAGTGTGTGGCTTGGTGTAGTCTTGACCCTGAGCCTTGAGTGCTTCGATACGCTCTGAGCAAGCCTTAGCCATGTCGTGATCAAATTGCATGAGGTTTCTTTCATCGGCCTCACACGCACTTAAGTACTGCTCTACAGTGCCATTTTCTTGAGCAAAGTCGTGCTTTTCGCCGAAGAAAGGATTGATCTCACCATTAAAGATACGAGCTTTACGGCCACTATGGGCTTTATCACTATCTAAAAGGAAGTTGCTATCACTTAATTGCATGAGAGCAGTCTTTGGCGGACGATTGAGCTTAATATCCGTACCATTAACATTGATAACTGTTACGGAGGCAAGATTGTCCCATGGTGATGGTTGATTACCACCGCTAAGCTCAATTTCTCTTTCTACCTTATCGCCAAAAGAGTTAAGCAGATCTAAAGCTGACGCTGCTTGCTTTTGCTCTAAGGCCTTTCGCTCATCCTCGCTACGGGCTGACTTGATAGCTGCAGTAGCTTTTTCAAAGTCAGAAGCAGCTGCCTGCATCTTCTTTTGGCTATCTTGAGCCTGGGCATCATTGCTTATATCGCCGGTAGTTAAAGCTGTAGCATTGACATTGAGAGTGCCGGCATGACCTTGATCTGAGGCAATAACGGCACCGCCTTCAACAGCGCCTTCAGCCTCATTAGCTAAAGACATGGCCATCTTGTCTAAAGATGCAATGCTGCCATTATTTGCTGAAACAGCTGCACTAGCTGTGCTTACATTGCTAAGGCCTAGTCCATTATCAACAGCATTTGCAGTGTTTGATAAAACAGCTCCGCCTAAAGCTTTATCTCCCACGGCTTTGCTATTGCCATTATTATCAGTACTAGTAACTGCACCAGATAAGCTGTTAGTGAAGATATGAGCATGCTCATTTACTACAGGGCCATTATCCTGCTTTGACAGATCTGCAGCCTGAGGTAGCGCATCAGAGCCTTTTAGCTTTCTAAAGCGCTTCATCTCCTCTTCAGTTAAGTCCCAAGGTGGCAGATCTTCATCATTGATGAGACTATCTGTGGCTGCACCACCTCTAAGTGCAGTGCCATCTTGAGATACATTAGCTGCACTATCATCAGCTTGGAGTGCCCCACTGAGCAATGAGCCCACATTGGCATCTTGCTTATCATTTAAAGTCAGATCATCACTAGCTTTTTTACTCTCTGACTTGCCTGAAAGGATCTGAGCAGCAGGAGTGAGATCACCATGGTTTGGAATAAAGTCAGTACCCATGATGTCATCGATGCTTAGATCATCACCATGACCCTCAACCTCAGCAAGCGATGAGACCATAGCTGCTAAAGAGTTATTAGCCTGCTTAGATAAGGCAACACCTTCAGTACCTGCCGCTAAAGATAAACTTGCTTGAGCAGAAGCATCACTTACCTTTTTAACTTCATCGCCACCATCGTTTGAAGCGCTATCAAGCACTGCTGTGCTATCGGCACTTGCCTGCCCAGCTGCATTATCTGTTGCTTGCTGTGCAGCTGTGTTAGTAGATGCTTGATCAGCTGTGTTAGTAGATGCTTGCTCAGCACTTTGAGCTGTATTTGGATCAGATGCGCTAGCAGCGCCCTGCTCTGCTGCTTGGGCTGCTACAGACGCTAAGCTATCAAGAGGACTTGGAGTGTGGCCCTGATTAGTTGTTGCGCTTGCATTTGCGTTTGCAGCATCGCTTTGATTTTGAGCAGAAGCGTTAGAACTATCAGCCACATTAGATGAGCCCATGGAGGCAAATGGCGATGCATCTGCAGCTGCCACATTTGTATCTGTAGCACTGCTAGTTGCTGCAGAGGTACCGTTTGCAGTGGCTAAATTAGCTGCTGCGTTAGTGGATGCGGCATTAGCATCAGTGGAGCTAAGCTGTGGTGGAGCTGGAGGCGCTTCAAAGCTACCGCCAGGAGCAATCGAGCTATCGTTGTTGCTAAGCGAGATCGATGATACTAATTGAGCGCCTAAATGACGTGGATCATTTACATCATAGCCATGCGCATCTTGCTGGACAAAAGCAAAGTCCTCAACTGCATCATCAGTATTTGGCGCAGTGCTTTGCTCAGTTGAGGCAGATGCTGTAGATGACTGAGCACCTTGAGGTAGTGAGAGCTTATCCATGAGCATTTGCATGATGGATGGGCTTGGCTTAGCGCTGTCATTGAGCTTGAGTGCATCCTCATTAGATGCAGCAGCATCAACAGGCACACCACTAGCCTTACTTTGCTGGAAGCTTTGAATACCAGCAATGACATTATTTAAAGCATTGAGCTCATACTTGGTGTCGTGCTGATTACCTTTATGGCTATCTGCAGAAATCTCTGCCTCTTTAGCCACTAAGAATCTTAAGTATTCTCGGACGCGTGGGACTAAGGAGGTGAACAAGGCTCGATCAGATCGAATTGCTGACCACTCAGACTCAGGATCAAAGGTCGGAATCTGGCTAGCAAGCTGCTCAGATAAGAGACTAGATCTGCCTTGCTTGCGGATCTCGTCCATGGTGTTATCAGAGCTTGAGAATGCATAGCGCTCATCAGTGGACACCTTCTTGCGTCCATCAAAGGTACCAAGCTGAGTATGACCCTCGGCCATGCCGTTAGATGCAACAGCAGATGCACTAGCTGCGCTGCTTTGTACGGCTTGGCTTGCATCCATGCCACTAGAGGCTTGTGTAGATTGGGCCAAGCTTGATGCGTTGTCAGCTCCATTTAAAGCAGCTTGATTTTGCTGTTTAGTACTTTGCTCTAGAGCAAGAGCGGCTCTTTGACCTGAAGTTGGCAGAGTAAAGCCTTCACGCATACCGCCATCTGGTCCTTTGCCCTCAAAGGTATTCTCTTTTGGATAGGCAAAATCAGTGTTTGGAGTATGGCTATTGTCCTGTGAGGCAGTGTTTAGGCTAGCAGGCAAAGATGCACGCATGGAAGCAAGCTTCTGCTGTTCTTGCAAGGTACGCTGCTGTACCTTTAACAGATGCTCTTTGGCCTCAGAAACTTGCTTTTTAGATGCAGAAAGCTTCTGAGCTAAAGCCATAATCTCAGCTAACTGAGCATCATTAAGACCTAACTCTGAGCACAGTGAGTTAACACAATTTTGTACCGCACTATCACCAAACTCTACAGCCTCAAGTAAGCGCTTGATATCGCCCTCACCAAGACCACGTAATAAAGGCACAAATGGTACTGGCGCGGCAGATGCCGAAGCTTGTGCAGTGCCACTGTTGGCTACATTGGATGCAACCTCTGCTTTTATGGCTGCAGCTTGATTTTTAAGCTGATTGAGCGCACCGCTAATGTCAGTCTTCTTGGTGCGCGAGTAGAGATTTGCAAGCTCCGATAAAGGATCAGATAAGGCAGGATCTGAGTTTTGAATAGACGCAACTGCACTAGCGCCACCTGCTAATGAAGCAGTTGAGGCGCTTGTTGTATTGAAGCCTTCTGGATAGATCTTGGCAACAAGCAAAGAGAGCTTGTCAGTCTTTACGCTGTTTGACTCGCCTCTAAAGAGTTTTTTTTTTCAGGTGTAAAGGCAAGCAGGCGTAATAAGGTCATCTCAAATGCAGAACGACCATCGGCTGCATACTGATACTCTTGTACACCCTCAAGTACGATTTGATAGTACAGCTGAATCTGCTCAGGACGCATGCGGGAAGCGTAAGTACGCAGCATTGAGGTACCAAAAGAGAATACCTCAAGCTTAGTGTCGCCAATGAGCTGGAATAAAGCTAAATCGTGGAAAGCGATCACCAGCTCATCAAGCAGGCTCTTGTAGTTTGGAGCCTTGGAGCGAATGCTTTCGAGCAGAGTAGCAAATGCAGTTGGAGTTTGAGCGTTTGGATCAGACTTTACTGATAAGAGCTCAAAGATTTCCTGAATTAGAGCATCACCCACAGTGCCTAACATGGACTGTACGGACTGGCTGGTTAATGAACCATTACCAAGAGCAATGGCTTGATCGCATAAAGATAAAGCATCACGCATAGAGCCACGGGCTGCACGAGCCAGGGCAGTTAAAGCCTCTGCTTCGTATGTAATGCTCTCTTTAGTACAGATCTTAGTGAGCTGTCCAATAATCTCATCTGTGTTCAAAGAACGCAGACGGAACTGCAGACAACGTGAGAGTACTGTTGTTGGGATCTTATGCGGATCAGTGGTAGCTAAGATGAATTTGACGTATGCAGGTGGCTCTTCAAGAGTCTTTAACAGCGCGTTAAAGCTTGAAGTAGTGAGCATGTGCACTTCGTCAATGATGTAGATCTTATAGCGACCATTGATAGGTGGGTAATGAGTATTTTCAAGGAGCTGACGAGTGTCATCTACCTTAGTCTGAGAGGCAGCATCGATTTCGATTACATCAGGGAAGTTGCCTTCAGTAATGCCTTCACACGCATCGCATTTACCACATGGATGAGAGCTTACACCCTCACGGCATTGCAAAGCCTTAGCAAAGATACGCGCAATGGTGGTCTTACCGATACCGCGAGTACCAGTAAGTAAATAGGCATGGTGAGTGCGTCCAGCATCGATAGAATGAGAGACAGCTTTTAGAACGTGCTCCTGACCGACCACATCCTCAAACACCTGAGGACGATACTTACGGGCTAAAGCAAGATACTCACCGCCAAGGTCGATAGCCATAATGATTCCTTAAACTGTCTTAACAAAGACGCAATCAATGATGAAAACGGGCCATACGGCCCATCTTTGCACACTAGCGCTCTAGTTGCCTTTCAAAAAAAAGAAAAGCCCCTCTCGCTTAGCGCTGTGTCGATAATTCATGGACAAGCTTAAAAATCTAAGAGTTAACAGCTTATCCTGCTTGATGCTCTAGCCTAGTGACCTGGGAAGTCCATCAGGCTAACGCAATCAACACCGCACTCTTGTTTGATCTTATCATAGCCACCTAAATCGACCAAATTGATAACGAATGCAGCCTTAACTACTTCAGCACCACACTTTTGAGCTAATTTGCAAGTGGCAATCATAGTACCACCAGTAGCTAACAGATCGTCTATGCATAAAACACGATCGCCCTTGTTTACAGAGTTAGTGTGGATATGCAGCTCGTCGGTACCATACTCAAGAGCGTACTCTTCTTTAATAGTCTCGCGAGGTAACTTGCCCTTCTTGCGTACCATAACAAAACCAGCGCCTAAACGCTCAGCTAAAGGTGCACCGAAGACAAAACCACGAGCCTCAGAGGAGAGCACTTTGTCAATCTTCTGATCTTTGAAGATTTCATAGAACATGTCAGTGACCATTTTAAAGGCCTTACCGTTCTCACATAAGGTGGTAATGTCACGGAATAAGATACCCTTAATTGGGTAGTCCTGAATGCTAGTAATAGTAGACTTTAAAAACTCGACCTTGTTGTCGTAATCTGCAATAGTCTCAGACAAGTTCATGAAATTCACCAAAATCAATAATACCAATCAGATCTCTTGTAACCACAAGGCATGCTAAAAAGCACAATTATCCACTCAAGGCAAAGGCTCATGCAAAACAGGCTAGACCTTAAAAAGGCAAAGCCATATCCTCAAGAACATCAAGACAGTGCTTTATCCATAGCAGTACTTGTAGTTAGAGCAAGAAAGCAGCGGCGCATATTATACCCTTTACTTACGCTTTCTTTACGACCATAGATCACATCGCTGCAAAATCCGATAAATATCGTGTTATCGACACACACATCTTGCTATAACTCAAAATATAACAAGAAACATATCTGAGCAATGGAGCTAATCCCCATTGAGATGCCTATTTATAGCCACAGGTGCACTTGTTTACCAGCTAGCCTATCAAGTAAACAGCTGGTCTTTTAGTCAAAACGTAAGGTTGGTTTACAAACCTTTTAACCATCAAAACTGATAACTTAGCCTGATTAACATTGTTTTGCTTGTTATGGGGCGGTAAGTTTGGCACAATCGGACAATCACTTATTAACAGTGATGGGATTTATAGCTTGATGCGACAGAGACTAGCTTTTTGTCTACTTATGGCTATGAAGTTTCGTGTACCGGGCACACATCAATAGCCACCAACTTAAGACCAAGCACATCACCTTGTAGATTGACTTTCAGATCTACTAATCTTGATGTTTGCAATGGAACAGCTTGAGAGCTGTTTAGCTGATGCTGTCATTTTTTATGAGGCAGTGTCTTGTCTTGGTTGACTTCTGGTGGTCTGATAATTTGAGTGTGCGACTGACTACGGATGTTTGCTGATGAACGCCTATAACGTTAACTGGTGGGGAAATGGCTACTTTGATGTAAATGACAAAGGCCATATTGAGGTTTGCCCTGATCCTGATATTCCTGAGGCACGTGTTGATTTAGCTGAGTTAGTAGCTTCACGTGAAAAGAGCGGTCAAAGACTCCCTGCTCTCTTTTGCTTCCCACAAATTTTGCCGCACCGCGTACGTTCGATTAACAAAGCTTTTAAGAACGCTCGTGAGAACTATGGCTACCAAGGTGACTACTTCTTAGTTTTCCCAATTAAGGTCAATCAGCATCGTCGCGTTATTGAGTCTTTAACTCAAAGCGGTGAGCCACTAGGTCTTGAGGCAGGTTCTAAAGCTGAGCTCATGGTAGTACTTGCTCATGCAGGACGTACCCGCTCTGTCATCGTATGTAATGGCTATAAAGACCGTGAGTACATCCGTATGGCACTCAATGGCGAAAAGATGGGCCATAAGGTCTATATCGTCATTGAAAAGCTCTCTGAGCTGCAGTTAGCTCTTGAGGAGGCAGAGCGTCTTAAAGTATCACCTCGTTTAGGTGTACGTGCTCGCCTAGCCTCTCAAGGCTCAGGCAAGTGGCAAGCCTCAGGTGGCGAAAAGTCAAAGTTTGGTCTTTCAGCTACTCAGGTACTCGACTTGGTAGAGCAGCTTAAGGCCCAAGACAAGCTCGACTCACTACAGCTCATTCACTTCCACTTAGGCTCACAGATGTCTAACATCCGTGACATTGCCAACGGTGTACGTGAGTCTGCTCGTTTTTACGTTGAGTTAGCTAAGCTTGGTGCCAAGATTCAGTGCTTTGACGTGGGTGGTGGCTTAGGCGTTGATTATGAAGGTACTCGTTCACAATCCGACGGCTCAGTAAACTATGGCCTCGGTGAGTACGCCAACAACATAATTTGGGCAATCGGCGATGCCTGTAAAGAGAATAATCTGCCACATCCAACCGTTATCACTGAGTCAGGTCGTGCGATTACTGCATACCACACTGTTTTAGTCTCTAATGTCATTGGTGTTGAGCGTGTTGCTGACATTCGCCATGTGCATGAGCCAGCTCCTGATGCACCTCGTCCACTCAAGTCTATGTGGAATACCTGGACTTTAATGCATGAGCCTGAGCAGCATCGTTCATTACGTGAGTGGCTGCATGACAGTCAGCTTGATCTTGGCGATGTCCACCACGGCTTTATCACTGGTGATTACACTCTGCAAGATCGTGCCTATGCCGAGCAGATGTATTTAAGCATTTGCTATGAGCTCAAGAAGATGCTCGATCCGCTCAATAAGTCTCACCGCATCCTCATTGATGAGCTTGAAGAGCGTATGGCAGATAAGCTTTATGTAAACTTCTCATTATTCCAATCTCTGCCTGATGCTTGGGGTATTGATCAGCTCTTCCCTGTCATGCCACTTGAGTTCTTAAATGAACCAATGACCAGAAGAGCCGTATTGCTTGATATCACCTGTGACTCTGATGGTGCTATCGATCACTACATGGACGGTGATGACGTGGCTACTACCATGCCATTCCCTGAGTATGATAGTGATAACCCTCCATATATCGGCTTCTTCATGGTTGGCGCTTACCAAGAGATTTTAGGCAATATGCACAACCTCTTTGGCGACACCGAAGCTGTAGACGTATATGTTTATGAGGACGGCAAGGTAAGACTGCGTCTTAGCGATGAGGGCGATACTGTTGCAGATATGCTGCAGTATGTTCAGCTCGACCCATCTAAGCTCTTAAATGAGTTTACTCGTGAAGTACGCGATAGCGGCTTAGAAGAGCACTTACAACGTCAGCTGATTGATGACTTTAAAACTGGCCTGTACGGTTATACATACTTAGAAGAGGATCAGATCTAATGAGCGCCTGTGTTGTTAACAACCCAAATAAGCTGTGCGGCTTTCAGACCTTAAACCAAGTTGAAGACACTTCTTTAGTGGCTAATGCTTTTGGCTTTTTACGCACTCCTTTAGTGTTCAATCCTTACGATATGCCTGCTGATGTAGCAATCACTGGCGTACCTTTTGATATTGCCACTTCAGGCCGTTCTGGTTCTCGTTTTGGACCTCAAGCTATCCGCAATATCTCCACTCAGCTTGATTGGGAACACTGCCGTTACCCATGGGACTTCTGCTTAAAAGACAAGCTTAAGATCATGGACTGCGGTGACCTCGTTTATTCCTTTGGTGATGCTAAGTCTATGGCTGCAGCTTTAGAGGCTCACACCTTAAAGCTCTTAGAGTCAGGCAAGACCTGCCTTACCTTTGGTGGTGACCACTTCATCACCCTGCCACTGTTACGCGCTCACTACAAGCATTTCTGCAAGAACGGTGAGAAGCTGAGCTTGCTGCACTTCGATGCGCACTCAGATACTTACTCTAATGGCTCTGATGCTGACCATGGCACCATGTTCTACCATGCTCCAATGGAAGGCCTCATTGATCCAAACCGCTCTGTACAGCTTGGCATTCGTACTGAGTACGACAAGTCCTTAGGCTTTAACGTAATCCATGGCGCTATGGCCAATGACTTAAGCGTTGATGAGATCGTAGCTTCAATTGAAAAGACTGTTGGTGACAACAAAGTCTACCTCACCTTCGATATTGACTGCTTAGATCCAGCATATGCTCCAGGTACCGGCACTCCAGTTTGCGGCGGTCTTTCTACCGATAAGATCTTAAAGATCATTCGTAAGCTCACCAAACTCAATATCGTTGGCTATGACGTAGTTGAGGTTGCTCCTGTTTACGACAACGCTGAAATCACTGCTTTAGCTGCAGCTACCTTAGCAACCGACATGCTTTACCTGCATGCATCCAAGCGCTAGTACTAGCAACGCAAGCTAACACTAGCCTTGTACAAGCCGTTCTCTAAACATTAGAGGGCGGCTTTGTTGTTTTTAGCCTTGCCATTTTGTACACTTTCATGCGCTTTTTAGGCCAAAGGATAACTTCCTTCGCGCCTATCAAGCACTAAGCGCCAACAAGTCATTACAACAGCCTGAGCAAGGAGTTAGCTCAGTGCAGTAACTTGCCTAAAAGCAAGTTAGTTTGGCAAGTTATAGCGCCTCAATTGAGTAAGCATTGCACACTGAACAGAGATCAAAATAGATGAAGCACCATATTCCATGCATTCAGCCAAAAGCTGTTATCTTTGACCTTGATGGTACCCTCTTAGATACTGCCCCAGACATTATCGCCGCTTGCAATGCAACTTTAGAACACTATGGTTTTGACCATATCGATGAAGAGTTAGCACGCTCTAAGATCACCGCTGGTATGCGTGAATTATTACGCCTTGCCATCCCTCAAGACAAGCAAGATCAGAACATGATTGAAGGTGAAATGCGTGATTACTTTGCCAAGTACTACACCGATAACATCAATGTGTTCACCAAGCCATTTGAGGGCATGGAGCAGCTCTTAACTGATCTTGAAAAGGCCGGCATTAAAGTGGCCATTGTGACCAACAAGTACTTTGATATGGCACAAAAGGTTCTTTCAAAGTACAGCTTCTATCAAAACTTATCTCTAATCTTAGGCTGCGATAGCGTAAGCAACTACAAGCCTCATCCAGAGCCAATTTTACATACCTTAGAGCATCTGAATATTGGCCCATACGATGCTGTTTATGTAGGCGATCACTTAAACGACATCATGGCCGCAAACCGTGCCAAAGTGCACTCTGCAGTAGCCATGTGGGGCTATGGTCCTAAAGAGTGTGGTAATCCAAACGAGTGGCACGCCCACTTCATCCTCAACAGCGTAGATGAGCTCCGTCAGCTCTGCCTTAAGGACTAGAAGTAGTCATCATCCATAGCATTACTGCTAAATGGCCGTCTAAGTAGCCATCGACAGTAATCAAACAAATCTCTTCATGCGGTAGCCTTGAGCGTGATATACCGCATCTTTAGCCTCGTCAGCTTAAGAAGCTAATGAGGCTCTATTCCCGCCTTAATTAATTTGTTTGTGCCGTCTTTTGCACGTAATGATTAGCACTATTAAGTAGCAAATAAGCACGACTTTGCATCATTATCTTTACATATTTGGCAAATTTGCCAATAACTAGACTAAATATTTTGCCAATGAGACACATATTTAGTCTCTAATAGTCTATAGTGCTATGCAACTGCTTATCATTGCGACAATAAGACTTACTCAAGTAAGCCAATCTAGCGATCGTCATTTTGTTCCTTAGCCTCAAAAGGCTTATGGGCAAAACCATTGCTTGCTAAGTTAAATCTTGTCTATTTTATGCCGCAATGTTCTGCTTTTAGTTTTCCAGATAACACTGTCAAAATGCCACATTTAGAGCTTAGGTTTAGAAAAGCAACTATAAGTTAGTGCTCATCAAGCATCGTTTAAACGCTCTATCAGCACACATCATTTCTTATGGCTGTGCCATTAGTACATGGAAGAAAACTGATATCAACAGTCAAACTGACTTGACATCAAGATTGAAAGTGCTAGCTTAAGGCGATTTATTAGCCTTCTTTTGCTCAAAGTGAGTGCTATATCTCACATTTTTTCTTGTACTTTGCGTATTGTTGCTTGTCCTTTGGTCTGATGCTCCTAAGTGTAGGCAGCCTCATTGTGTTAGTACCGTGTCCTGTAGCTCGTTCAGGGTTAATTTATGAGAAGTTATAGTATGCGTAGTAAAGCATTTTCACCTGCAGCTCAAAAGCTAGCAGGCATCTCATGCGCATCATTAATGGCAGTTTCCACTCTATCCTTGCCTAGTGCATACTCTGCTCAGGTCTACAACAAAGATGGTGTTAGCTTTGATATCTTTGGTTCTATTCAAGCAGCCTATGTTGATAGCGACACGTACAAAGACATTGCTCATCAAGAAAACGATAGCAATAGCATCTACGCCTCAGGTGAATTAGGCATCTCTGGACGCTCAAACATTACTCACGGTCTCGATGGCATTATGATGGCAATGTGGGAAGCTACCTCCAATGCAGATGGTTCTTCTCCAGGCGATCTTGCCTATACTCGCTACATGTATGCTGGCCTTGATGCATATCAGTACGGCACCTTGCTTTTAGGTAAAGCTGATAATGCTTACTACTCAGTTGCTGGCGTTACTGATATTTTCAACGTGATGGAGGGTCATGCCTCAGATTACTATCTGCTTGGTGATCAAAAGCCTGCATCAATCATGTACTCACTTCGTGCTTTAAGCTGGGACTTAAAGCTCTCCTACATGATGACTACCCATGAGCTTGGTGATACCCCACTACGTGCTCAACATGGTATGGCTGCATCTTTATCCACTAAGTTTGGAAAAAACGTTACTTTTGCCTACGGTATCGACTACTACCATTTTGATTTTGGTGGCGATCCAACTAACTCTGAAAAGTTTTTTGCCCATATGCTCAGCGCGGATGGCAGAACTTATGAGGATGCTCTTAAAAAGTCACAAGCACAGCATGTAGGCTCTAAAACAGAATACGGCGCATCTTTATCTTACGGTGTTTTAGGCAGCGGTCTTTACGCAGCCTTATACGCAGGCGCTACTAAATACGATTATATGAATCACCATATCTACACTGTAGATACTGCACTCAACTATGCTTTTGATAACGGTCTGAGCCTCTCTTTAGGCTACGGCCTTAAGCACTATGACGGTATTGATATCGTCTCTGAATTGGGTGTTGGTGTGGCTTACAAATTTACACCTGCATTTACTGTCTTTGCAGAAGGTCAGTTTGATCTAGACGGTGAAGCAATCAAGTTCTACGGCCTCGATATGACTAAGAATCTTGGCTTAAATGAGAACAAATTTGCGTTCGGTGCTGAAATTTATTTCTGATTGAGCTAATATTTGCATTGTATTAGGTCATTCTTTACTTCAAGAGAATTTAATCATGTCCAAATTAGGTGCTTTACTGAAGGCTAGTGCTATTGCAGGCGCTTTAGCGCTCACTACTAATGCGATGGCAGCTTCATTCACTGTCCCTGTCAACTACTCTATCAAGCTTGTTGACGGTCAGGACTCTGATTACGACTACAACCGCTTCAACAGAACCCTTAACTTATCTGAAGGCCGTCACCAGATCGTTTTACTGTTTGAAGGCAACTTCGGTAATGCACGAAGCTCTCGTATGTTCCAGGCAGCTAATCCTATCGTGGTAGAGATTCCTAATATGCCTGCTGATGCAGAGTACTCATTCACTTACGACTACCCTCGTGATGAGAATGAGGCAGACGTATACACCAGATCTCAGAAGATTAACCTGATTGACTCTAAGAGCAAAGCACCTTTAAACGCAGAGCAGGCCTCTTACTACATCCTGACCTCCACTTCTGGTTTTGCTATCTTACGTGACTATCGTGAGGACTTAGCTTCTATCAATCGTTTATACGCTCCATCTAATGTATTAGATCAGATGCGTAGCAATTCTCCTCGCGTAGGCGTTACTAACAATGGTGTGCAGACCGTTCAGGCACGTGCTGGTAACTTTAACCAGGCTCCTGCTGCTGCTACTGCCATGACTGCAAGTGCTGCAGTTGCTGCTCCTGCTGCTGTTTCTAACCAGGCTCCAACTGTACAGGCTGGCGATGCAAACATGGCTACCTACAATCAGTTAGTCAACCTCTACAACCAGGCTGACGACGCTACCAAGCTCAAGTTCTTCAAGTACATCATGTCCAACTAAGACATAAGTACCAAGACAAGCTAAATACTGATATCAAGTATCAGCAAGATCGCAGTGTCTTCCCCTTGATATCCAACAAGCCCGCTTCGCGGGCTTTGTTGTTTCTAACGCAATCAAATCTCAAGATCACCGCCTCTAAGATCCCCCACCTCACTTCAAAACTCTACGTCAAAAGCGATTTTTCAAAAGTCTAATCCAGCAGGATCACCAACATTATGGCTGTTATGTTATATAAATCCACCGATTGACAAACAAGCTATCAAGCCAAATTTAAAAGATCACAACATCCTTTCCCTGTGCCGCAATAAAAACATCATATATAAGCCATTTTATAAAAAGATAAATCCACGACTTATAAATGCTCCACTATTGTCATATTTAATGATAAATAATTCCGTTAACTAAGGTAGTACATAGGCTCAACGCCTATAAACGATTATTTGCCGTCTATGGATCAAAAGCTTTTTAGGATCTCACTTTGACGACAAACATCAGGAGATAAGATCATGGCAGTATATGTAAACACCAATTACAGCGCCCTCCAAGGACAAAGATACCTTTCTAACGTCAATAATAGCCTGACTACTACATACCAAAGATTATCAAGTGGTATGCGTATTAATAGCGCTAAAGATGACGCTGCAGGCCTCCAGATCGCTGATCGTCTGACCTCCCAAATCAACGGCCTCAACCAGGGTAACCGCAACGCATCCGACGGTATCGCCTTAGCTCAGACCATGGAAGCAGGCATGGATGAGATCGCTGGCATGCTTCAGAAGGTACGTACTTTAGCTGTTCAGGCCGCAAATGGAACTAACACAGCTGAGGATCGTGGTGCCTTAGCAAAAGAAGCTTCCTCATTAGTTGCTGAAATGCAGCGTATTTCTCAACAGACTACATATGCTGGCAAAACAATCCTCAAGGGAGCTAAGACCGACGACACCATTTATACTAAAGATGCCCAAAATGGCTCTAAGGGCGGCGTCATGACCTTACAAGTCGGCTCCAATAAGGGTGATACCATCTCATTTAGTGTTGCCAACTTTACTTTCTCTGCACTTGCTGTCGGTGCCTCAAAGGGTTTCAAAGGAAATGAGATCAAAGAGGCCTCTAAAGGTACATTGGTAGCTTTCTCAACAGCAACCGCTGCACAGATGCTAATTAATTCTATGGATACTCTTATTGCTAAGGTTGATGCTCAGCGTGCCAACTTAGGTGCCATCCAAAACCGTCTTGAAAGCTCCATCCGCAACCAGTCTAACGTTGCTGCTAACGAAGCTGACGCACGTAGCCGTATTCGCGATGCTGACTTTGCTGAAGAGTCTGCAAGCCTTTCCCAGCAGTCTATTATCCAGCAAGCAGCTGCTTCCATGCTGATGCAGGCTAACACCCGTCCTCAGCTTGGCCTGAGCTTATTAGGTTAATCGGAGGATAGTCACATGGCAGTATATGTTAATACCAATTACTCAGCTCTTCAGGGCCAGCGCTACTTAGGCAACGTCCAGAACCAGCTCACGACCACATACCAGAGATTATCAAGCGGTATGCGTATTAACAGCGCCAAAGATGACGCTGCTGGCCTCCAGATCGCGGATCGTCTGACCTCCCAAATCAACGGCCTCAACCAGGGAAACCGTAACGCATCAGACGGTATTGCCCTTGCGCAGACCATGGAAGCAGGCATGGACGAGATCTCTGGCATGCTCCAGAAGATGCGTACCTTAACCGTACAAGCTGCAAACGGCACTAACACCGCAGAAGATCGCAAAGCTCTTGGCAAGGAAATGGAGTCCCTAGCAAACGAAGTTACTCGTATTGCTACAAAGACTACCTTTGCAGGCAAGACTATCTTAAATGGCAAGATCGACGGCTCTATTTTTGGCGATAAGCAAGTTCAGAATAATCCTGCTGGTGAAAAAGGCACTATGACCTTCCAAGTAGGTTCCAACAAGGGCGATACAATCTCCTTTGATTCTGAATCCGTTGTTCTGTCAAAGCTTGGTAACGGCGGCGACTTAATGGGCGAGACTGATAAGTTTTTATCGTTTAATAAGGATACTGGTGCTGTTACTGTAAACATGGACAAAGCAGACTTCGGAAACGCTGCTGCAAATAATTACATCGGTAAAGCTATTGAGTTATTTGACTCAATGATTGCTGCAATCGATAGCAAGCGTGCCGACCTTGGCGCTCTGCAGAATCGTTTAGAGTCATCTATCCGTAACCAGTCTAATGTGGCTGCTAATGAGGCTGATGCGCGTAGCCGTATTCGTGATGCTGACTTTGCTGAAGAGTCTGCTAACTTATCACAGCAGTCCATCATTCAACAGGCTGCAGCTTCTATGCTGATGCAGGCTAATACCCGTCCTCAGCTCGGTTTAAGCCTCTTAGGCTAATAGGAGTTAGATCATGGCTGTTTATGTCAATACAAACTATAGCGCCCTTCAAGGCCAGCGCTACTTAGGCAATGTCCAGAACCAGCTCACAACTACGTACCAACGCTTATCAAGCGGTATGCGTATTAACAGCGCTAAAGATGACGCTGCTGGCCTCCAGATCTCAGATCGTTTGACATCCCAAATCAACGGCCTCAACCAGGGTAACCGTAACGCTTCTGACGGTATCGCTCTTGCGCAGACCATGGAAGCAGGCATGGACGAGATCTCTGGCATGCTCCAGAAGATCCGTACTTTAGCTGTTCAGGCTGCGAACGGAACCAATACCGCTGAAGACAAAACAGCTTTATCAAAAGAAGCAACATCTTTAGCCAATGAGATCAGTCGTATCGCGTTACAAACAACTTATGCCGGCAAGACTATCCTCAGAGGCCAGAAAGATGATGAGTCGACCATTTTCTCAAAGGCTGCAAATAATACTGATAATGGTAAGGCAGGCAAGTTAACTCTTCAAGTTGGCTCCAACAAGGGAGATACTATCTCATTTAGTGTTGAGAGCATGCAGTTTTCTAAGATTGGAAGCCGTGCTGATCCAAAATTCAAAGACAACTTCGTCGATAAGAATGTCATTAAGGTTACTGCAAGCGTTATTTCAATTGATTTCACTGTAAAGAGTGCCGCAGATATAACTATTGGCCTTATGGATTCAATGATCGCCAATGTTGATGCACAACGTGCCGATCTTGGTGCTTTGCAGAATCGTTTAGAGTCATCTATTCGCAATCAGTCTAACGTTGCTGCTAACGAAGCTGATGCACGCTCACGTATTCGCGATGCTGACTTTGCTGAAGAGTCTGCTAACCTTTCACAGCAGTCCATCATTCAACAGGCTGCTGCTTCTATGCTGATGCAGGCTAATACCCGTCCTCAGCTCGGTTTAAGCCTCTTAGGCTAATAGGAGTTAGATCATGGCAGTATTTGTAAATACAAACTATAGCGCCCTCCAAGGACAACGCTATTTAAATAATGTCAACAATTCGCTTACCACAACTTACCAGCGTCTGTCAAGTGGCATGCGTATTAACAGCGCCAAAGACGACGCTGCAGGCCTCCAGATCGCCGATCGTCTTACTAGCCAGATAAATGGTTTAAATCAGGGAAATCGTAACGCTTCAGACGGTATCGCCCTTGCTCAGACCATCGAGTCAGGCATTGACGAGATCTCAGGCATGCTCCAGAAGATCCGTACTTTAGCTGTTCAGGCTGCAAACGGCACCAATACCAAGGAAGATCGTGACGCATTAGGCAAAGAGGCATCAGCTTTAGTTGCTGAGATGCAACGTATTTCTCAGCAGACTACTTACGGTGGTAAGAAAATCCTTAAGGGTGCAAAGCAGGATGATTCCATTTACACCAAAGATGACACTAATGGCTCTAAGGGCGGTAAGTTAGTACTGCAGGTTGGCTCTAACAAGGGTGACACAATTTCATTTTCTGTTGCTAACTTTACTTTCTCAGTTTTAGCTAAGAATGGTTCTGCTGGCTTTACTACTACTAAGGAAACATCCAAAGGCGGTGCCATCACTTTCTCTACAGGAGGTGCTGAGGCTTTAATCCAGTCAATGGACAAGATCATTGCTGCTGTAGACTCTCAGCGTGCCGACCTTGGCGCTCTGCAAAATCGTCTTGAGTCATCTATCCGTAATCAGTCTAACGTAGCCGCTAACGAAGCTGATGCACGTAGCCGTATTCGCGATGCTGACTTTGCTGAAGAGTCTGCTAACCTGTCACAGCAGTCCATCATTCAGCAGGCAGCTGCTTCTATGCTGATGCAGGCTAATACCCGTCCTCAGCTGGGCTTAAGCTTATTAGGCTAATAATGCTTTAGCGCGAGTGCGCAAAGTCTTTTTTTATATTAAGGCAGCCTTGGGGCTGCCTTTTTTTGTGTTTGTTGGCTTAATGTTTAGCTATGAAGCTCATCATAGATTTGTTCGGCCATCTTTGGACTGATGCCAGGGACTTTCTTGAGCTCATCAATGCCAGCACGCAATACCTCTTGCATGCCGCCTAAGTGCTTTAATATAGCCTGACGACGCTTTGGACCTACTCCTGCAATGCTTTCAAGCTTGGAAGTCCGTCTTGCTTTAGCGCGGCGATTTCTGTGTCCTGTAATGGCAAAGCGATGGGACTCATCTCGAATATGGATCACCAACTGCAAGGCTGGTGAATTTAGAGTGAGATTAATGCGCTCGTGACTAAAGGCTCTAATAAGAGTCTCAAGACCTTCCTTTCTACCCTCTCCCTTGGCAACAGCTACTATGGTTGGCATTGGTGTCTTAGCATTAGCAAAGGCATTAGAGATTACCTCCTCAGCCTGGGATAACTGACCTGGGCCACCATCAATAAAGACAAGCTGCGGACATTCACCACCATCAGGATCTTTAAAGCGCCTTGTTAGCACCTGATGCATAGCCGCAAAGTCATCTCCAGGAGTGATACCATCGATATTGAACCTGCGATAGCGAGAACTATCTGGGCCTTCTCGATTAAACACTACGCACGAGGCTACAGTAAGCTCACCTTGAGTATGGGAAATGTCATAACACTCCATACGCTCAACGCCACTAATGCCAAGCAAGCTCTCTAGTTCTTTAATACGATGCTCTGCAGTGGC
The DNA here is from genome assembly GCF_000482845.1 of Anaerobiospirillum succiniciproducens DSM 6400. GTDB lineage: Bacteria > Pseudomonadota > Gammaproteobacteria > Enterobacterales > Succinivibrionaceae > Anaerobiospirillum > Anaerobiospirillum succiniciproducens. Next base: position 56,373 of record NZ_KI519512.1, read on the forward strand.
AAATGACTGCACCTTAGCACTAAGAGCTACAGACGCGTTAGTCATGGCTAGACGTACAAAACGATGCTTAGCACCTCGCACGCCACGGGTGAAGCGTACATTCTTATCAAACTGTTTCTTAAGCGCCTCTTTGAGTACGCTCAGCTCGTCTTTGAGCACTACAGCGCCCGCACCATCGACGGAAGTGTCATCGACAGCATCGCCTGTATCGGCTGTGTTGGCTGCATCGCCTTTATCGGTTGTATCGGCTGCATCGATGCATGATGTGTGGGCATCATCTGTTTCCTCTGCTTGTTGCTCTGAGATCGTAAGATGTGGTGTTTTGGTGTCTTTGTCCGAGTGCTCGTCGGTGAGGTATTCTTCTTCAAGATCAAGCGCATCTACAACATCATCATGGAGCTTACCTTGCAGGCGATCGTGGCGCTCTTGTGGATCGATATTGTCCATGGCCTTGATCTCTGCAACGAGGCTCTTTGCGCCAGCAATACGCTCGTCTTTATCCCCTGGCACGATGGACTGCTGCATACGACGGGATCTTGAGGATACCTGTCCTGGTTTTAAGTTCTCAGACTCATCGCTACCAGCATTAGCATCTGCGCTAATTAGATCACTTGTTACGCCATCTTGTCCTGTCTCATCATCTGCTGCATTTACGGCATTGAAATCAAGATCAATTACCACCTCATCAGGGATAAGGTTGCTGTGAGTATCATTAAGATAGAAACGGCTTAAGAACGATAAGACGAGCTCAGTATTATTTCTAACTTCGCTTGTGAGCTTTGGAAAGAACGAGCGAGTTCCAAAGATGCGGCCATTTCGGATAAAGAGCACGTGGATACAGGCCATACCCTCTGCCATAGCAAAGCCAATGACATCTAATGGATACTCGATACCCGAGACAATACTATTAGCCTCTTGTACCTTTCTAAGCGAGGTAAGCTGATCTCTAAGCGCTGCGGCCTCTTCAAACTCCATACGTGCAGCATGCTCTTCCATCTTTTTAACAATAGCGCTCAAGAGCTCTTGATTGTGGCCTTGTAAGAAAAGTTTAACGAGCTCTACTTGCTCAGCATACTGTGCCTGTTTTTCTTTAGACATAGGCACGCAAGGAGCTAAGCACTTACCAATTTGAGCCATGAGACAAGGTCTAGAGCGATGAGCATAGACGGTATCTTCACATTGACGAATTGGAAAGAGCTGCAGCATGAGTCTAAGGCTGTCTTTTACTGCAGATGAATCCGGGAATGGGCCAAAGTATTCACCGGCTTTACGGCGTGCTCCACGGTGGTAGTAAATACCTGGATGCTCATGCTGAGAGGTAAGCAAGATATACGGGTATGACTTATCATCTCGCAGCAAGATGTTAAAGTGCGGCTGATACTTCTTAATGAGCTCATTTTCAAGAATCAAAGCCTCACTTTCAGAGAAGGTAACAGTAAACTCAATATGAGCAATATGCGAGACTAAAACCCTGGTCTTAACGCCTTGATCTTGCTTTAAGAAATAAGAGCTTAAACGCTTCTTAAGATCTTTAGCCTTGCCTACATAGATGACCTGATTGCGCAGGTCATACATGCGATAACAACCAGGACGATTTGGTACTGTCTTTAAGAAAGCCTTGCTATCAAAAAGCTCTGCACTACCATCCTCATCTACCTTGGCACCCTCAACTTGTCCTTGGATTTCGGCGTCAGCCATATCCATTTGAGGCTCAGCTACATCTGATCCAAAGCCTGCTTTATGGGCATCGTCATAGTTGCCATCTTCATCAGGAGCAAACTGAATGGATCTTCCAGCCCCGCGTAACTGACGCTCTTTAATTTTGCTAATCTCGTAGGCAATACGACTCTTATTGCGATTACCAAAGATTTCATCTTCAGTTGCGCTCTCGAGATCATCAAAGCCATCCTCAAGGTCATCGCTTAATGGGCTATCAAGGTCTTCCTCTAAGGCATCCTCAAGGTTATTGCTTAATGAGCTATCAAGGTCATCCTCTAAGGACTCATCAAGCTCGTTTATCGAGGAGCTCTCGAGATCTTCTAATTCATCGTCATCATCAAGATCTGCGGCATAAGCACCAATACCAATCTCCTTAGCTGCACAAGCAATAGCATCTAAGGTTGTATCTGTTGCTTTGCTGTCTTTATCCTCCACTTGAGCGTTAGCAAGCGTAGCATTAACTGCTTGTGACTTTGCAGAGCTCTGAGTTGTGGATGCTAATTTAGCTTTAGATTTATTTGATGATGTGCGTGGCACGGCTAGTCCTGTTAATTGCTCCAAAAGGTGGCTACAGTCTATCAGGATTAATGGTCGATAACACGTACAATGCGATCTTGTCTTGTTTAGTGCCTAGCTATGAGTGCAGTTGGCTTACAGTGCTGGATTTCGGGCGGGAGTAAAGTTCTGGATTTAGCGCTGGATTTAGCGCTGGAGTAAGGTAATTACTTTAGTGGTGGGAATTTTGATAAGGCAAATGCAGGCGGCGCTGTGGCTGCCTGCATTTTTTTTAGGCTACCTTAGGTTTGGTAGCCTGTGGGGGTGATACAAGCTTTATGCTTGTATTACTTGAGGTAAGAAGCTGGAGCTGGAACTACAGCACCCTTGTAAGTGTCAAGGATGAACTTAGCAGTTTCCTTGGAGGTGAGCTCCTCAACTAATACCTTAATGTCTGGGTTCTTGGCGCTCTCAGAGTTACCAACTAAGATGTTAACGTATGGAGAGTCTGCATCCTCAGAGAGTAATGAATCAGTAAGAGGATTTAATTTAGCTGGAATAGCGTAGTTACTGTTAATAATTGCAGCATCAACGTCAGCTAAAGCACGTGGCAGCTGAGCAGCCTCGAGCTCTTGGAAGTGTAAGTTCTTCTTGTTCTCGGTAATATCAAGAACAGTTGCTACTACAGAGGTTGGATCCTCAAGGGTAATTAAGCCTTTCTTAGCAAGTAATAAAAGAGCACGGCCACCGTTGGTTGGATCGTTAGGAATAGCGATAGTAGCACCATCCTTGAGATCGTCGATTGACTTTAACTTCTGGGAGTAAAGGCCCATTGGCTCGATGTGAACGCCAGCAACTGCTACTAAGTCAGAGCCGTGATCCTTTACAAATACCTCAAGGTAAGGCTTGTGCTGGAAGAAGTTAGCATCAAGCTCAGCAGCATCTACAGCTAAATTAGGCTGTACATAGTCGTTAAACTCGGTGATCTCAAGCTTAACGCCTTTCTTCTCTAATGCTGGCTTAACAAACTCTAAGATCTCAGCATGAGGAACTGGGGTAGCGCCAACCTTAAGAGTACCTGCAAAGGCGTTTGAAACAAAGCTAGCGGATGCGACTAAAGCAACGGAGAGTGCAACTAAAGTTTTCTTCATATTACTTTTAAGCGAGGTTTTAGCTCGCCCCCTTGAACAATAACCTGAAAAATTTCGTTGGATTCACTATAGCGAGAAACAATCATGCTCACAACCTAGTGTGTATGTGCCTTACCACTTTTGTGCTTTATTTTAGTGCATGATTTTGAAAATGGCCAGTAAAGTGAGTTTTTAACAAGCCTTATATTTAAGCCATCCGTAAACTATTTGGCCATACAAATGTGGCGAAATGCGACTTTCTACAAAAAATTCACTGCGCGAATATGGAACAGCGCCCACTTTTCGCGCAAATTATCAGGCTATAAAGCCCATATTTACGTGCTTTTGAACCCAAAAAACAGCATGATTACGCCATTTTTGAACTACTTCACAAAGACAAATACCTATTTGCCACTGCAACGACTTGCAACGCATTTGCAGTTCTAAACGCATTAATCTCTTTAGCCTATGCCTCCGATAAATCATCAACTAGTGATGAATAATGCATTTATTCAGATAGTGCACAGCGCTGCTGGCTTTTGAAAATACTATCGCAAGCACTTAAGCTACTTTTATCTTAGTGTACTTAAGACGGCTGTATCTTAGGTAAAAAGACAAGCTTTATGCTCCCTTGCTTTCAATGATCTCAAGCTATGACTTACTTTCTTGCCATGACTTTTTTCATCTAATGTGTCATAGCCATTGAGCGACTTAAGCTGTAAGCGCCTTGACTTGGCTGTTAGCAATTAACAGTTAGTGGTTAGCTTGTATCAGTTTGGCTTAGACGTTAGTAGTTAGAGGTTATCTGGTATCTGTTTGCCTGAGAAGTTAGTGATTAGCAGTAAGTCTTTAGTTTTTTTTGTGTTTTGATGAGCTTGGAGGCTAGATAAACAAAAGGCAATGGCGCGAACTTTTGAGCACGCCATTGCCTTGTATATTGCTGGAGTTGGGCTCATCAAGTGATGTTGATGAGCCTATTGGACTCATCAAGTGATGTTGGTGAGCCTAAAAGCTTACTTACATCTTGTAGCGAGCTACCTTGTCTACTAAGTAGATGAGGTTTTGCCATGCAATGTCACTATGAGAGTTTAAGCCAATCTCACAAGTAGAGGAGCTTGAGTAACCGCGCTTGAGATTTGGATTCTTCTCTTGCTCGTTGTCATAGTACTCATTGAACAGACGTAAGGCGCTATCGTTAAGCTCTGGGCGAGTAAAGCCCTTGTTACCGGCAAAGCCGCAGCACTTGGTTGAGCTATGTACATAGACCTTACCAGTGGTACATGCCTGAGCAACTGCCTTTAAGGAGCTATCCCACTTACCCTTGACGGTGGAGCACATTGGGTAAACAGCTACGTCCTCATCAATCTTACGGATAGAGATACGCTCAAGCAGTACCTTCTCTAAGAATACTGGCATATCCATGAAGTTGATGGAGCTGTCAGACTCCTTAAGACGCTTTAAGATCTCGTAAGAGCAAGCAGAGTGATCGCAAACTACGATGCAGTTCTTGGCAGTCTTGGCCATCTCGTGAATGATGTTCTGCAGCTCAGTTGCCTTTTGAGATTCTACCTCTGGATAGTCCTTGTAAGACTTACCGCAGCATAAGCTCTTAACCTTGTGAGGGTATACAACATCAATACCTGCCTTCTTGCACAGGCCCTCAAAGACCTCCTGCAGAGGACGCTTATCGAAGCGCTCATCACGTGGGGCAAAGACACGGTTAATACATGAGGTAAAGTAGATAACCTTCATGTCGTTGCCTGGAATGATCTTATCGTTGAAGCTATAGCCATTGCTCTTAGGCATAGTAACTGGGACGAATGGAATCTGTAAGGTCTCATTCATCTTGCGAGAAATCTTAGTTACAGTCTCGGAGCCTAAGATAGTTCTAGCAGCATTAGCACCCATTAAGGAAGCCTTAGCAAGACCAATGGTAGTACCGTACATCTTAGATGAAGCCTTAGCTACTTCCTGACGGAATGGAGAGCGCATGAATGGCTTTAAGCTCAGAGCAATCTTGGCAGTATCAATCTCTAATGGGCAGAGAGTAGAACACATAGAGCAAGTAGCACAAGTCTCGATACCAAAGTACTCATAGCCCTTCTTGAGCTCTTCAAGCTGAGCAGTTTCTTCAGCTGTACGGTGGTTCATGTTCTCAAGACGTACGATCTCCTTACGTACAGCAATACGCTGACGAGGAGTTAAGGTAAGCTCACGGCTTGGGCATACCTTCTCACAGAAACCGCACTCCATGCACTTATCAATGAAGTCTTCAACTTGTGAGGTTGTCTTGAAGTTCTTATTGTGAACATTCATGTCATCGGTGATGATGACATCAGGGTTGATAAGGTACTTAGGATCGAACAGTTCCTTAATGGCAACGTTAACCTGATAGGCTTTCTTGCCCCACTCGCGCTCCACAAAAGGAGCCACCATACGGCCTGTACCGTGCTCAGCCTTGGTGCTACCATCTAAGGAGCATACAGACTCAACTAAAGCCTCCATGAAGGCAGCAAAACGTGCTGACTCATCAGGATCTGATAAGTCTGGAGTAATGATGAAGTGAACGTTACCAGCTAAAGCGTGACCGAAGATGGAACCAACGAAGTCATACTTCTTGAAAAGCTCAGTAATCTCGGCAATACCTTTAGCAAAGTTGTCAGTTGGGTAACATACGTCCTCAGTGATAACTGCAGTACCAGATGGACGTAAAGAAGCTGACAGCGGCAGAATGGACTTACGAATAGTCCAGTTTGATTCCATCTTCTTAGGATCAGAATCAAAATGAGTGCCGTAGATAGACTTAGCAGGCTCGATTAAAGCTGTAACCTTAGCAATCTTCTTATCTAAAGTTGCCTTGTCAGCAGCTTCAAGCTGAACTAACAGTGCACACTGACCTTCCTTAATGTCCTTTAACTCAGCTGGAGCATTATCAAGATCCTGAGCTGACTTTAAGCACTGATAATCCATGATCTCAGCAGAGCTGACGATATCTTGGTTCTTAGCTAAAACCTTAACTGCAACTGCAGCTTGGTCTAAAGAGGCATAGTGCAGCAGAGCACAGGACTTAAAGGCGCTATCTTCAACGCACTCGTACTCAACACGAGAGGTGAAAGCTAAGGTACCTTCAGAGCCGATAAAGATGTGGTTTAAGATGTCCTTAAGCTCGCTAAAGTCAACTAAAGAGTTGATGCTATAGCCAGTAGTGTTCTTAATCTTGAACTTACGCTCGATGAGCTTTACGAGTTCTTTGTCAGCAACTACGGTATTGCGCAGTGCCATGAGCTTTTCAACAAGCTCACCATGAGTCTTAACGAATGAAGCTAAGTTCTCACCCTCAGGTGCATTATCAGAGGTATCTAAGATGGTACCGTCACGTAAAATCACACGCACAGACTTGATGGTGTTGTAGCTGTTTTGCTTAACACCACAGCACATGCCTGAGGAGTTATTGTTAAAGATACCGCCGATCATGGCGTTGTTGATGGTTGCTGGATCTGGGCCAATCTTTAAAGAGTAAGGCTTTAAGGCCTCGTTAGCTTCACAACCGATAACACCGCAGTCAAGGAAAATTGACTTCTTGTCGTCGCTCACCTTGATCTTCTGCCAACGAGCATTAGCAATAACTAATACGCTTTCAGATGAGGCCTGACCGCTTAATGAGGTACCTGCAGCTCTGAAGGTAAGTGGAGTTTCAAACTCTTGGGCTAAAGCACAGATAGTCTGAATCTCGCTCTCATCAAAAGCACGAATAACTACCTTTGGAATATAGCGATAGCAAGAGGCGTCAGTACCATAAGCAAAACGACGTAAAAGGTCGGTATAGACACGATCATTGAAGTGCTCTTTAGCCTTAGCAGCAAAGCCCTCAAAGTCCAATTTGAGCTGAACCTTATTCATAAAAACACAATCCGCAACCATTCTCCGTACTTAGCGGCTCATTACTTAAAATGCCTATCTAAGTGGAGGGTAAATTTCACAAGGGCAAATACACAGCAATAAAAAACTAAGGCACTAAAAAGCGCACTGACTTTGCCTTGCGCATACTATAAAGAGTATGGACAAATCCTAAAACCCGGCCTAAGCAGGCCATCAATAGACATGCACCGGCATACCCAATTTCCTAGATACACCAATACAGCTATAGTCGCAAGATTCTAGCAATGGCATCTATATCGAAAAAGCTACATGATGATATTTCTTATCGTTTAACCTCAGAGATTCACGATTCTTTGACAACAATCAACAAAGATCCCCATAAATGATCATTGTTGCCCACCTCATGAGAGCTAAAACACGCACTCATCAGACCTCAGTGCAAAACATAAAAATAGACCTTGCTGTTAATAGCTCTATAGCGGCAATCTTAGTTCTCTATGAGACTTTATATGCGCTTAGACCATTGCCCCAAAATGTGATGTACAAGCCGATATCGAGGAGCTTGTCGTTATTGAGTACACTGCAGGTGATATGATCACTACTAAAAAATATACTATTAGACCATGCTATGGGACTTGGCACTGAGGTGTCGCTATGGATGACCTTGATGAACTACAAATTAACACACGTATTTGTCTGTATGTAGAAGACGAAATCGACCCTGAGAACCTCAAGATCTATGCTGCGACTCATCAACGTGTGACCAACGAGTTCTTCACAGCTCGTTGCTATTACGATTTTGAAAAGGCCTACAAGAAAGTTGCTTCATACGAGCTTGGTGAAGATTTGTCTGAAGACTTTGCTATCACATACTATGAAGATGCGGTGCGCTTGCTCGACAGTGTCCATAAGAAACGAGAGTCTTTAGAAAAGGCTCTACAAGAACATGGCTTTGCGGATATCTGGCTTGGCAATGAAATTGAACGAAATGCCGACTATATGGGCTATGACATTCAATTTCTCAATGAGCTTGAGTGGTGCCTATGCGATGCTAACAAGATGCTCTTTGAGCATCTACAAATGATTTTGCTCAAGATGCGTAATGAGACATCTCTACGCAATGTTGACCCATTGAAGATCCAAAACCTCTTCAAAGAAGTAACAAAGTGGGGATTTGAAGGCCCAGAGATATCACGTGACGAGATTGACTTGGTCGTCAGAAACATTATCAGACAACTGCGTGTTTTATCTTACTTAAGAGCCCGCATCTGCATTGAAGCTCCACCTGAGCGTAAAAGTTTCATAGCCAAATCTGTAGAGTGCGTACCACTGCTGCGTCATATAGTTTTTGATGAAGGTGGCGATCTCGACTTTGCTGCAGCTATGTCAGTGGCTCTAAAGGGTGACTATTTACGCGATAGAGCAATAATTAAGGACGATGCTCCTGATGACACCATCTCTTTGATAGCAGCATTTGCCTACAACAACATGGAAGATATGTGCATCAGTGTTGCCAATAATCTGAGCGAAGAAGAGCTTAGAGCACGCTTTGAGAACTCATACATGTCCATTTTGGCAGCCATGATTGAGTCAGAAATGTATCGCATGGATTCAACTATTTACTCTCTCTTCCATCCTGTGAGCTTCTATCTGAGCAATATTGTCTACAACAGTGTTATCCATGTTGAAAATCTGTGGGCTGAGGAAGAGGAACGCGAAAAACAAGCTCCTAAAAAACGTACTAAGCGTTGTATAACCGAGCACGATAGACAACAGCTACACAGTGATTGCGTCATGGTCAAAGATCTGCTCGTCCTAACCCTTTTACTCCCCTTTGCTGCAGCATACTACATCATCAATCTACCGCTCTTTTTGCTAACCTTAGTTTTGGCAATCCCCATTGGCATTTCAAACTTTATCGCTAATCTCATCCGAGGCAAAAAGAAGAAGAAATAGCCCCAATATAAGCAGCAGCAAACACAAGCTAACGCTAAGTCGCTCGCTAAAACTCCAGCTCGCAATCATTCTCAAGCACTGCTAAAGCACATGCCTATGCTTATGCTTATGCTTATGCTCATGCTCATGCTCATGCTCATGCTCATGATTAGGCATAAGCCTCTGCAGCATCTTGGCTATGCTGCGATCTTTCTTTGCATCATAGTTTTGCAGTGAAGCAAAATACATTACGATCTGAAGTGAGCTTCGCAGCCTCAAAATCACCCCATGATCAAGCCTGAAAATATGATTATAGGAACACCTTTACTTCAAGACACCAAGTTTTCTTAGGAAAAGTTCATCTCTTTTAATGGTCTCAGCTGTAATATGTTTGCTCGCATACGGTGATTTAATTTGCAGTGTAACTGCGTCAAACCACTCGAGCATCTGGGAGATTGATACTCTGTTTAGCCAATTTAACAAAGACTTTTCTAGCTTTAGCTCAGATTGTGATTTAACCCCATCCTCTTGACCAAGGCTTTGCTTTAGTTCATTAATTCTGTGGCTTAAGAAGCAGTAATAACTTGCGCTAATGAATTGAACGAACTGCCTGCCTCTTAGACGCATCTGAGAGCAAACGCGTGGACAATCCCAATCTGCTATGTTCTTTTGAATCACATATAAGTATTCAATACGATTTCTCAAGCGGTAGTACTTCAGCGCTTCGAATGTATCCTTTTCAAAGTCAGAGACAAGTACGAAAAAGCCTAGCGCTCCCCAGTGTTCGTTAATCGCATCATTGTTGGGCTGAACATCAGTGACATTGCCAGCATCATCTTTGCTGATGATTAGGAACTTTTCTACCATGCGCTCACCATGTGTGGTAAGTTCTGATCGAGACTTGACTGAGTTGATTAGTTCGTCAATTTCTTGTGTGAAGATAGCTCTCTCACTAGCACCTCTTGAATCAGAGAAGAAGAAGTGCAAGTACATATTCTTCGTCACTTGCTGGATATCTCCAGCCTTTAACTTTTCTTGTATTTGCTCATGCGCCAAATTGTAGACATGTTCAACCTTTACGGTCATGCCATAAGTATCGGAATCAAATGGACACTTGTTGCCATATGAGTAGATACTTTTCTTAACTTTCTTGAACTGCTCTTCAATCCACCCAGTCTTTACTGACATACGAGACAAGAACGAAATGCAATACTTCACAAACAAGGCACAATTCTCTTCGTTATGAAAGCCATTGTTAGTCACTACTAGTGGTTTTACATCTACTAGAGCCTGCATTCTCATGATTGCATTCCTGATTGAAATGGCATCAGGAATATTGCTTGGCTGTTGTTCAAATGCAATTGGCTGCAGGTTTTCAACAGACATGATTGTGAGTTGCTTTTGAGAAGGCAGTCGTCCAGTCTCTTTGCTGAAACCGTACCTAAACTCATACTGATTCGCAGAGTACGTGTCAACCGATGTAGTGTCTAGAGCAATGATTGGTCTCTTAGTGCCACAACTTGAAAAACGATGATTGAAGTATGACTGTATGCCACTTTCGTTCATAGCAACGTCTTCAAACAAACGACTGCAGCTGTCTTCAGACATACCGTCTCTGTATGGGGTTTCATGCTCGAACTGCCACTTCTCCAAGTGAGAAATAGCTTGCCTATCAGTCGCTACAAAGTATTGCGCTAGTGTCTCTATCTTTTGTGCATCACCCTCAGGAAAACATGAGTGCAAGTGCTCAGTGATACCTGACTCTATTCCTGCCCATTTCAAGATTTCAGTGGCTCCCGTACGTGTTCTAGAAGCCTGAACTATAGGCTCAACATCTTTAGAACCTTTCAAAGATTTCTTCTTTGGCCTTGTCGGAATCATCTCATTTTGGCCAGATGGAATTTTACCTATCAAGGTCTTCTTAACAGTGTAGGTTTTCATGGTGTCTGGGTTATACGCAGTAACACGCTCATAGACATACACATCACCATTATTTTGGGTGACTCTTACTTGCCCATTATGAGTTTTTCCTGTTCTTGTACGTCCCATGACACTTACCCTCTTTTAATATAGAGCCCCCATTATATCATAAATCAATAATAGGAACACTATATTGAGGAGAAAAAAAAGACCTAATTTGAAAAAGATGGTCTTTATTCTTGATTTCGTGCCTCTATAATATGACTTTCAGGGTGCATAGCAAAGATGCATTGCTTAATCTGAGTGTAGTTTTGGCCTTGCCTGCTAGGCAAGGCGAGAGCAGCCATGGGCTCTAGATGCTATGCATGGCTGCGGTAGAGGGGATTAGTTGATGCCTACGTTCCAAGTGGTGGAGGACTTTTCGTAGGCACTAATGGCGTCTCCATGCTCTAAAGTAAGATCAATATTATCGAGGCCATTTAAGAGGCAGTTGCGATAGAAAGGCTCTAAATCAAAGCTATAGCGCTTATCACCGCACTGTACATACATCTCTTCAAGGCTGATGGTGACGCTAGCACCTGCGTTTTGCTCAAGATAAGTGATGAGCTCGTTGACCTCTTCACCCTTGAGCTTGACGGTCAGTAATCCATTGCCTAAAGCGTTTTTGTTGAAGATATTGGCAAAGGATGGAGCAATCACCGCTCTAAAGCCAAAGTCAGTTAAAGCCCATGGGGCATGCTCACGCGACGAGCCATTACCAAAGTTATCTTGAGCTACGAGAACAGATGCACCTTGATACTCTTTCTTGTTGAGATTGAAGTCAGGATTTAACTGAGTCTCGGCATCATCAAGGTAGCGCCAATCATGAAAGGCATGCTTGCCAAAGCCTTTTCGCGTAGTAGCGAGCAAGAACTGCTTTGGAATGATCTGATCAGTGTCGATATTAGCTGAGTTTAATGGCACAGCAACACCAGTATGAACGGTAAACTTTTCCATGGATAAAACCTCAAACTTAAGGTGCACATCAAAGATGCTCTAGGCATTGACTGCCTCATGCTCGCATCATTGATTGCAATCTCTTGCGCACCCTGTTGCTGTTACTTACTTGTCGTCGTGGTCGATGAAGTCACGTACATCGCACAGACAGCCCTTGATAGCACAGGCAGCTACTGACGCTGGGCTCATCAAATGAGTACGCGCACCCTTGCCTTGTCTGCCCACAAAGTTGCGGTTTGATGAGGAAGCTACGCGTTGACCTGACTCGGCCTTGTCATCATTCATAGCAAGACACATGGAACAGCCAGGCAGACGCCACTCAAAGCCAGCATCAATAAAGATCTTATCTAATCCCTCACGCTCAGCTTGCTCTTTAACCCAAGCAGAACCAGGCACAGCTAAAGCACGTACCCATGGAGCTACTTTGCGGCCTTGCAAGATGCTAGCAGCAGCTCTAAAGTCCTCAATACGGCCATTGGTGCAAGAACCAATAAATGCCACCTCAATACGAGCACCTGTGACCTTTTTGCCCTCACTAAGTCCGATGTACTCCAAAGCATCAGCAAGTGACTTCTTAATTACAGGATCCTTTTGTGCGTCGATCTTTGGTACTGATTTTGAGACGCCAATTACCTGACCTGGATTGGTACCATAAGTAATCTGCGGCTCGATTAAAGCGGCATCAATATCCACTACCTTGTCAAAGACAGCGTCATTATCAGTCTTTAAGGTTTTCCAGTACTCAACGGCCTTATCAAACTCCTCATTTTGTGGTGCAAACATACGACCACGCAGATACTCAAAGGTCTTCTCATCAGGTGCAATCATGCCCACCGGAGCACCAAACTCGATGGCCATATTAGATAAGGTCATACGGCCTTCCATGGATAAGTTATCAATGGTTGGGCCGCAAAACTCGACTGCGTAGCCAGTACCGCCAGCAGTTGTAAGCTTGCCGATGATATATAAGATCAGGTCTTTAGCGTAAACACCTTTCTTTAAGCGACCATGGCAGTAGATCTTCATGGTCTTTAACGGTACCTGCTTTAAAGTCTGAGTGGCCATAACATGCTCAACCTCAGAAGTACCGATACCAAAAGCTAAAGCACCAAAAGCACCATGAGTGGCAGTATGGCTATCACCACAGACTAAAGTAGTGCCTGGCAAAGTAAAGCCAGTTTGTGGGCCAATGATATGCACAATGCCTTGATTAGGATCGCCAAGACCAAAGAACTTCACGCCAAACTTCTGTGTATTGGCCATCAAAGTCTTGATCTGATCTTGTGCCATCGGAGAGCAAGCTTCAATGGTGCTCTCTTGTGTTGAAATATCGTGATCTACAGTGGCCAAAGTCAGATCTGGTCGTCTCATCTGACGATGTGCGATCTCCAAGCCTGAAAACGCCTGAGGGGATGTCACCTCATGAACTAAATGTCTATCGATGTAGATAGTTGGACACTCACCTTCTGCTTGATATACCACGTGAGCGTCAAAAACCTTTTGATACAGTGTCTTGCCCATTTGCCTTCTCTTATCTTTGCTAATCTCGTCAAACCATTCCCCACACCATCAGACCATCACACTGCAGCGCCCGCACCACAAGATTGCAAGTTCTTACTGTCATTGCCGTCCATGCTGTTATGGCTGTCATGGCTGTATACGACAGCATGACTATGTAACAGCACTACGGCGCATTATCATGACTGCTTAGGCTGCAGACAGATGCGCTTTGTGCCTAAGCTTCGATGCCTTTGGGGCATGCAAAGCTGGACTCTTGTAGCTTCTTGCCTATAAGTTCATTGCAAGTAGCTCTGGTGGCTGATGTTTATGGGGTTAATTACAGGGCGGCTACAATGGCTTCGCCCATTTGTTTGGTGGTGACAAAGTCACCTGAGCCTGCTAAATCGCAAGTGCGCATGCCTGAGGCAAGCACTTTGGAGACAGCCGCCTCAATGTCTTTAGCTGCAGCTTCTTGCTTTAAGGAATAACGCAGCATCAAGGCAGCTGAGAGGATTTGGGCAATTGGGTTGGCAATACCCTTACCTGCGATATCAGGAGCTGAACCACCAGCTGGCTCGTATAGGCCAAAGCCACTCTCAGAGAGGCTTGCAGATGAGAGCAGACCCATGGAGCCTGAGACCATGGCAATCTCATCAGAGAGAATGTCGCCAAAGATGTTATTGCACAGCATCACGTCAAACTGATGAGGAGCTTTTACCAGCTGCATAGTGGCGTTATCTACATAGATATGCTCAAGCTCGACCTCAGGGTAGTTTTGATGCACCTCTTCAACAACTTTGCGCCATAAAATGGAGCTACTTAAGACGTTGGCTTTATCTACAGAGGTGACCTTCTTTTTGCGTAGCATGGCGCTTTCAAAAGCGGTCTTGGCAATACGCTCGATTTCATAGCGATAGTAGATTTCAGTGTCATAAGCACACTCATCTTTACCCTCGCCCTCAATACCTTTTGGCTTGCCAAAGTAGATACCGCCGGTTAACTCACGTACGCATAAGATGTCAAAATGCTTAGCGGCAATGTCAGAGCGCAATGGACTTAAATGCTCTAAGCCCTCAAAGATACGAGCGGGTCTAAAGTTACAAAAGAGCTTAAAGTGCTTTCTCAGTGGTAAGAGTGATCCGCGCTCCGGACGCTCATCTGGAGGCAGTGTCTCCCACTTTGGACCGCCTACTGAGCCAAACAAAATGGCATCAGAGTTTTCGCAGGTTTGCAAAGTATCCTCAGGTAGAGCACAGCCTTGTGCATCAATAGCAGCACCGCCTACATTCTTAAAGGTGTAGTTAAGAGTAAACCCATGCTTGGCACTTACTGCATCTAACACCTTGATGGCCTCTGCCATCACCTCTGGACCAATGCCGTCACCTGGCAAAACTGCAATCTTGTATTCCATTTATAACCCTTGTTTTCTAAATTTGGCATCATTCTCCACGCTCATGCATGCGCATATGGATGTGTAGATGAATGGCATCTACATCATCATTTGCATTTGCATATACATGTGCAGACGTCTTTGCGCCCCATTGCCTGAACTTGCGCATAAGCAACTCAACATCGGCTCTTGAGCGCTAGTACTAGCCATGGCTTCTGCCATCAATGACGGGCAAGCGATCATTGCTAAATGCTTGCGATTTGGCGGAGTACATGGCCGTTGCAAGCCATCATGCCTAGTACGAGGCATGCACTAGCGCTTGTGTTGATGCGCCATGCTTATAGCTTTCTGATGCGTAAGACATGCATGCGTGGTAGCAATGCCTCAACATCAAGCTGTAGCGTTAGCCTTGGTAGATGCCGTGGGCGTGTTTAGCGGGTTGTTCTAAACGCCCCTCAACACTATGTAGATTGCACAGTGCTGCTTATGAGTAAAAGAGCTCATAAAGACCAGGTGTCTTGGTAAGAACCTGGAACTTGGCTAAGTTGGGTTAAAGGTTAGCTAAGCTGATGTTGAGTCTGATGCCTAAAAAATCTGTAAATTGCGGCAAAGCAGAGGATGTGTTTTTACCTTTTGCTTTGCCTAAAAAATTCTGACTTGGTTAGTTTGCCGCACCTCAACAAGTGTTCTTAAGAGGCCACCGGCAATGCTCTATTTATATCTGGCCACGCACCAAGGAGGCAGCTTTAGCCTCCATTGCTGCGATAGCCTCTTGAGAGTCTGGGTCAGCTGGCATGCCGTTGTGCGATGCTGCCTTTTCAAGCTCAATAATCTGAGCACGATAGATGGCATTGCATGCATTAACTAAAGCTAAAGCTGAAGACTCGATAACGTCAGTGGATAAACCGCGACCGTGGTATTTACGGCCTTTGTACATCACATCGACATCTACCTTGCCTTGGGCATTCATGCCGCCTGAAGTGGCAGATAAGTTATAGTCGACAAGCTTGCAATCAATACGAGTCAAACGTGTAATGCAGTTAAATACGGCATCGACAGGACCATCGCCAGTACCAGAATCGATAAAGTACTCATCACCGATCTTCATACGTACTGAAGCAGTTGGAATGGTGCCAGAGCCGCCACAAATTACGTTGAGGTTTTCAAGCGTAAACTGAGTCTTGTCCTCCATAGTCTGGCTAAAGAACAGCAAGGACTCTAAGTCGTAATCAAAAACCTCACCTTTCTTATCCGCAAGCTCTAAGAAGCGGCTATATACATCATCTAAGTTAAAGCTATCATCTGCATAACCAAGCGCATTTAAGCGTGACTTAATCATGTGTCGACCAGAGCGGGCTGTCATGTGCAGATTGTTCTCTTTAAAGCCCACACTCTCTGGGGTGATGATTTCGTAAGTGCTGCGATTTTTTAACACGCCATCTTGGTGAATGCCGGAGCTATGTGCAAAAGCATTAGAGCCTACGATAGCCTTATGTGGCGGCACCTTCTCATTGCAAATACCTGCAACCATTTGAGATGCTCGTGCAATGTTAGTTGGCACAATATTGGTGTACAGGCCGTTAAACAGAGTCTTACGAGTACGCAGCGCCATGGCCACTTCCTCTAAGCTGCAGTTACCTGCTCTCTCGCCTAAGCCGTTAACACAAACCTCTACCTGACGAGCACCGTTTTGCACGGCAACTAAGCTATTGCCAGTGGCCATACCTAAATCGTTATGGCAGTGCACTGAGATCACCGCTTGATCGATATTTGGAACACGGTTAAACAAAGTAGCGATGATGTTGCCAAACTCGCTTGGTATGGTATAGCCCACGGTATCAGGGATGTTTACGGTTCTTGCTCCTGCTTTAATGGCGTGCTCGACCATACGGCAGAGATTGTCTATCGGAGTACGACCTGCATCCTCACAAGAGAACTCCACATCATCGGTGTATTGACGCGCATGTTTAATGGCATGCTCAGCCATGCCTAAGATGTCATCAAAGCTCTTACGTAACTTGTCTTGCACATGTACATCAGAAGTTGCAATGAAGGTATGGATTCTAAAACGCTCACAAGAGCTTAATGCCTCCTTCACAGCATCAATATCACGCTCTACTGCACGAGAAAGACCGCATGGAATAGCATTTTTGAGGTTTTGGCCGATAAGCTTAACCGAGGAGAAGTCACCAGGAGATGACACAGGAAAACCTGCTTCAATGACATCAACACCTAACTGCTCAAGCATAAGAGCAATCTGCAGCTTCTGACGCTCATTTAATGACTGCTGCAGGGCTTGTTCGCCATCTCTTAAGGTGGTGTCAAAAATAATCACTCGATTGTTATCGACCTTATCCATAAGCTTTCCTTGGATGCCTGATTGCTACTTATCTAAACCAACTCATATCTTGACAACTAAGCGACCTAAACAAGGCCGCAGCCATCGATTGCAACGCGTGAAACGCTCAACGCGTAAACGCTAAGCGTGCTAAACAATCAACGTGTTAGACGCGCTAAACGCTCATTTTTGCCGCAGTGTCTCTTGAGTTGGTGGTGTGTATATTGTGGTTAATGGGAATAAAAAAGGGGCCTAGTTTTTTTACTACCAGGCCCCTCTTTTGTTTTAAAAAGGTATGACAGATCGAGTCACTCAGAAGCCTGGCAACTTAAGTAGAATAAGTCGAATTAGGGAAATGATTACGATCATGTCTACACCTTTTAGTTAAGAACTCACCTTAATGAAACTAAGCACGCTTCTTTGAGAAATCCGCTTTTGAAGAACTACTACCTTTTATGCTACATGCTCATAAAGGCTGTGCTTAATATTCTTATCTAGATGGCCTTAACCACTTTTTGTAATTGATTGATGGATTGAGTTTAACCTGACCATTTTGGCAAGCTCAATCCTCTTACTTATCAAATACGCTGTTTGCACACTTTAGAAACATGATTTGTACTGCTTGCACTTAAACAGCCACAACTTTGCACCGCTCCGACACACAAAAGTAATCCACAAAAACCTTTTTAACCTCATTGTCACTTAGATAATTGCAATAGTCACCACTCTTTCAAATGCACCTTAACCCAACACATGGCAAGGCATAAAAAGAAAGGCGAGCGCATTACAAGACTTATCTTGCTTTGCGTTCGCCCTCTAAAACAAGCGCCTAACCTAAATAAGAGCGCTTAGTGAGTTTGATGAATAAGTAGCTACTACTCTGCTGCGCTTGGGTTGGTCAGCTTAAGCATAGAGTCGTCGATGATTTCCTTACGGGTAACAGGACGACCTAACTTATTACTTAAGTAAATGCCCTGAGCAATCAACATACAGCATAAGGATGAATCGATATTGTTGCGCAGACGGACATTCATACCATCTTTTTGGTTTTTGATGGCATGGATCATTTCCTTTAAATGCTCGATGAAGTAGAAGTATGAGTAGTTATCATCAGTAACACCCTCATAATCATTTTGAGCATAACGGGCCATGGTCTCTGGACTTTCTAAGGTAAAGACATCATTTACAGCACGGAATGAACTTGGCTTGATACCAGGGTTAATTTCAACACCGCCATGAGTCTGAATGCCTAAGGTATGACCATTAGTGCCTACAATATGTACATAGGCTGACTGAGCTGGGTTAACGCTGTTAGAGACTAAGATAGTTGCAGTAGCACCAGACTCGAAAGTCACAATACCCTGAGCAGTATCATCTACCTCAATATATGGATGGTTAACGTTACGCCAAATACCGTAGACGCTCTCAACACGACCCATGAAGTAGCTAAGCAAGTCAAGCTCATGTACTGCTTGGTTCACTAACACGCCACCGCCTTCTTCTGCCCAAGTACCACGCCACTCATTAGAACGATAGTACGCCTCATCACGCCAGGCTTGCACATTTACAATACCAAAGGCTGGCTCAATACGGCCATCTTCAATAGCATTACGAATACGCTCGCACGGACGGAAGAAACGGCTTTGAGAGATAACTGAAACTAAAGCACCAGAACGCTCAGACTCTTCTTTTAAATAAGCTGCCTTTGCAAGAGAAATATCAATTGGCTTTTCGATAATGCAGTGAATGCCGCGCTGTACAGCGTGGAAGGCATTATCAACGTGAGTCTTGTGTGGAGTAGTGATATAGACCAGATCAGGCTTTACCGTATCTAACATAGCAGGAACGCTATCAAATACGGTCTCTTCTAACACCGCCGGCGCAACTCCCTCACGTCCGCTAAAGGAGCTTAAAAAGAGCATAGCCTTTTCGATGTTGTGGTTACATACACCAGCTAGCTCTTGTCCACAGGCTAAGATAGCCTCAACGTGTTGCCTAGCAATGTTGCCAGTGCCAATTACGGCAATTCGTAACTTACCCATTGTCAACCTTAAAACAGTGATGAATAAAGCATGCTACAAAATAAATAAACCCATGCTGAAAAACGACGAGCTATCTGCATGCTCCATCCTCTGTAGCGCCATTAACTAACAGCGTCTAAGCGGCAGATCCAAAAGCAAGACAACTAAAAATTCCAAGCACGGGTCGATTGCATTTGCCATTGAGTACAAGCTTGTAAATGCTAATGTACATTGGCAAATGTTCTACCAAAAGCACAGACATTGGCTTTACAAACAGCAAGCTAAAAAGATTGGACGCCAACCTTCTTAAGAGTCTTTTATATGTAGCCAAATGCCTCAAGATCAAGACTAAGGCAGCTTAGTAGGAAATACCTAGCTTCAAACTGTGCCTATTCCTTAGACTGCACTTTAGGCATAAGTTTTCCTAAAGATCTAAGAAATTTGGCAAATTAGGATCCTGATCATGCATATGATACTTGATCCTTGCCTTTGATTTATAACTTTGTATCTAGCTAAAGTACTAAAAAATTCCCCAATCAAGCTTACAAGAACTTAACCATCCTCAACATCAATATCCTTTAGAAGTTCATCGCTTCAATTAGCAAGAGATCACCGCAAACAACAAAGCAATTATGCCCAGTGACAACTGTTATCTGCAGTACATGCAGATCGCCTCTATATCGGCATGATTTTACTAATCGCGCTGTTACGCGCCGCACCTTGAAGTATTCATTTGCCATTACATAAGATCACAGCCAATCGTATCAATTTGCGCAATTAACAGGTCATCATTCTGATGTGCATTAAGTAGCTCCCCATCTCCTCGCATTGACTGTAAGACGTGGCCTCTGCTGCAGGTACAATTGTCTCGGAACACTTGGATTTAGCGCTGATCTACTAGCTGTAAAGTGCTAGCTGAGCTTAGATAGCTAGCTGTGCTTTGTTCAATCGCTGTGGGGTGCTGGCTGTGCACAGTCAGCTAGCTGTGCTTAGTTCTATCGCGGTGAGGTGCTACTGTGTCATGTGTGCAAGGTCTTGAGATGTTGAAATTGGGTCTATGATGCGCTCCATGAGTGTCCATCTATAGTCTCAAGAGGCAATTTAGTGCACTGATGTGAAACAAAAATCAAAAAATAACACGATCAATGCCTCTATTTTGGACATAAATTCTTTTATTTCGCCATGTTGTATCTACAAAGTGCATTACAATTACCAAGCTAGCCTATCACTTAATGATCTGGCTAAACATTTATGCACTTTACTTAGCTCCGATGATTACTTGATGCGAGCAGTTAATCACGGCTCCTAGCTTCTATTCACATACCATGTGTGTGGCTTTGCAATTAAACATAGCCTCTTTGGTGCTAAGTATTTAGTTCTATCTACAGGAACTACTTTTATGAGCCTTATTCAGCAAGCTTTATCAAAGAAGGCACTCAGCGGTGTAGCGATCGCTACTTTATTACTGCTTGGTAGCGCTTTTAATGTATCTTCAGCCTATTCTCTTGGTGGCCCACGTTACTCGGGTGTATCTGAGCGTGATCTTGAAAAGAAACAACAAGCTGAAGAAATTAAGGCTCAAGAAGAAGTAAAGATTAGCGATATTGAAAAGACAGCTAAGGAAAAGGAAGCTGAGGAGATCAAAGCTTTATTAGCTGCCAACAAAAATCCTATGCTGCTCTATGGCGATCAGAAGTTAACTCGCTTCTTAGGCTGCCTCAACTGTACTCCTGACTACTATATTTCTATTTGGAATACTGAAAGTCCATTTGGCTCTCCAACTGGTCATATCAGCATTTGGAATAGTAACACCGAGTACGGCTCCACTGTCTCAAAGATCAGTCCTTGGAATAAGTACTCTTCAAATCCACCAGCTATTATTGATCCTGCAGGTAAACTCTATGGCTTCTTAACCGCCAATACCTCGATTGATAATCGCTTTATGAATAACTTTGCTGAGCACCTTTACTACAGCCACGACTCCATCCGTCTTGATCCAAACAAATGGTTCAAGCGCTTCTTTGCCATTGAGAGTATCAAGAAAGTCGGCACCATTTCTCTTGAAGAGCTTGAGGCTATGCCAAAGCCAGTTACAGAAGAGGACATGTTAGAGCCAGCTCCACAGCAGCCTACTCGCGCCGATGGCATCAGTGGCCATGACGTTAAGTCCTTATTCAACTAAGATTGATACAGACAACGCTTACACTTTAGGCCCGTACTTTTGCCGCTAACATGGCTCCTCCCTTTTAAAAAGGCAGCTTTACGCTGCCTTTTGTCGTTCTAGACCACGACAAAACCTACTTGACTGCCGCTCGCGTTCATCATGTCTTTCCCCGCTAGTGCATATATTTTCCATCATCATTTGCGCTTGTTTTGTCCATACCCGCTATCGCATATATTGTCCATCGCCAGCTCGCAAGATCATGCTACCTGTATAGAGCTTACTTCCACATCTTCTGAGATTTCAAAACAGCACTCATATCTTATTTTCGTAAGGAGTAATTAACAATGGGTGACTGGCCAATTAGTGTTGCTAGTGCTATTTCAATGGCAAAGCAATGACCTTGCTCTAGGCGCAAAAGCAACCTTGCTGCAGTGTGGAAGATGGGAGTGCTGAAGTTTTGGTTGCTACTGCATGTTTTTTTTATTGCAGTACGGCTGCTTTATGCGTGCAAAACCATCACAAATTGGTGCGCTGTGATGACTTGTTTGGGCGTTGATGGAGTCATTTTTTAGTTTTATGTATGTATAGTGCACAAAATAGATGCAAAGGCAGGTTCATTTTTGTGAAAGTAAATTTTGGTGCATCTTTATAGAGCATGAGTGCTTTTCGCTTCATTTTTGTTACTACAATCAAATCACGCTCTGAGCAAAAGTTCATAGCTGTAGATGCTTTAAGGTCTTTACTAAGCGAAGCTATCTATACCTCTTGCTATGACAGCTCAGCTCCTTTTACCCACACTGAACTTAAAACTATTTAACTAATCGCTACTTAATGTATTTTTCTTTTAGTAGTAGTGATTGAAGCTAGAGACTGAACCATATCGCTAGCTTTGGTTAATCTTGCTGCATAGACCTTATGCAAAGAGATTTAGTTTTTGTACAGTCAAGAGCTTAAGACATTTCGTTTGAGCGTTGATTTTCAACTACAACCCGCCGCAAGGCCGAGGCTTATATGACAAATACTAATTACGCCTCCTGCACAAAAGCAGCCTTGCATCAGACCAAGCGAATGCATCGCACATTTAAAGAATGGATGTGTTATCGCAATAAAGGTCAGATGCAAGCTAAGCAAATGCAGGAGCAATTTGGAGGCTTCTATGCATAACTTAGCTAAATTGAGCGCATTTTTCGGCAAAACCTTTGCTTTTTGGGTTATTGCCGCCGCAATTATTGCTTTCTACTTCCCAGAGAACTTCAAGATTCTTGCTCCATACATTAGCATTCTGCTCGGTATTGTAATGTTTGGCATGGGTCTTACCCTTCGTGCAAAAGACTTCTCAGAAGTGATTAAGCGTCCTATTGATGTCATTATTGGCATTGTAGGTCAGTTTGCGATTATGCCTCTTTTAGCTTATGCCTTATGCATCATTTTAAACCTCTCTCCTGAGGTCTCCGTTGGTGTCATATTAGTTGGCTGCTGCCCAGGCGGTACCGCGTCAAACGTCATGACTTTCTTAAGCCGTGGTGATGTTCCTTTATCCGTAACCATCTCTGCTTGCACCACAGTGCTTGCTCCGGTGGTCACCCCAACACTCATTTACTTCTTTGCAGATCAGTGGGTTACCGTAGACCCAATGGCAATGTTCATGACCATCGTTAAGATGATGGTGCTGCCTATTGTCGCTGGTGTTTTAGTTAACACCTTCTTTGGCAAACACGTGCAAAGCGCACTGCCAGCTCTGCCATTGATCTCAGTTTTTGCTATTGTCGCTATCGTTTGCTCAGTGGTTGCTGTAAGCCACGATCAAATCGCTAGAACTGGTCTTATCATTTTCGCAGTCGTAGTACTGCACAATGTTTTAGGTCTTGCATTAGGCTATGGCCTGGCCAAGCTCTTTAAGATGGATTTAAAGAAGAGCAAGGCTTTGTCTATTGAAGTCGGAATGCAAAACTCAGCCTTGGGTGTAGCTTTAGCCATGGCTCATTTCAATCCTTTATCTGCAGTGCCTTCAGCCATCTTCTCAGTATGGCACAACATTTCAGGCCCAATCTTGGCAACCATCTTTGCCAATATGGCAGATGAGGATGAAAAGCAAGCTAAGAGCTCTAACAAGACTCAAGAACAATCAAACAACAGCGCTAACTTAACTGAGGTATCAAACGCCTAATTAACACTCACGGAAGTAAGCAAACAAAGCCAAAGCCGCACCAAGCAAGCTGCCTAATGAAGGCATGCTTGAAAGCATTCAAGATCAGCGCTTGCTTAGCCTTAAAAGAGGTATCGTTCGATCTTGAGGCCATAGCCATATACAAGCTATGGCGGCTTATATAGATGCACGCTTTGTCTTCTAGCGCATTGCGATGAACCTCATGCCCATAAATTTATGGCTAGAGAGTTCTACAGGTTCTTTGCATTTAATAGTGCAAACACTCAATCAAAGCGATGTTACTGATGCTTTACATTCCATACCGCATTAGCTTGATGGTAACCGCCATTAAGCTCAACGCAACTTAACCAAGTGTTTCGTTATTTAGGCTCTGACGCACCTTTTGAAGAAATACCTTTCAAGGCTCTAGCTTTTGCTCTACCCGAGTTTTAAGGTTTGCCTTGCTTCTTTTTAAGGTTATATTTGATTACCGTCATCAAGTACCCAAGCGTGCTTAAACCTAAGCCCCAAGCGTACTTACAGTTTAGCGTTAAGAGTACCAATTCATAGCAATAAGAAGTAAACAGCCACTACCCCATCTAAGATATAGAGTATGGCTATGCACACATGTACCATCATGCATGGCCTAACAGAGCACAACGACATCCTCTAAACTCTATAGCTTTATGTTCAACAGCATTAGCTTTGAGCATGGCATTGGCAACACAGTTTTTGCCAGCTCTCAGGCTTGATTTGATGCTGGGCCTTAATTACTTTTTACTGCCAACGAACAGCGTTAACATAAGCTTAAGAGGCTACAGCCTTAATTAAGCACGGTGCTCTAAATCGTAGAGCACCAACAGCGATATACAGTGTTAAAGCGAGTAACATCGCTCTGCTGCAGTCATAAAAGATCATGACGCAGCGCGTTTTATACAAGTTTTATTTTTAGCCAAGGCCCATGCCTTGGCCTTATGTACAGATTTTTTGCAGCCACTGAGTGCCCTTAGCACAATGCATAAGAAGGCACTCAGCCCTTTTAGACTAAAGCTTATAGTTCTCAAAGAGCCAAGCTTAGTCACATAGCACTTATAAGCCATGGGGCTTTGAGGTGGCTCATGACAGATTTTTATTAAATTGCAAACCGCAGAAATGTCACTGTCCTTAAGTTACTAGGATGGATAAGACAACAAGGCGTTAGCATCAACTTAGACAAAACTAAGCGCACGAAGAGGGCATTGTTATTTGCCTTGGCGCTGTAAATCTTTGTTAGGTGTGTACTAACGCTAAAGTTGCCTTGGGACTTTCAGGTTTCTTGGAGTAGATAATGAGTTTAAATAACACCCCAACCAAATACATCTGGTTTAATGGCAAATTAGTTGAGCATGCTGATGCTAAAGTTCATGTTCTGACCCATGCCCTGCACTACGGCACTGCCGTGTTTGAGGGCATTAGAGCTTACTCTACTCCAAAGGGCCCTTGCATTTTCCGTCTTGACGAGCACATTGATCGTCTCTTTAACAGCGCTAAAATCTATCGCTTCCCAATTCCTTACACCAAAGAAGAAATCAAGCAGGCTTGCTGCTCTGTAATTACCGACAACGGCCTTGAGTCAGGCTACATCCGCCCATTAGTTTTCTTAGGCGAGATTGGTCTGGGTGTTCGTATTCCTGAGGGTGCTGTAGCCTCAGCTATGGTTGCAGCAATGCCTTGGGGCGCATACTTAGGCGAAGAGGGTTTACAAAAGGGTGTTAAGGTGGGCGTTTCTTCTTGGAACCGTTTAGCTGCCAACACCATTCCAACAGAGGCTAAGGCTGCAGGTAACTACTTAAGCTCTGTTCTCATCTCCAACGAAGCTCACCAAAACGGCTATGTTGAGGCAATTGCTTTAGATACTGATGGCTTTATCTCCGAAGGCTCAGGTGAAAACGTATTCTTTGTAAAGAACGGCGCATTATTCACCGCCCCATTCACCAATGGCCTGCTCCCAGGTATTACCCGTCACTCCATCATCACCATTGCCAAGGATTTAGGTATCCCTGTTTACGAGCAGAAGATGCAGCGTGAGATGTGCTACTTAGCTGATGAAGCTTTCTTCACCGGTACTGCAGCTGAAATCACTCCAATTGCATCTATTGATGGTATCGACGTTGGCCCAGGTCATCGTGGTCCAATCACCAAGCAGATTCAGGACGCATTCTTTGCCTTAGTTAAGGGCGAGTCTGAGGACAAGTACGGCTGGCTCACTCCAGTTAAGTCCTAAAAGGCGTCATACAAACCACCACTAGACGAGTTCTACCAAACTTAAGCTCCGACGCTTATTTATAACCTCACGCAAACCATTCAGTGGCGTGAGGTTTATAACCATATATGTTGCACTCCATTGCACTTTAAATGGTGTGAGTCTTATAGCTATAGATGTTGCACTCATTTGCAACTTTAGTGACGTTGGGTTCAGAGCACGTAATGGCTTTGGCCGTATGCAGCTTATGAGCTGCGCTTTTAGGTGGTTTGATTCTGTTTGCAGGGGCTATTAGCCCCTTTAACGTTTATTTACCTTAGCAGCAAAAGATCTGTCCTGCTAAGTTCAGTGCTGATGGTGTTTGATATTGCGGCACTGCAAGGAGATGAAATCCATGGCGGAATTACGTTCCTCAGTTACTTACAAGACCAAGAAGATGGCCGGTGCCCGTGCACTGTGGAAAGCCACTGGTATGAAGGATGAGGACTTTGGCAAGCCTATCGTGGCTATTGCCAACTCTTTTACTCAGTTTGTTCCTGGCCACGTACACTTAAAAGATATTGGCCAGATGGTAGCTCAGGCTGTTTATGAGGCTGGTGGTATTGCGCGTGAGTTTAATACCATTGCAGTGGACGATGGTATTGCTATGGGTCACTCCGGCATGCTCTACTCCCTGCCAAGCCGTGAGATCATCGCCGATAGCGTTGAGTACATGTGTAATGCACACAAGGCCGATGCGCTCATCTGTATCTCCAATTGCGACAAGGTTACCCCTGGCATGCTCATGGCTGCCATGCGTCTTAACATCCCAACCATCTTTGTCTCCGGCGGCCCAATGGAAGCTGGCAAGATCGAGGGCAAGCATAAACTAGATCTCGTTGATGCCATGGTGGTATCAGCCGATCCAAATGTCTCTGATGAAGAGATTCAGGAAGTTGAGAGCGTTGCCTGCCCAACTTGCGGTTCTTGCTCAGGTATGTTTACCGCTAACTCCATGAACTGCTTAACCGAGGCCTTAGGTTTAGCTCTCCCTGGTAACGGCACTATCGTCGCAACCCATGCACAGCGTAAAGAGCTCTTCTTAAAGGCAGGTAAGATCATCGTTGATCTGGCTAAGCGCTACTACGAGGGCGAGGATGACAAGGTACTGCCACGCTCAATCGCAACCAAGGCTGCCTTTGAAAACGCCATGACCTTAGATATCGCCATGGGCGGTTCAACTAACACTGTACTGCACTTACTTGCTGTAGCTTGTGAGGCTGGTGTTGACTTCACCATGCAGGACATCGACCGCTTAAGCCGTAAGGTTCCTCATATCTGTAAGGTAGCTCCATCTACTCACGAATACCATATTGAAGATGTGCACCGCGCTGGCGGCATTATGGCCATCTTAAATCAGCTCAAAAAGGCTGACTTACTGCACCTAGATTGTCGCAATGTACTGCAGATGAGTTTAGGTGAGGAGCTTGAGTCCTACTGCGTTGAAAACAACGCCTCTGATGAGGTTAAGAAGTTCTTCTTAGCCGCTCCTGGTGGTAAGCGCACTATTGAGGCTTTCTCACAGGATAACTACTATCAAGACTCTGATAGCGATCGTGCCGCTGGCTGTATCCGCGATAAAGAACATGCCTACTCACAAGACGGCGGTCTAGCGGTGTTATACGGTAATTTAGCTTTAGATGGATGTATCGTAAAGACTGCAGGCGTGGATAGCTCTGCATTGAAGTTTGTAGGCCCTGCTATCGTCTATGAGTCACAAGAAGATGCTGTTGAAGGCATTTTAGGCGGTGAGGTTAAGGCAGGCCATGTCGTTATCATTCGTTACGAAGGTCCAAAGGGCGGCCCTGGCATGCAAGAGATGCTCTACCCAACCTCATACTTAAAGTCCATGGGTCTTGGTAAGTCTTGTGCCTTAATTACTGATGGTCGCTTCTCAGGCGGTACCTCAGGTCTGTCTATTGGTCACGTCTCTCCAGAGGCTGCTAATGGCGGTAACATTGCCCTCATCCGCAATGGCGACATGATTAAGATTGATATTCCAGGTCGTGAGATTTCTGTAAGTCTTGATGAGGCTGAACTTGAAAAGCGCCGTGCTCAAGAAAAGGAGCGTGGTGCTCAAGCCTTTAAGCCACAATCTCGTGTCCGTGAAGTCACCACCGCTCTTAAGACCTACGCCTCCTTAGCATCCTCAGCTGACAAGGGCGGCGTACGCGATTTAAGCAAGCTTGGCTAATCAAAGCTAAGGACTGATAGCTAACAGCATTCTCTTTCTCAACGCTAAGGCTATCAGTTAACGCACAAATACTAGCTCATACAATAACCTAAACGTATTGATTTCAAAGCCTGACTAAGAGTTATCTTGGTCAGGCTTTTTTTTCATATTGCAGATACAAAAATGCCCCGCAATTATTAAGTAATGACGGGGCATTTTGGCGCTCTAAGGTGAGCGCTATATCTGCTGTGAGCGCTATATCTGCAGTCAGCACTTGTTCCTAGCTGCAGCGCGTGTTGGTTGCTAGCTGCAGCTTTTGATGTTTTTTGCTTGCGTTGTGGCGCTTAGCTTAGCGGTGGTCGACCTTACGGGTCAGATAGTCACCGATGAACTGCACTAACTGCACCATGACAATCAAGATAAGCACGGTGGAGATCATCATATCTAAGCGGAAACGCATGTAACCGTAACGAATGGCCACGTCACCAAGACCACCGCCACCAATGGCACCAGCCATTGCAGAGCAGCCGATGATTACAATTACGGTAATGGTGAAGTTTTGGATAAGCTCTGGTAGTGCCTCAGGCAGTAACACTCGAGTTACGATCTGACGAGGGGTTGCACCCATGGAGGTTGCAGCCTCGATAAGGCCAGTTGATACAGTTCTTAAAGAGGTCTCAACTAAACGACCAGTAAAAGGAATAGTACCGATCACTAGTGGCACAATCACCGCAGTGGTACCGATGGAGGTGCCCACGATAAACTTGGTAATTGGAGTAATAGCCACCATCAAAATGATGAATGGAATAGAACGCAGTGCATTAACAATGGTGCCGAGAATACGGTAAAACACTAAATTCTCGAAAAAGTAGCCTTTTGAGGTGATGAGCAGTAACACGCCTAAAGGCACACCAAAGATAATGGAGATAGCAGACGATGCGCCTACCATGTATAAAGTTTCCAAGGTGGCATTAGTTAACAGGTCAGCCATCTTGGAGTACTGACCTAAATTAAGCGATGTCAGCAAGCTGCTTACGAGTGTCATAACCTAAAACCTCAACCTTGTGAACACGAGCCTTAAGCTCATCCATGGCGTGCTCGATCTCAGCACGAGAGCCGCATACTTCAACCACCATCAGGCCAAATGGCTCGCTCTTAATGTGGTCAATGCTGCCGCCTAAAATGGAAATCTTAACCTTGCAGAGCATGGCAACTTCCACGATCACTGGGGCATCTGCCTTTGGACCTAAGAAGAGCAGCTCGATAACAGCCTTGGCACCTTCTGAGTACTCAGAGACAATCTCAGTGTGACGTAAGAGTTCAGGCAGACCACGACGTACTGCAGCAGAAACTAAACGCTTAGTCAGTTTCTCCTTTGGATCGGTAAAGAGATCTAAGGTTGTGCCCATCTCGGAGATGACACCACCATCAATCACAGCCACACGGTCACAGCACTCTTTGATAACTTCCATCTGGTGAGTAATGATCACGATGGTTAAGTTGAGCTTGTCACGCAGTTGCTGTAACAGCTTTAAGATGGACATGGTGGTCTTTGGATCTAAAGCTGAGGTAGCCTCATCGCAAAGTAAAACCTTTGGATTGCTAGCTAAAGCTCTAGCGATACCCACACGCTGCTTTTGACCGCCTGAGAGCTGTGCTGGATACATATCAGCCTTATCACCAAGCTCTACTAAGTCTAAAAGCTCTTTGACACGAGAGGCGATCTCTTCTTTAGAGTGATTGCCCTCTAAAGTCAGTGGGAAAGCTACGTTATCGGCCACAGTGGCAGAGGAGAGCAGATTGAAGCTCTGGAAAATCATACCAATCTGGCTACGTGCATGACGTAACTTGCCCTCGCTCATGGCAGTCAGATCTTGACCATCAACGATGACCTGACCAGAGCTTGGACGCTCGAGCATATTGATATGACGGATCAGTGTGGACTTACCTGCGCCAGATAGGCCGATCACACCGAAGATCTCGCCACGCTCAATCGAAAGTGTAATACCCTTGAGCGCACGTACCTCTTTTGGAGTACCCGCGTTGTACACCTTCTCGATATTCTTAAGCTCAATCACTTTAAGAACTCTTCCTGTGCAAAAAATTTAACATCGTGCCTGACAGAAGCTAGCACCACAATATCTAACTTGTTTCTTTTTACCACGCTTAAGAGCATGTTCAGATGCTAAAAACAGTGTTAACACTTTGCGTGCTGATTTTGAGCATCGTTCATACTCAACTAAAAGCACCATAGCTGCTGTCATAATCCTAACTAAGAGCCAATCTTTCTTGAATCTTGCTAGGAGCGTAATCTGTGAACAACTAGGCCTAAAAAACACTTCTAGGAACTAGTAGTTTTAGCCTCTACCTTGAGTATGTAGCGTGCACCATAAGGCTCAAAAAGCTAATCTAGCTGAGCACTTAGGCACTTGCATCAGCACAAGAGCATCAAAAGGTCAGTAAGAACTACTCATTAACGTGAGCACCACTGCCTAAAAACAGCTTACAGAGGCCGTTTTTCTTTAATTCTTAGGGGGATGCCATTTTATCATAAGATTAGACGAACATCACAATTTAGCACCATATAGCTAGCAATTTAGCCCGTTATGTTTTTCCATAGTGCGTTCTGCCACGCTTATCTATCGCTTAAGCCAATCTTCCCATATCCAGCCTCAATGAGCGAAACACATCTCCACCATCATCCACCATGCAAATTCCCAACAGATTGCATAAAAACAAGACTCTTAGCAGCGCAATAGACGCCAGATCCCATGGCAATGGCTGTGGATATAGCCATAGCCAATGCAATGGCCGAGGCGTTGCCATATCCATTGCCATAGCGTCATGGCAAATAGCCATGCACATAAATTGAGCACCATACGCAACAACAACCTGGTCACTGAGCGTCCGACATTGTTTAAGAACAATGCCACTATGCTGCACTGTGGTTAGCTAAAATAGTTGTCTCTTTAGCTTTTTTTTGCTAAGAAAGATGCCACTAAACGATGCACATTGGCCAAAATGATGGTCTTTAATTTGAAAAATTTTGAAAATACTCTTAGCGCTGATCTTGAGGATAAAAGGCCTCATCGCCATTGCTATAAACGGCAAATATATCGACTTTTTACAAAAATATGCGTATCGATTGCATGAGTGTGGGCGTTCATTTTGATGTAAGTATTGTTTACTTTGAGGGCATAAGTATTAGGCTTTAGCGCGTTTTGCCTTAGTTTGATGCTAAAATGCATGCAGGTCACAGCATATGTAGTTTGTTTAGATAGCCTAGTTTAGACATCTAATGTCACCCTTTTGCCTTAGACTTAGCGTGCAATGCGATACAAATGGCGTTTTTGCCCATATGATCTGCACTCTACCGTTTAAGTGCTGCGGGTCTATCAGGCCTAGCTACCTATAGACTTTGCTTTCTTGTACCGACTCTTGAGTGAGTCACCGCATCTTTACGCCACATAAAAGCCTCTGACCTAGCGACGGAAGTGCAAAAGCATCGCTAGAGTTAAACTTTACTGTGACCTCCCTTAGTTTTCAGCAAAGCACTGTAAGTTTCAGCATCAGTTGTATCTGTGACCCTTATTTCATAGCAACAAGCGTGACCTTTGTTGCCTATGTTTATTTGATGCCAATGCTAAAAGTGTCTTTGCAACTAGAACCTTGGTAGTAGCTTAGTGTGTATGGTATTTAGCATCTAACACCCTGCGTGAATGCTCGAGTTAAGATGTGCCTATCTTATGAGTAGTTACCCTTAAAACCTACACACCGTCATTGCATCATGCTCAAAAATCATGAGCCTAAGAAAGCTCTAAATGATGGCTTTATTAGGCCAATAAAGCTTTGATGCGCAAAAGAAGAGTCCTTGCTGTGAGCACTTGTAAGTCTCATAGCATTAGAGTTTTCAGGACGTAGAAATGTTTGAAGATCAGAGCAACTCTAATATCGATAGCTCCAAACAGGACTTAGCCTCATCAGATGAAAAAGCGTCTTATGCAAAAGATGCAAGTGAGTCTAATGTGGCTGATGAGTCTGTTAATGCCTCCCCTTCACAGGAGCACTCAGTAGATACCACTGATATCGACATTGACGATCTTGATTTAGAGACCTTAGAGCGTCTTACCAATCCTGAAGCCTCTGACAATGACATCGAGTCAGCTATTAAAACCATTGCCTCACACTCTGATGATGCTACCCATAAGACAGCTGACCAGGCCAAAGATGGCGTAACAAGCGATCTTGCCGCAAGCGTGGCTAGCGATCTTGAGTCCGATGCCCCAATAAATCTTGAGTCAGATGCCCCAATAAATCTTGAGGGCAATGGACAAACCTCAAGCGACGATGCCATAAGCTTTAGCGTTGATAGCACCAGCAGCGTTGCTGCTTCTGAAGATAGCGCTGATAACTTAGCTAATGCCGTAGCTAAGAGTAGCTCTAGTAACTCTAATGGCGTGAGCGTTGATATTGAGCTTGAAGATCAGCCACGCATTCAGGTGTTTGATGAAAACGATCATGAGCTCTCACCTGATGACATTAAGTACGATGCTCAGAGTGATGCAAGTGACGAGAATACCGCCGTATATGGCAAAGATGAGCGCTTTGCAGATGTAAATGCAGAAGAGGCATTTGGCCTAACTTCAGATGAAAATGTTGAGGCCATTATTGCAGCTTTAGAAGAAACTGAAGCTGAGAACAATAGCCTGCAAATACAAGATCAAAATTCCGCTACTACAAGTACTGATGCTGCTATGGCCGCTGAGAGCTACAGCAACCAAAGCTACAGCACCGACAGCAGCGGTTCTGATAACGAAGGTTCTGCAAGCTATAGCACCGACAGCGACAGCTCTGAAACTGTCGCCTTAGATGATTCTGCTGCTCAGTCAGTTGCACCTGAGGTTGGACGTGAGGCTATTGCTGCTGCGTATGACGTTGCGGATGCTGCTTTAGAGGACTCTCATGCCGCTGCTGCAGATGAAAGTGCTGATGAGGCACTTTCGGAGGCTTCATTTGTCTCTGCAGCGACTAATGATGACGATAGCTTCCTGTCAGATATTGAAAGTGCACTCGAGGACTCTGAGCTCTTTGAGCAAGAGCTTGCTGAGAGTGTGATGCAAGAGTCTACTCAGGCACATAACTATGGTGTCACAAGCGCCACATTATCTGACGATTACAAGATCTCCATAGACAATCATGACCACCTGCATGAGGATTATGAAGTTATTAATCCGCATCCTGCTGCGCTTGAGTCTGCTGCCGAAGCTGCGCGGCGCTTTAACGCCTTAGCCGATCAGGCCGATGGCATTGAGAGTGTTGAAAGCGAAAACGATTTTTCACAAGCCGTTGAGTTTGATGACTCTGAGCTTGAGCAAGCGGTGCTCGAACAAGAGGCTGCTGACTTAGAAAACTTAAGTAAAGAAGATGCTGCCGCCATTACTGCTGCAAGCAGCGTTAATCATGAATTTCAATCAGACGATGAAGTTGTAATGAACAATAATCTTACCCCATCAGATGCACAACTTACCTCAGAGCAAGACTTACAAGATCAAAAGGTAAGTGATACCACTTCATCAGGTGCAAGCGAGAGTGCTTCTTATGAAGGTGCTAATCCGCTTAGCAATGCAGATGATAGTAGCTTTAGTTTAGCTACATCCCTTAAAGATGCACAAATGTCTGCAGCCGATGCTAACAACGAATCTCTAATCTCAGCAAGTAAGACTCAAGATAGCACTGAGAGCCAAGCTGATGTTCCTAGCGAGTCAATAAAGAGTGACACTAGCGCTGCTGACGGTGCAAAGGCGTCTGATTCAGACAATCCTTTTGCTAATCTTGAGCACTTTGATGAGCAAGAAGATGATTCTCTTGACTCAGATCTTGCTGCCCAAATGGCTGCCGCTCAAGAGGCTATGTCACAGCAGCTTGCAAAGGAAGCTGCCGAGCAAGATATCAAGTTAGTCAGCGCCGACAAGTTCCGTAATGACGAAGTCTCCATCATGTCTGATGCCATGATGATGTCTAATGAAGGCCATACTGCTATTCAAGGTCTTGAAAAGCGTCAGCAGCCACCTCAGCTGCCACGTAAGAACAGCTATATCACAGGCCTTTCTGATGATGAGCTAGAGATGATTCGTCGCATCAAAGAGATGAACAGCTCTAAAGGCTCTAAGAACAAGCCTGCGCAAGGTTATGCCATGTCAAGCGACGGTGAAGAGCACTCTACTGTCCTCTATGGCAATGCCGCACAAGCAGCATCTGAGCGTATCTCACAAGAGGCCGCATCTGAGCGCATGCAACAAGCAAGTGCTGAGTCTTCACAAAACTATGACGATAGCTTAAGCGGTGTTGCTGCGCCTATTACTCGTGATAGTTCTTTTGCCTCTCAGGACGATAATGCTCAGAACTATGCTTACAATGACGGTACTGTACAAAGCGCTGATCATTACGATGAGTTTAGCCCTCAGGACGGCACATACTCTAATAACGACGTTTATAACGAACAGCAAAACGTAGCTAATAATGGCTTTAATGGCTCTGACAATGGCCAAAATCCGTACTCGTACAATGAGTATGATGAGAACGAAGTTCAGGCAATGCCTGCACAAAGAGCTCAAGAAGAAGTTGATGATGGCCCGGTTTACTATGTAGGTCCAAAAACTGAGCGTGTAGTTGAAGAACAGCCACGTGATGAGGACAACATCTACGTTGGAACCTACGCTGACCGTATTGCTAAGCAAAAAGAGGCTGCTCAATCAGCACGTCAAGCTGCTGCTTATCAAGCTCAAGACAATATGGGTTCTATGTCTGTACAAGACAATAACTCTCTTGCTGATGAGACTTTTGCAGCTGCACAAAACGGCAATAATTATGTAATTCCAGGCAATCAAGAGCCTCAGTACTATGTAGGTCCATCTAATCCTCCAGTTGAGGAGCCAAGCTCCTTTGGTGAGTATGAGCCAAGCCCATATATCACTCCAGGTGTTAGAACTCCTGAGGAATTAGCTGCAGAAGCCGCTGCTCGTGAGGCAGCCATGCAAGCACATGCTCAAGAGCAAGCCCGTATTGCAAAAGAGCAGCGCCGTGAGCAAGAAGCTGCACGTATGGCCGCCTTAGCTGCAAATAGCGTTGATGAGTCTGATTTAGCTGTTCCTGCAGGCATGGGCGATGGCGGTGCTCTAAGCATGCAAAGCGCCTCAAGCGATCAATATGCAGGTGAGCCTTACGATGATGGCCCTCGTTACTACGTTGGACCAAAAGAGCCAAGCCGTCCAATGCAAGAGGCTCAAAGCGAGGCTCCTATCTATGCTGTTGGCCCTGACCACTCCAATGCAGAGGTTGAGGCTAATATCCAGGCAACTCGCTCCAAGCTCTTACATGACCGTGCGCTACCACCAAGCTATCTTGATGATGATTTACAAAACAACCCACCAGTAGCTACTAAGAGTGCTGAGGATATTGCCTATGAAGAGGCTTTAGCCGAGGCTGCGCGTGAGTCTATGGCTGCACCGCATAGCCAAGTCATTGAGAATGCTCGTAAGTTAGCTGCTGAGCAAGAGTCACGTTATGCCACTAAAGAAGATGTTGGCGACGGCCTCTTTGCTCAAGATGCCTACCCTGTTAATGGAGAGACAGACGGCACTGATGCACTCAAGGGCTCATCATCTGATGGCTTAGCTTTAGAAAGCTCTTATGCTCGTGCCTCTCTTGAGAATGCCAATGACGAAGAGCTTAAGGCTTTTGAGCGTAATCCTTATGGCTATGAAGAAGATAGCTACGAAACTCGCTCTGATGATACAGATGGCTATGATGATAGCGATTTATCTAAGCGACAAGGCTCAATGCGTCGCGATGAGAACGGCACTGCTAACTTTGCAAACTTAAACCTGCAAGAGAATGTAGGTTTAGGTATGACCGTGTTCTTATACTTACGTCAGTTACTCGCTGCTTTCTTTACTCATACCAATCTACCAGTGATTGCGCCAAAGACAGCAGCTCGACTCGGCCCTTGCTACCCAAGCTCCATGCCAGTGCCTTACTTATTTGTAGGTTTACTCTCAGGCTTTGTTGCATCACTTGCTGAATTACTAGTTAATGTTGACACAGTTGGCACTATATCTTTCATAGTGTTCTTGCTCTGCACTGGTCTAACTCCATATCGAGGTATCTACCGCATCATCTCTTATATCAGTAGACGTCGTCATGATGTGGTTATTGTGGCTGCATCTGTGACTGTCCCAATGATTATCTTCATGTGGCTGTCTAACATTCTGATCTTAAGTGTTGATGGTATTGCTGAGGCCACTGCAGCCTATGGCATTGTGGCTATGCTTTCTGCTGCATCTGCAAGCACCTTATCTTGGAACTTACCTCAAGATCCTATGGACTCTTCAGGAACCATGACCACCAAGGGTCTGCTGTTTGTGATTGTTCTAAGCATCATGGCCTCATTTGGCATCATGCACTACATCACCGGCCTATCCTTGATTGCACTGTGCGTAGCAATGCGACTCATCTTCGGCATGCTCATCGCTGGTAACAATGGCACCTCCCATCGTTCCTACGTACATGCCCTGCAGCTGCTCACCATGTTCATTCTGCTCTTTGATCTCATCATCTTAAAGAGCCAGGGCTACAATATCCTGAGCGTCTCTTCTTTAGAGTTCATTAACCAGCTTCGTGGTGCAATGTAATTCCACCTCAGGCCATGCAAATACATGCCATGGCCACTTCAAGCTAGTGCCATCTTGCGGCACTAGCTTGCCACCCTAGATTGCCTGCCTCTCTTGCCACAACATCTCATCAAACAACTGCAAAGCTCTAAAAACGCCCCATCCTTCCACTCCAGCTGTTTACGACTACAGCTATAGACACAGTTAAGACATGCCGTGGAAAATAACTCTGTGTTTAGCAAACAGCAAAACAAAAGTCGCCTACCTCATACCAACAATTCTTGTCACGGTGACGATCTCGATAATTATGGCTTTTCTACCTAATTATTGTCTCTTTTTGCCTTGTATTTTGCTCATAGATAAAATCTGTATGACAACGGTAACGTTAATGACTAAGGTTTTTTGCTTTTGCATGGCAAACGCCTTAAAATCTTGAAGTTCTATGCACTTTGCCATTAAGAGCCTCATTGAATATGAGCACATAGTTATGCGTCTCAAGCTTTGGCCATAAGATCATAGCTAGGCATAGCAAAATGCTTAGTGCCTGCATAGCGATAAGATTACAGCAAGACATAGCATTATGCTCGGTACTTGCACAGCTATAAGATCAGAGCTCTGCATAGCAATATGCTTGGTACTTGCACTGCTATAAGATCAGAGCTCGGCAGAGCAAAATAGACACATAATTTAATGCAACAGCTCGATTGTTACAGTTACAAAGTTTGGCTGCCATAAGCCAAATTAGCTTGCTCAATAGTCGCTGTTGTTTGTAGTTGGTTAGTTAAGAATCGGAGTTAAAACATGGCTCATGTAGAGAGAATGCAAACTGAGTGTCCGCCGGATGCCCATAAAGTTATCCGTCCACCTGAGAATGAGGTAAAAGCCACCATTTGCGTCAAGCTCAACGACTCCGAAGCTCAGAAATTTGGCGCTGAAGACTTTTGCAATGCTTTAAGCTTAATGAGTGCAAAGCCACTTATTTGCTGCAGCGAAGAACTGCGCAAGACCATTGGTGAGCACAAGGCTGCAGCTGAAATCGAGCCTCAGTACTTAGTTATCGATGGCGACAAGGCTTATGTAACCTCAGATGACGGTTCACAAGGCCCTACCCGCGACTTTATCGACATGACAGCTGATAGCTCTTTATATGCTGACTTCTTAAATCAGCTCAAAAAGGATCAGTTCATCTTAGTTGACTCATACAGCATGCTCATCTGGCGCTCCATCTCCACTGTATATCCATGGGATGGTCTCCTTGCTGGTGACTACGTACGTCAATACCTTAAGGCTGCAGAGCTTGTTAACGATGAAGATCTCGACCTCTTCTTACAGGTTCGCTATGGCCGCATCGATGGCTTCTCATTAAAGGGTACTCACGCTAACGCCTACCGTTTCTTACAGTTAGAGCGTAAGCTGTTCTTACAATACCCAGATGAGGACGAGGATTAATCCTCAATAACACTGATTACCAACCAACAAAGCCTAGATGGCTTTGTAGGCAAGCACTTAGCCATAGCATCATAATGTCTATGTCACCTGCCGTCGCACCGCTATCAAGCAGCCACAATGTTCTTGATACTTAAACAGCGACGGCTTATTTGTTTCTAGGCAGCCGTTTAGCTGCAAACTCATCGTGAATTACTGCAATAGCATGATCAAATAGGCCATGCTCTCTTTGAGTGCCATAGCAGCATCTACGCGACAAGAATGCACAAAACGCAACTTTGTAAGTTATGCGCCATATAATGGCCCAATGCGTAGAGTAACTAACAGCAAGGATAAGCTCTTACAAACTATGTAGAGCAAATGCACTCTTTGCCCCAGCGTATAGCTAAGATGAACTCTTGGCCACGATGAATAATAAAAGTCTATGAGTGAGAAAATGTCAGATACATTAGAACTGGCCAAGGAACTGATTTCACGCAAGTCAGTTACCCCAAACGATGAGGGTTGCCAAGACGTACTCGAGAAGATCTTAGGTGATGTTGGTTTCCACTGCAGAACCTTAAGAGAAGGCATGTACCCAA
Source organism: Anaerobiospirillum succiniciproducens DSM 6400 (assembly GCF_000482845.1). Taxonomy (GTDB): domain Bacteria; phylum Pseudomonadota; class Gammaproteobacteria; order Enterobacterales; family Succinivibrionaceae; genus Anaerobiospirillum; species Anaerobiospirillum succiniciproducens. The sequence goes on from NZ_KI519512.1 coordinate 95,156, forward strand.
CCTTTAACCTGTTGGCTCTGTGTTCTAAAGACGAGAAGGCTAACTTTGTCGGTGATCCTAAGATCTTAAATGGCAAACCAGGCCCATACGATGCAACTGGCATCGTCGCTCCTGGTCCATTCACCATTTTCTTAGGTCACACTGATGTCGTGCCTGCTGGTGATGTTAACGCTTGGAGCAATGATCCTTTTACCCCTGTAGTAAAGGATGGTTTCTTATATGGCCGTGGCGCTGCAGATATGAAGAGCTCAGATGCCGCCATGACTATTGCTCTTAGAAACTTTGTGACTAAGCATCCTGATTTTAAGGGCACCGTTGGCTTGCTAATGACCTCTAACGAAGAGGGTGATGCAGTTGGCGGCATTCCTTTTGTTGCTGAGTGGTTCAAAAAAGAGCGTCTATACCCTACTTTCTGTATCGTAGGCGAGCCTTCCTGCTCGAAGAAGTTTGGTGATACCGTAAAGATCGGTCGTCGTGGCTCTATGACTGCTCATATCACCATCAATGGCAAGCAAGGTCACGTTGCTTATCCTGAGCAGATTGACAATGCCGCCCACAATGGCGCTCGTCTTATTGCAGCATTGCTTGAAAAGCACTTAGATGATGGCAATGAGGATTTCCCACCAACCTCCTTTAACGTTACTAACTTTAACGCAGGTGTTGGTGCAGAGAACGTAGCTCCTGGTACTTGCCAGATCATGTGTAACTGGCGCTTCAATCCACTGCAGACTCCATTAAAGCTGCAGAAGATGGTGGAAAAGACCATGGAGAAGTTACGTATCTACGCTACTGTAAGATACGTGATTAATGGCCTACCGTTTATCTCTGAGCGCGATGGACAGCTTGTTAAGGCTATCACTGAGTCAGTGAAGGAAAAGACTGGCGTAACTCCAGACATGAATACCTTAGGCGGTACCTCAGATGGTCGCTTCATCGCTCCATTAGGCACTCAGGTAGTAGAGTTTGGTCCGCTCAATGGCACCATCCATCAGGTCAACGAGTGCACTGAAGTTGAGAACCTCGACACCTTAACTGAGATCTACGAAAAGACCTTAGAAAAGCTGCACCTCTAAACACCATGGCAAGGATCATAAGGCAATAACCTTTAGCAAGTATGCAGCAAAGCAGATTGCTACTGCATACTTGCTCATAGATCTACAATGCCAAGCCATAAGCATCATCATTCTGGCTACGGTGTTCAATCTTGCCGCAACCAACAAAAAGGGGAGCCAATTGCTCCCCTTTTTGTTATGTATAAGCGCCATATCAACAGCGCTAGAAATCAATTTTAGGCAATACCAAGAAGATACTGCTCAACGTCTAAAGCTGCTTGACAGCCCTGACCAGCGGCAACAATAGCCTGATGGTACTCAGGGAATGAACAGTCGCCAGCAGCAAATACGCCAGGGCATGAGGTTGCAGTTACTGGAGTCTTACTCTTGTTAGTGACAATGTAGCCCTTAGAATCAAGATCAATCTGACCCTTGAACACTTCAGTTGCAGGATCATGACCGATAGCTACGAATACGCCATTAAGATCAAGCTTGCGCTCTTCACCCTTAACATCTAAGACAATACCATTTAAGAGATCATCACCAACGTACTCTTTAACGTTAGCGTTTAAGATGAGCTCCATCTTGCCTTGTGCGGCTAACTCATTAACACGATCAACTAAAATCTGCTCAGCACGGAAGCCTTCACGACGGTGAATGAGGTATACCTTTGAGCACAGGTTAGCTAAGAATAATGCCTCAATAAAGGCAACGGAACCGCCACCGATAACAGCAACAGTCTTATTACGGAAGAACATACCATCGCAAGTAGCGCAAGCAGAGATACCACGGCCTTTAAACTTTACCTCAGACTCAATGTTTAAGTAACGAGCACGTGCGCCGGTAGCAATCACAACTGCTTTAGTTAGGATTTCTTCACCACCAGAAAGCTTTAAGCGCTTAATCTCACCTGAGAAGTCAACCTCTGAAACCACATCAGAAATAGACTTCACACCCAGCTCGTTAACATGCTTAATCATGTTCTGCATGATGTCAAAGCCACTAGGATCACCTAAAGCACCAGGCCAGTTGCCTACCTCAGGGGTTGTAGTGAGCTGACCACCCTCTTCAAAACCCTTAACCATAATAGGATTTAAGGATGCGCGAGCTGCGTAGATAGCAGCAGTACAAGCAGCTGGGCCAGAACCAATCACTACTACATTTGCAATATTATCTTGTGCCATATTTTACTCCTGAGCATGTTGGCTCATTATAGACCATCTGACGAGGCAAAACATGCAGCATTACTAGCTGCATGCCTTAAATCCTAAGCCAAAAGACAAACTCAATTTGTGGCCAAACGGATACACTAATTCTTGGCTTATCTAAAAAGCATTGCACCACATACAAACATGCATCTTCACTTAAGCCATGAGGCACAAGGATCTAATCTAAACTCGCTATAGACTAACAATCATAGATTCACTGTGGCTGACTAAACTGCCTTGCTGTATGCATATGGTTGAAACCATAAAAACACATGTATACAAGTGTATTGTCAGATTAAGGCAAAGTCAGTCAACACGCAACACAAACACCCTGCAGTCGCATGATTTTTATCATCTCCAGAAAGCTTTTCTAGCTTCATGTATCAATGCATTGCCATAAAGCCATCATGATTACCTTATTAATAAAACATATCCTTTAACATTTCTCGTAATAATCAACTTAAGGCAATATAAAGAGCTTAAATCGCATCGAGATACCAACATTTAACCGCGATAAAAATCGAATCCACAAAACCATTTATCAAAACACCGCAACACAGTTGCAAAAGGCAATGAGTAAACCTCATCTAATTTGGCATTGGATATGCTTTTTACTAATTACCATCAAGATCAGTGTCCATGAGCACTGCTCTTGTGAATGCTTAGGCAACAAGTATTGCCGCTTATAACAAACAAATAAGCATATATCGTATAGCACCAAGCTTACGATACTACGCAGCTACTATGTCTAAGCTGCTCAAAGGAGAGACCATCATGGCATTGTATGTTAATACCAACGTTAGCTCGATTAATGCTCAACGTAAACTCGCTAACTCAACCTTAGCACTTAACACCTCTTATCAGAGACTGTCATCTGGTCTTCGTATCAACAGCTCCAAGGACGACGCAGCCGGTCTGCAGATCTCCGATCGCTTAACTGCCCAGATTAATGGCCTCAACCAGGGTAACCGTAACGCCAATGACGGCATCGCCTTAGCTCAGACCATCGAAGGTGCTCTTGATGAGACCACCAACATGCTCCAGCGCATCCGTACCCTCGCTGTTCAGGCCGCCAACGGTACCAACACCGAGAAAGACCGTAAGGCCCTCCAAGAAGAAGTTAACGCTTTATCAGACGAAATTACTCGTATTGCTCAAAAGACTACTTTTGCTGGCGCTCAAGTTCTTGATGGCGGTAAAGGTGTAGCCAATGGCTTAATGAGACCAGCAGATGGCAAAGCTCCAGCAGCTGCAGAAAAATGGGAATATTTCTTCCAGGTAGGAGCTAACGCAAAGGACGAAATTAGCCTTCAGTGCGGTGCTTTTACAATGCTGGCTATTTACTCACAAACAGAGCTTAGTGCTGGAAAAAATGTTGAAGGCAAAGATGTGGGAGCAGATCCTGCATTAGCTGGAATTTCTAAAACTAACAACTCTGTACACTGGGTAGTTGATAAGCCAAGTATGGCACAACGTACTCTTTTCTCAATTGATAAGTTCATTGAGTTTGTTGATTCTAAGCGTGCGGCCCTAGGCGCAATCCAAAATCGTATGGAAAGCACCATCCGTAATCAGAGCTCAATTTCTGAGAATGAATCTGATGCACGCAGCCGTATTCGTGATACCGATTTTGCATCTGAGACTGCAGCTTTAACACAGAATCAGATCATTCAGCAGGCTTCACAAACTATTCTGACCCAGGCCAACCAGCGTCCAACTGTGGCACTTAACCTCCTTGGCGGCGGTCAATAGTTAAACCAATTTAGTACCTCGATATCTTAAGGCCGCTTTATCTCCTTGTGCGGCCTTATTTAAGACGAGATTTTATTGAGAGTCCATTTGCAAGCAGCATCTTTAGCTGATGTTTTCAAATGCACTTTTGCAAACAGTATTTGGGAGCTAAGAAGCTATATATCATGGCTCCAAAAATTAGATATGAGTAATCGATTATGGCTTTATACGTTAATACCAACGTTAGCTCCATCAATGCACAGCGCAAGTTAGCTAACTCAACTCTCGCCCTGAATACCTCTTATCAGAGACTGTCATCAGGTCTTCGTATCAACAGCTCTAAGGACGACGCAGCAGGTCTGCAGATCTCTGATCGCTTAACTGCCCAGATTAATGGCCTCAACCAAGGCAACCGTAACGCAAACGACGGTATTGCCTTAGCTCAGACCATCGAAGGTGCTCTCGATGAGACCACCAACATGCTGCAGCGCATTCGTACCCTCGCTGTTCAGGCCGCTAACGGTACTAACACTGCCAAAGATCGTCAAGCTCTCCAAGAGGAAGTAAAGTCTCTTTCTCACGAGATCACCCGTATCGCCCAAAAGACCACCTTTGCTGGCGCTACAGTTCTTGATGGCGGTAAAGCTCCAAACAACTTAATGCGTCCAGTTGCAGGTCAGCAAGGTAACCCTCCAACAAAGTTTGAATACTTCTTCCAGGTTGGAGCCAACGCCAAGGACGAAATCAGCCTGCAGTGCGGTGCTTTTACGATGGAAGGCATCATGAGCATGGCAAATGAGGGTGTGCCCGCTAATGATCAAATCAAATTTGCCGATACCATTGCGAATGCCGGTAAAGATGATCATTTTGGTCTCGTAGTTGAAAACAATAAGAACACAAGTGCATATTGGGTTGTTGCAACACCAGAGGCGGCTCAAAGAACATTAGCCACCATCGATAAGTTCATTGAAACTGTTGATTCTAAGCGTGCGGCCCTAGGCGCAATCCAAAATCGTATGGAAAGCACCATCCGCAATCAGAGCTCTATTTCAGAGAATGAATCTGATGCACGCAGCCGTATTCGTGATACTGACTTTGCTCTTGAAACTGCTGCTCTGACACAGAATCAGATCATTCAACAGGCCTCACAGACTATTCTGACTCAGGCCAACCAGCGTCCAACCGTTGCGCTTAACCTGCTTGGCGGTCGATAGGAGATAGCAAATGGCACTATATGTTAATACCAACGTTAGCTCCATCAACGCTCAGCGTAAGCTTGCTAACTCCACTTTAGCCCTGAACACCTCTTATCAGAGACTGTCGTCAGGTCTTCGTATCAACAGTTCCAAGGACGACGCTGCTGGTCTTCAGATCTCCGATCGTTTAACAGCCCAGATTAATGGCCTCAACCAGGGTAACCGTAACGCAAATGACGGTATTGCCTTAGCTCAGACCATCGAAGGTGCGCTCGATGAGACCACCAACATGCTGCAGCGTATCCGTACCCTCGCTGTTCAGGCAGCTAACGGTACTAACACTGCCAAAGATCGTCAGGCTCTCCAAGAGGAAGTAAAGTCCCTTTCTCACGAGATCACCCGTATCGCCCAGAAGACCACCTTTGCTGGCGCTACAGTTCTTGATGGTGGTGACGCTCCAAATAATTTGATGCGTGAAATTATGGGAGCAAACGGTCAAGGTACCGGAAAATACGAGTATTTCTTCCAGGTCGGAGCCAACGCTAAGGACGAAATTAGCCTTGAGTGTGGTGCTTTTACAATGCTTGGCATCATGAATATGACTAATGACGCCAAAGGAGCCAATGCAACAAAACTTGCAATAGCCGATAATGAAGCTGATGCAGGTAAAGCTGATAAATTCGGATTAGCGCTTTCTGCTAACAATGCACAAAAATCAACTGCTTACTGGGTTGTATCAACACCATCTGCTGCACAAAATACTCTGAAATACATCGATGAGTTCATTCAAACTGTTGATTCTAAGCGTGCGGCCCTAGGCGCAATACAGAACAGAATGGAAAGCACCATCCGCAATCAGAGCTCAATTTCTGAGAATGAATCTGATGCACGCAGCCGTATTCGAGATACAGACTTTGCTCTTGAAACTGCTGCTCTGACACAGAATCAGATCATTCAGCAAGCCTCACAGACCATTCTGTCACAGGCTAACCAACGTCCAACCGTTGCGCTTAACCTTCTTGGTGGCGGTCGATAGGAGGTAACAAATGGCACTGTACGTCAACACTAATGTTAGCTCCATCAACGCTCAGCGTAAGTTAGCTAACTCGACTTTAGCCCTGAACACCTCTTATCAGAGACTGTCCTCAGGTCTTCGTATCAACAGCTCCAAAGACGACGCCGCAGGCCTTCAGATCTCTGATCGCTTAACAGCCCAGATTAATGGCCTCAACCAGGGTAACCGCAATGCAAACGACGGTATTGCCTTAGCTCAAACCATCGAAGGTGCTCTCGATGAGACCACCAACATGCTGCAGCGCATCCGTACTTTAGCTGTTCAGGCAGCCAACGGTACCAACACTGCAAAAGATCGTCAGGCTCTCCAAGAGGAAGTAAAGGCCCTCTCACACGAGATCAGCCGTATCGCCAAGAAGACTACCTTCGCTGGTGCTCAGGTGCTCGACGGCGGCGGTGCCAACACCCTCATGCGTGAAGTTGCTCAAGCTGGTGGTGGCGGCGGTGGTCAAGCTGCTAAAAAGTATGAGTACTTCTTCCAGGTCGGAGCCAATGCCAAGGACGAAATCACTCTTGAATGTGGTGCTTTTGATATGAAGGGCATCATGAGCATGATTAACGCTGGCATCCAAAATCAAAACGATAAGCTATCATTTAAAGATACCGATGCAAATGCAGGTGGAGCTCAAGGTTTTGGTTTAGTTGCAACTGCAAATAACAAATTAAGTCTTGCTTATTGGGCTGTATCACTGCCTTCGACTGCACAGAAGACTCTGCAGTACATCGATAAATTCATTGAAATGGTTGATTCTAAGCGTGCGGCCCTAGGCGCAATACAGAACAGAATGGAAAGTACCATCCGCAATCAGAGCTCAATTTCTGAGAACGAATCTGATGCACGCAGCCGTATTCGTGATACTGACTTTGCATCTGAGACTGCAGCTTTAACACAGAATCAGATCATTCAGCAGGCATCACAAACAATTCTTAGCCAGGCTAATCAGCGTCCAACTGTAGCGCTGAACCTGCTTGGCGGTTAAGAACAATAGATAAGTTGTTGCTTATCTAAAGCTTTAGCTTAACAACTAACTATTGAGGGCAGTTCCTTTGGAGCTGCCCTTCTTTTTTATCCATTGCAAAAGATTGTGACCATGAAAAAAGGCCCTGAGCGGTGAAGCAGAGGGCCTTTAATGCAATAGTAATGAACTTCTTTTGCTGCCTTTCACAGCATTATCGTAATGCTATGAAGGCTAAAATCTAATGAGTTAAAACTCGATTATTACTTCTTAGGAGCGGCCTGTGCGCCAGCCTTGTGGTCGGCAGCCATCTTGTGAACCTTGGTCTTGAGGTCAACAACGAAGTTGCGGATGTCGCGACGAGCCTTGTTCACATCGTTTGCGTACTTAGTAATAGTAGCTGCGTCTTCACCAGCGTTAACCTGAGCCTTTAAGACCTGATCCTTAACAAATAGCTGATCCTGTAAGTCCTGGAGCTTAGCTAACTCAGGAGCAACAAATGCCTCAACCTCAGGGCCTAAGCAAGCCTTTAAAGGCTGGTTATGCTGTGGGCACCAGTCGTTAAGCATACGACGCTTGTGGTTGTTAATCTCATCTACAGTGAACTTCTTAGGACCACGTAAAGGCTGATCTGCACCCATTGGACGAGGACCATGAACTCTTACTGCATGACGTGGTGCTGGTACACCCATAGCTGCAGCACGAGGAGCTGGAGGTGGTACCTGGGCAGCTGCAGGAGCAGGAGGAGCTGGTGGCACTGAAGCAGCAACAGGGGCAGGTGGTGCTGGAGGAACTGGAGCAGCCACAGGTGCTGGCGGTGCTGGAGGCACTGGAGCAGCAACCGGTGCTGGTGGTGCTGGAGGTACTGGAGCAGCCTCAGGAGCTGGAGGAACTGGTGCAGCTACAGGTGCTGGTGGTGCTGGAGGAACCTGACCACGCATTGCATGGTGATGACGTGGTGGCACCTCGCCGCCCATTAAATGACGTGGTACTGGAGCACCGGCACGAACAGCAGAAGCTGCTTGTTGTGCACGAGGACAGTTCACATCAAAGTTTGGGCAATCAAGATTGCCGTAACCTGGAACGATCTGAATCTGAGTAGCAACAGGTGCTGGAGCTGCTGGAGCCTCGGCGGCTTGAACACTAAATGAAGTTGCAGCTAATACTGCAGCAGCGGCTAAACTCAACTTTAAAGACATATCAATCACCCAATATATAAACAAACCTATCAAACTTGCTGCTAACTTCCATAAATCAACTCATATAGCCCTAGCACAAGTTTGACCATACTGCAGAAAATTGCAGCGAAATATACCTACTTTGTTATTGTAGGCAATGTCTTTGATATACACATAATAAAGATGTTAAATTAGCTGTTGCTTAGGTTTGTTATATTTCGTTATCTATGCATAAAAATCTAGATACAGATCATGATTTTGCAAAGTTATGCGAGCATGTTTGCCCATAATTAATGCACTAAAAGCCATACACCAACACTGTATAAGAGCTTTGTGAGCGATTTTTAAAACAAAGCAATTAGCTTGATAGCTTGAGCATAGTATTAATGCGCTCTTGAGTCATAACTTCACGAACATAACGGCTGAATGGCAAGTCAGCATTCTCTACGTAAGCTATAGCCGCTTCAACATCGTAATGTACTAAATATTTATCTGCTGTTTGAGCATGCGAGATATGCCAAGGCTCTGGGCCTACAGCTATCTGACCGTTTTCAATTCTCTTTGCAACATTACTTGCCTCATCTGTAATGCAAGTAGATAACACTTTCACCTTTTCAGATGAAGAACTAGCATCATCTAGCTGAAGTTTTGGCATATAAGGATTTGAAAAGCCAAACTTTTCTATGCTTTCATTCAGGTAGACACCAAACTCACTGAAATAAGAGTCACTCAGATATTCATGATACGTAAGCTGTAAACTCTGTCCTTGAGGAAGTCTATCTTGAGCATACACATCTAAATCAGCGCCAATATGATGTCTTGAAAAACCTGGCATAGCTGAAAAAAGCAAAATTGCCTTTAAGCGCTCCACCGCATCATCAGGTATTGCTTGTAATGGCTGCTCATGAATATCAAGGATCTTGCGCTCACCGCGAAACTTAGCTGACACAATACGAGCTTGAGCCTCAAAAGATCTAAATGCTGAGCATGCTTGTAAGTTAAAGCCTTGCTTTCTAGCGTCGTCTTTTAGCTCCAAGAAGGCCTCTTTAACTTGAGGTAAACACATTAAGGGCGATTCTTCAGAAAGTTTTACCAAGCCATTGTCTGATAAACCCAGGCACCTTTCCTTAAACAGATCCATCTAAATCCCCCCAAACAAAAGCGACACCAAAATAGCTTCTAAAACTAAGCAACTATAACTTGTGTCTATAAAAACAAAAAGCCCAGGTTTTACCCTGGGCCTTTGATGGGCTTACGCCCTTAAATTTAGTTTTGACTACTTAGTGGTAGCTGGTGAACTGGTATCATCAGCGCCTGGCATTTCAAACGCATCGTCTGACATATCGCCAAGACCGCTTGCAAATGCGTCATCACCATCGATGTCACCAAAAGTGCTCTCATCGAATCCTGGTAAATCACCATCTGCACCGAACTCTGCTGAATCATCATTGGTAAAACCAAAGTCTTCATCAGAGCCTAATGAACCAAATGCATCATCTGCAGATGCGTCGGCTGCATCAAGACCACCGAAAGCATCGTCACCTGAAGCATCAGCTGCGTCTAAGCCACCAAAGGCATCGTCACCTGAGGCATCAGCTGCGTCTAAGCCACCGAAAGC
>NZ_KI519512.1:105238-109602 GCF_000482845.1 Anaerobiospirillum succiniciproducens DSM 6400
GCATCAGCTGCATCTAAGCCACCGAAGGCATCATCACCTGAAGCTTCAGCGCTATCAAAGCCATCGAATGAATCGGAATCAGCTGTTTCGCTATCACCTAAGTCACCGAAAGCATCGTCTGATGCAGCGTCGGCTGCGTCTAAGCCACCGAAAGCATCGTCAGATGCTGCATCAGCTGCATCTAAGCCACCGATTGCATCGTCGGATGCTGCATCAGCTGCATCTAAGCCACCGAATGCGTCATCAGATACTGCATCAGCTGCATCGGCTGCGTCTAAGCCACCGGATGTGTCAACTGAACCAAGGTCACCGAAATCATCCTCAGCGTCTGCATTGAATGCATCACCGCTGACCATGTTCTCAATACCCTGCTCATGCTCTGCTAATGCGTCATTCTGGCTCAGGTCTAAACCAGACTCTGACTCCTCAGAACCATCGAGCATGTCGCCAATCAGCTCTTCATCCTTTGCATCTTGTGCAGAAGCATCGTGACCATCAAAGTCACCAAGCTCTGAGCCTAAGTCAAAGTCTGAATTGCCTGATGCATCGTCTGCTGCCATCTGAGTATCGTCAGATGCAAGCATGTCATTAGCATCATCAGCTACATCGGTTACAGCCTCTGCATCATGAGCGGTTGGCTCAAAGTTAGTATCAGCTTGCTGATTGTGAAGCTTAGAGCCTGACTGCTGAATGATCTCCTCTGGAATATCAGCTGGAACATCATCGAGCATATCTGCAAGAGCATCACCGCCACCTGAGATGTTAGAGTCAAGCAGTACATCGTCGTCTGAAACATCAAGGTTTGGTGGAGCCATTTCTGGCATGCTTGAACCTGACAGTACATCGTCAGCACCACCATCACCTGCGGTAATGAAGCCAGCATCGCTAAGGTCACTGTCTAAAGGTGCACCATAGTCATGATCTGCATCTGCTACCTTGTCGGCACTCTCAGCACCAACAGAGTTCTCGCTACCAGATACCTTAGTGATATCAAAGTCATCTTGTGGTACTGACCACATTGATGGACTATCGGCATCAGCATCAGCATCAGCATCAAGATTTTGAGCACCGGCAAAGAGAGGCTCATCAAAGCCTGAACCAATAGGATCGGCTTGTTGATCTTCCATTGCCTCGTCAAATTCATGACCTTCTGCAGTTTGGAGTGGCTCTGCTTCAACGAACTCAGGCTCAACTGCATCAGTTGAATCACCAGAGGCAATATCAGCATCAACTACTTCATCTGCAGGAATGTAAGGCTCTTCAATCTCGTGTGCTAACTCAGTCTCTTCTGGGCTTGCAACAACAGCTTCCGCAGCAGGCGCGTCTTGATCGTTAGAATCATTTGCTAAGTCATCAGCATTGGCAAAGCTGTCGTTTGCATCATCGGCAACTTCATCAGCGCTTGTATGACTATCGTTAGCGTCTAAAGCAACCTCGTCGCTACTGTCTTGAGCTGCTTGTGCCATTGAATTGTCATCGGTGGCAAAATTTGCAGGCTCATCATCAGCGGCGGCCATATCTGCATCTAAAGAAGACTCACCGTCTAAGTTCATTTCTGGATCTTCAGCGAAGTCAAATGAACCTAAGTTGTTTAAGTCTAAATTATCAACAGCATCAGCTAAGTCATCAGTATCAACAGAGCTTATGTCACTGACAGGATCTGCAGAAGCAAGCTCGTTCTCTTCAGGAACAATCAAGTCAGCGTCATTTTCACCGGCGTCGATATCATCGAGACCTTGGAATCCATCCTCTTGAGCAGCGATATCAGCTTGAGCAATTGAATCTCTATCAAGAAGCTCACTGTTATCAACTACTGCAGCATCCTCAGCACTTAAAGGTGCTGGTTCAGGAGCTGGCTTAGGCTCTGGAGGATCAGTAACTGTTGATAATGGATCTAAAGCTGGAGCAGAAGTTTCTTCACTTTGCTCTGGCTCGTTTTGTTCAGCACTCTTTTGCTCTGACTCAACAGGTTCCTCTGACTTGCCAAGATTATCAATGTCACTCTCGCTCATGTTGTCGAAATTCATGTTATCGAGAGCTGAATTTACATCGATGTCATCAATTGAGCCTAAGTCATTATCTGGAGCAGCAACCGCTTCAGAAGTATCTGGCATGAAGATGTCGTTGTTCTCATCCTCTAAGGAATCAAACTTATTATCATCTATACCATCGATACCAGAGAACTCATCTTCAACTACCTTGTCGAGATTTTCATCGACTAGGTTGTTTTCACGAGCAAGCTTTTCTTCCTCTGCCTTTTCTTGAGCCTTGCGAGCATACTCTTCAGCTGCAGTCTCTTCACCACGCTCACGAGCTTTCTCATCTGCGGTGAATTGCTCTTCAAACTCTTGCTCCTTCTGAGCAACAGCATCAGCTTCTGGCTGCTCAAAGTCCATCTGGGCATTGTTGACATCTAAACGGTCAAGCAGGTCGTTGGACTCATCAAGGTCAAACTCATCAGTTAAAGAACCAGACTGAGATTGCTTAATCTCATCTTCAGATGGCATTACTAAATCCAGACCACCGTCCTGCTCTGCCTTCTTGTCGAGCTCTTCGATGTCGTTAAAGCCATTGGTCTCTTCTACTGGTAACTCTTGCATGTTGTGCATGCTGTTAGCGTAGTTAATGAAGTCACTGCCGTCTTCCTCAGTAACATCAAACTTAGGGCTACCATCATCCCAGTCAGCAAAATCACCTGAGTTATTGGAATCAGCAAATGGATCATCACCAAGAGGCATGCCACCAAGCGCATCAACTGCACCTGAAGGCTCATGATCAAATGATAAGGAGTCTGAATTTGCCTCTTGAGGGTCGGCAAATACATCCATACCTGAAATATCATTCTGACCATTATCAATGGAGAGATCATTGCCTGGGAAATCGCTGTCTAATGCGCTTCCCTCAGTCATGTTGTATTCAGGAGTATCGTCTAAGCTTAGCTGCTCATTTGGCTGTTCAGAACCTGACTCTAGAGCTTTTGTATTGCTAAATACATCAGAATCGTCTGCTTCGTCATCAGTGAACAGATCTGAACCAGGCTCAGTAGCATCAGTACCAAAGAGGTCATCTGAGTTGCTATCTAAATCACCTGAGCTAGAGAATAAATCATCATCTGATGACTCATCTAAAGCACTAGACTTTACATCATCAGCTGCAGGCTCAGCGGCATCACCAAAGGCATCAGCCATAGCATCGTCTGCTGCAGGCTTAGCTGTGTCACCAAATGCATCTACCTTAGCATCGTCAGCGGCAGGCTCAGCAGCATCACCAAAGGCATCAGCCGTAGCTTCGTCAGCTGAAGGCTCAGTGGTATTGCCAAAGGCATCTACCTTAGCATCGTCAGCTGCAGGCCCTGCGGTATCACCAAATGCATCGGCACTTGCATCTAAACCGTTAGCGTCGTTTTGAGCATCGAAGCTACCAAAATGATCGTCGTCACCACCAAGGATTGGGCTATTGCCTAATACCTGCTCTTCAAGGGTGGTCTTGCCGTCATCAGCTGGAGCAGTACTGTCTTCACCAAGAACGTGCTCAACAGGCATGTCATCAAGACCTAATGCGCCACTTAAATCACGACCTTGCAGGGCATCATCGCCATGCATTACGTCTTCAGCGCCAGTTAAGTCAACAATGTCACTATTGCCTGGAAGCTCGCTTGCTGAAGTAGGAGCACTTGAGCTCTGATCAGAGCCACCTACTTCATCTGCAGTTTCTGCAACCTCACGGGCAAGGTCGATTAAGTCAGCCTTAGCTTGCTCGACTAAATCATCACTTGTTGCTGGAGTTTGAGCACCATCTGCAGTAGCAGCATGTTGTGCTGCTTCCTCTTGAGCTGCCTTTTGAGCATCCTCAGGAGAAAGATTATTCTGCAGATCATTTAATCCCTGCTGAATAGCATCGCTCTTGTAAACAGAACCTAAGCCACTTGGATTATCTTCAGAACTGTCTGCTTCTACGTCCTTAAGGTCATTTAAACCAGTCTGCACTGCAGGACTGTCAAATACCTTATTTAAAGGTGCGTTTGCATCACTAGTTTCTGCCTGAATATCCTTTAAATCATTAAGGCCTGACTGAATAGCAGGGCTATTGAAGGCTGTATTTAAAGGACGTGTCTCATCCTCTGTCTCTTCATGCACTGCTTGAAGATCAGATAAGCCCTTCTGAATAGCATCGCTATTGAATAAAGAATTGAGCTCGTCAGACTCATCAGCCTTAGGTACTTCAATATTCTCCTTTGTGTCATTAGCAGACTGATCCTCATTAGGGAAAGCCTCACCAATGTTATCGAAGTTGCCTAAAGATGAGGCAAGATCTGCCTCTTCTGTGTCATCAGAACCGCCTAAATCGCCAAAGGCAGCAGCCAT
>NZ_KI519512.1:110433-111421 GCF_000482845.1 Anaerobiospirillum succiniciproducens DSM 6400
CGGTCTGAGGAGCGTCGGCAAACGCATCATCTGCTGCAGGAGCTGCAGCATCGACATCACCAAAGCCGTCGCCCATACCTGACATATCTTGAGCAGCGCCAAGATCATCTGCAGGTGCAGAGCCGCCATCTAACTCGTTTGCCATAGAGGCAAAGTCTAAGTCACCCAGGTCAGTGTTTTGCTCACGCTCATCCATTTGAGCGCCGAAATCAATATCACTAGCTGGATCAGGGGCATTAAGCTCATCCTTTGGTGAAGGCTCAGTGCTTTGAGAGCTTATATCGTTGACCGAATCAGCAGCCTTTAAAGAGTTATCCAAGGCTGCATCGCTGTGGTCATCGTTATCAGCACTAGCCTTGATGACCTCTTCGGTGGCTAGTGCATTAGATTTTGGGAAGCCATTGCCCCCAGCCTCTTGCATTGATGCGGCAAACTGCTTGGCATCATCTCCGCCTAGTTCATCTGAACCCATGGAGAGATCATCAAAGCCGCTTCCTGATGCATCGCCAAAGCCACCTGCATCACCAAAACCGCCAGAATCATCGCCAAACCCGCCGGCATCTTCACCGAAACCGCCTGAGTCGCCAAAGCCACCGTCATCGCCAAAGCCGCCAGCATCACCGAACCCACCAGCGTCGCCACTCATTGCAGCGTCACCGCCAGCGTCGCCAAAGCCGCCTGCATCACCGAAACCACCGGCATCGCCGCTTGCATCGCCAAAGCCGCCTGCATCACCGAAACCACCGGCATCGCCGCTTGCATCGCCAAAGCCGCCTGCGTCACCGAAACCACCGGCATCGCCACTAGCATCGCCAAAGCCGCCTGCATCACCGAAGCCACCGGCATCGCCACCAGCATCGCCAAAGCCACCAGCATCGCCAAAGCCGCCTGCATCGCCACTCATTGCAGCGTCACCGCCAGCATCGCCAAAGCCACCGGCATCACCGAAACCACCGGCATCGCCACCCATAGCATGGTCACCGCCAGC
>NZ_KI519513.1:0-706 GCF_000482845.1 Anaerobiospirillum succiniciproducens DSM 6400
AAAAATTATCGGATTTACTGCTAAATTTATTAAATTGATCCAAAATTTAAAGAATTAGCGTATATAGCGTTAATCTCCAACCCAAAAATCTACAAAACCATGATCCATAGGCATTTATCACAATCTTCCTGCCAAGACTTTCACCATCTTTGTGAATTACAAGCCAAGCATAGATATACAAATAACAGCACTAAACAACATAACTACAGCAAGATTACCAAAGTTAGAAAAGCCACTCCCCATCGGCATGTGCGCCAGTCTAATAGATGCAACAAAACCATCTAAGCCCCGTACAAAACTAGATCACATACAATTTTAATAATCAAAGCCACCATTACAGCCAAATCCTCAGCAAACATAATCACAAAACCGCATAAACATCAGCAATAAATGCAAACTCACACATAATCATGGCAGCACTAACACATGCTTTTGTATAAGCCCCAAGCAAGCCTTTTTCTTGAACAATAATCACTCTAGTTACAGACTTTTATTAATCCCATTAATAAGCCATCATTGCACTAAACTCCCCACAGGCCATCTCGTTAGTACTTCATTTACATGACCATAGCCTTTTGTTACATGGGGCTAGCCTTTGTTTACAGAGCTGTTAGCTTTTTGTTTACAGGGGCATTCGCCTTTTGTTTACAGGGCCGTTAGCTTTTTGTTTACATGGTGCTGCTTGCCTTTGTTTACAGGGCCATTA
>NZ_KI519513.1:1031-97409 GCF_000482845.1 Anaerobiospirillum succiniciproducens DSM 6400
CCTTTGTTTACAGGGCCATTAGCTTTTTGTTTACATGGTGCTTTGCAAGGAGTGCACTTAGTGGTGATGGTTTAGTTGGCAGTTGATGTCATGGCTTTTGTGACTTTATATTTGGTGTAGAAGACATACAAAGATATAAGGAAGCCTGCTCTTGTCTTGAGCAGTGATTTTTTAAGATTTGTGCCGGTAACCTGATATATGTGCGGATGAGAGATGAGTGTGGTCTGAGATGCAAAACACCAAAGTGATACAGAGCAATTAGCATTATTGCGCAGCGTAAAAAGATGTGGCAAAGTTTATTCAAGTCAAACTTAGCAAAGCTGTATGGCAACTAAAGATTGTGCCTAGCTTTCTTGTGAGACTAATGGCTGCATTGCTAGCTGCTAATTGTGCTTTTTACCTTTTGGTCGTCTCGCTCTTGGCCTGCGGCTTTTATCGCTTGTGGGCTTGTAGTTGAGTGCGCTTTAGTAGTTGCTAGCTGCAGATTGATTTACTTTCTTTCTTTTTGAGGTTGAACATGTCTAATACTGTTGTACGTTCAGACAATGCTCCTAAGGCTATTGGCCCATACTCAAGCGCTATGCAAGTTGGCGCTAACATGCTCTTCGTATCTGGCCAGATTCCTGTAAACCCACAGACTGGTGACATGCCATCTGACATTAAAGAGCAGGCTAAGCAGTCTCTTACTAACTTAAAGGCTTTAGTTGAAGCTGGCGGCTTTACTATGGCTGATGTAGTTAAGACTACTGTTTTCATCACCGACATCAATGATTTTGCTGCCGTAAACGAAGTGTATGCCACCTTCTTTGCTGAGCCTTACCCAACTCGCTCATGCGTAGCTGTAAAAGAGCTGCCAAAGGCTGCTAAAGTCGAGATTGAGTGTATCTGCGCTAAGTAAGAGCATTTTGGGCCTCTCTAAATATTAGAGCCATAGTTTGCATCTAAAGTTAAGGCATGCTTATGCCTTACTTTGGTACAAGGCAATCTTTGTTTATCGCCAGTGATACCGGGCAATCTTTGTTTTTTTATTGCCTGCACAAGTGCGGCGATTTGTGTTTATTGCCCGTGATGTGATGGACTTACTTGAGAGGCTTTTTTGATAAGTACGCTGCATCTAAAACTCATAGCTATCGAACTTGGCTATATAAGTTGATAAACACGCTGATGTAATTGCTTATTTAGCTTTTTAGATGGCACTACATGGGATTATGATGCATGAAGCGTATAGATGATTACATCCTATATAACAAGCTTCTTTGCGACAGAGCGCTTTGATGGATATGGCCTTTGCCATGATATCTACTAATGTGTTTGCTGTTAATTGCTCTTTACCATAGCTCTTTGCTTGTTTTGTATAGAATGTAAGTAACCTTAACAGAGGGAACAATCCCGTGTTAGATTTTACAAGCGTTATTAATCGCTGCAACACTGACAGTTGGAAGTGGGATGCACCGATTCACGCGATAGGTCGCAAGGACCTCATTCAAATGGGCTGTGCAGATATGGACTTTGTAGGTCCTCCTGAAATTGCTAAAGCCCTTAGTCAAGCTGCTGCAACCGGCCTTTATGGCTACACCATGCTCAACGACGCTTTTAAAAGCGGCGTACAGTCTTGGTATGCACAGCGCCACAATTGCCCTGTAGACAAGCAGAGTATTGTCTATATTCCGCGCATTGTTATGGCCGCCTCATTATTTGTTGAGGCATTCTCGCGCCCAGGAGACAGCATCATCTTAAGCGCACCATACTACCCACCGCTGCATGATGCTGCAGTCAACAATGGCCGTAACATTATCGAGCCTGCTTTAGTTGAGCGCGATGGCCGCTATGTTATGGACTTTGAGGCCTTAGAAAAGCAAGTTACTAAGAAGACTAAAGCTTTTATCTTTGTCTCACCGCACAATCCAACTGGTCGCGTCTTTACTCGTGAAGAGCTAGAACAAGTTGCATCCTTCTGCGTTGCCCATGATCTCATGCTCTTTGTAGACGAGATTCATAGTGACTTTGTAACCCCTGGTCACAAGTTTATCTCCTGTGCCTCTCTTAAAGGTGATATTGAGCAAAAGCTCATCGTAATTAACGCGCCATCTAAAACCTTTAATGTGATGGGCTGTCACGCCTCTTACCTTATCATTCCAAATGCCAAAGTAAGAGCACAAATGGTTGCCGAAATCGAGCGTAGCGGCCTTGCTGAGCCAAACTTCTTTGCTAACGCTATGATGAAGTGTGCTTATCAAGAGTGCGGCTATTACGTTGATGAGGTTAACAAGGTCATCGACGCTAACGACGAGTATTTGCGAGAAAAACTTACTGCCCTCTTTCCTAAAGCTAAGATCACCACTCGTGAAGGCACCTTCTTATTATGGGTTGACTTTAATGAGGTCTTTGCCTCTGAGGATGAAATGTACTCATTTTTCCTCAACAAGGCCGGTGTGGTGCTGCTTAAAGGCTCCAACTTCTCCAAGCAGTTTGCGGGATTTGCTCGTATTAACCTTGGTTGCCCTCGCGCCACCCTTGAAGAAGTGGTAGCTCGTATCGAAAAAGCTCTGCAAGACCAAGCTTAGTAGCCATGCGCACATCGTTAAAGCTATAAAGCGCTAAAGCTCTACAGCAATGAGGCGCTGCGGCGCTATGCTTAATTGCAGCAAGTGACATGAGATAAGAACTCAAGCACAGCTGACAGTGCTATAAGAACTAGAGCACAACTGACGAACTCGAGCACTGCTAACTATGCTATAAGTACGCAAGCAAAATAGTGTGATACTTCAAAGTATATTGCTGTAGCGCTAACAACAAGGCCCTTGCAAACCATTTTGTGGGGGCCTTTTGTTATAGATGACACTGCTTGCACCTTCATATGTGCTGAAGCTGCGTGTTCATGAGGCAACTAGGCAGGCTCTGGAAGTAGAATGTGAGATGGCGGTGCTTAAGCTGAGCACTTAAGATCATTAAGGACGTGTTGCTCTTTTGGCCTTTGCATTAGGCCTATTTAGCTTAATGCACGGCATAGCGCAATGTTGTGGTGCCTCGAAAAAAGGCCTTGCAGCTACAACTACAAGGCCTATTCACCACAGTGCCGGAGTAAACATCGGCACTAAGTATCAAAGGATATGTATGGTAAGTAAGCTATGCTTACTTATAAACATCAAGCAGGAGCTGAGCTTGGTGCTGCCACTTGATTACTTATCAGAGCCAAACTTAAGGTCAATTGAGCTTGATACTGGCCTTAAGGTGGTTCTGCATTTGTACCTAACTGCTAGAGCTTAGCAGTGCCATAACTTCACAAAGCCTCGCAATGCACACTGAAAGTATTGTTACACCTGAGCATGTAAACGTTTACACGCTCAAGTAAAACATATTGATGATCTGAGCATTGTTAAGCCTTGAGGCCCTATTTTCCATGTACTGCCTTAATTCCATGGGCTTTGCAAGATAGATCTTAAAGGTACAAGCGTGCTCTACATTCTGCAAAAACTAGCAATAACGCTCTACAAAAGCTTAGCTTGAAAGCTCATGTAAACGTTTACATTCGCATAAATATCAGAAGGCCGAGGCACGATTATATTTTACCATAAATTAGCGATAATGCCCCAACCTACACTATAGTGAGTCCGGGGATGAATCGCATACGCTACATCTAAACTAATGATCGTCTGCCTAAGATTGTGCATTCCTTAGCAGGTAAATTGCTCTTGCCTTGACCAAAAGCGCGATGGTATAGCTATTTTGATAGCTATCCAGGTGAATACAAAACTGCTAGTGCTGTTGCTTAGTATCCATGTGTTGTGCCTTGTGCTGTTGCTTAAAAGCCTTGTGCTGTTGCTTGGTATCCTTGTGTCGTGGCTTGTGGTGTGGCTTAGATTTTTGCCTTGAAAAGTGGCTTGTATTTCAGGTTTGATACATTAAAAAGGCCCTGAGATGAATGAACATCTGCAGGGCCAAAGGTGCAGCATCAGCTGCATTGTTGTTTTATGTGTGTGTTGTGTGATCACCGAAAATTCCGATGATACTCATGCAGAGGCTAAGCATGCCGCATAGGATATGGAGCCATTAAGATTGAACCAATCCTAAAAGCACCTTTTTCCTAGCACTTATCTTGAGCATGTTTGCATGCATACTCATGTTTGCATGATTGTTATAGTTGCCAGCCAATTTAGGTAAAACCTTGGAAACAAAAATAAGGTAAAACCTTAAAAGCATGCGGCTGTTGGTCTAAAAAACGCAAGGATTAAGACTTTTTAGCTTAGAGTGAAGACTGTTTTTCTAAGACTCAAGACTGTTAAGCTAAGACTTAAGTGTTTTGGTCTAAGGATTAGACTTTGTTCTTAAGCTTAGAAGACTTGATCCTCACGTTTAACTTATGGACCAAAAATCTTATAACTTGGTGAAGACGGTGCCGTCAAAAGCATGGGTCTCGATGATAGTAGCCTTGCGACCTGCAATCTTTTCGTACTTCTCATCGATAGCAGCCTTGACCTTCTCTACATTCTTAGGATCTACTACTGCTACAACGGAGCCGCCAAAGCCGCCGCCAGTCATACGTACTGCAGCATTCTCACCAATGGCCTCGCGGATAATCTCAACTAAGCCGTCAATCTCAGGGATGGTAATCTCAAAGTCGTCACGCATAGAGCAGTGAGATGCGTACATTAACTCAGAAAGCTTGGCTAAGTTGCCTTGTTCAAAAGCCTTAACTGCCTCAAGCACGCGATCATCTTCAGTGATAACGTGGCGTGCACGACGATAAGTTACGTCGTCCATCTTATCCTTGGCAGCATCTAACATTTCCATGGTGGCATCACGCAGAGCCTTAACGCCTAAAATCTTAGCGGCGTTTTCACACTGCTCACGACGCTCGTTGTACTCACCACCGACTAAGGCGTGCTTAACATTGGAGTTAACGATGAGGATGTCTAACTCCTTTGGTACAGGGATCTGCTTTAACTCTAATGAACGGCAGTCAATTAACAGAGCGTGATCAGCGCTACCGCAAGCTACGATGGTCTGATCCATAATGCCGCACTTACAGCCATTTAAAGCCTCACAAGCCTGACCGGTAAGAGCAATCTCTTGGAGAGGAATGTTTAAAGAGAAGATAGAGGATAAGAGGTTACCAAAAGTAACTTCTAAAGATGCAGATGAAGATAAACCTGAGCCTAATGGAATATCACCAGTAATAGCTACGTCGATACCTTCAACCTTGTGACCTTTTGATACGATTAAGGAGGTCATGGCACGTAAGTAGTTAGCCCATGTCTTGCTCTCGTGAGCCTGATACTCACCGCTAATGGTGAACTCATCGGTCTCACCATTGATATCAATGGCTAACAGACGAATCTTATCGGTGCCGTTCTTGCGTGCAGTCATAGCAGTACCAAACTTAATGGCACATGGCAGCACGAAGCCGTCATTGTAATCAGTGTGCTCACCGATCAGGTTCACACGGCCTGGAGCATAGCAAAGATACTCAGGCTTGCAGCCAAAATGCTTCTCAAAAGCCTCAGCGCTCTTTACACGTACGTCGCTCATCTTCATTCTCCGTAAATATCCAGGCTCTGTCCTTACCTCAGTACCGCAAAGCTTAAAGCTATGTATTGCGGTAACTGATAGTGATCAGCTCTGAGCCATACCCTGCATCCATATGCAAAGGGCAATACAAGACCTTCTTGCCACAAAGATAGTACTTATCTTTAATGGCAAATGACTCAAGTGCGCACAAGCGCACTAAGCTAAAACCTATAGTCGCTGTACAAGTATTTACTTGCACAAGGAGCATAAGTCTCATGCTAAAAAGGTAGATCTAAGAGCTGCTAAGCGGCGCATAAGTCTACCCTGGGGGTTTTGTAGCATTGTGGCTACTTCTAGCTGTTCTATACAAGGCACAGCAGGTTAAACCTGCTGTACCTTATCTCAAGGAGAATCTTTTGCTAAAAACTACTTCTTGGTGTAGTGAACTTCGCTTAAGGCACGCAGACGCTCTGCAGCCTGCTCTGGAGTTAAGTCACGCTGCTTTTCTGCTAAGAGCTCAAAACCAGCTACGAACTTCTTAACAGTTGCAGAACGAAGAAGTGGTGGATAGTAGTGAGCGTGCAGCTGCCAACCCTCATGAGGCTCGCCATCAGCAGGAGCATTGTGCCAGCCCATGGAGTATGGGAAGGAGCACTCAAAGAGGTTGTCATAACGAGTGGTCAGCTTCTTGATGCATAAAGCTAAATCATCACGCTGCTCATCATTGAGCTCATTGATGGACTTAACTGCAAACTTAGGCAGAATCATGGTCTCAAATGGCCAGAATGCCCAGTAAGGAACTAAAGCTACGAAGAACTCGGTCTCACAAACGATACGCTCTTTCTTCTCAAGCTCTCTCTTTACATAGTCTAAAAGGAGTGGAGAGCCGTGCTTCTTGAAGTATTCGTTTTGCTGTCTTACTTCCTTGGTAATTTCCTCAGGTAAGAAAGAGCAAGCCCAGATCTGGCCGTGTGGGTGAGGGTTGGAGCAGCCCATTACAGCGCCCTTGTTCTCAAAGAGCTGTACCCACTTGTACTCAGCGCTCAGCTCAGTAAGCTGAGAGGCCCACAGATCAACTACAGAACGAATCTCGTTAACCTCCATTACAGGTAAGGTCTTAGAGTGATCTGCAGAGAAGCAAATAACACGAGCAGTACCACGAGCTGGCTCTAAGCAGAATAAATCGTCATTTTCTGGGCCATCAAGTGGAGTGTCTGGCATTAAAGCAGCAAAGTCGTTGGTGAAAACGTAGTTGCTCTCATACTTTGGATTAACATCACCAGAAACACGGGTGTTGCCTGGGCACAGGTAGCAGCTAGGATCGTAGCTTGGCTTTTGCTCATCGGCATTCTTTTCTACTTGACCGTTCCAAGGACGCTTAGCACGGTGAGGAGAAACTAAAATCCACTCACCAGTAAGTGCGTTGTAACGACGGTGTGGATGATCTGAAATATTGAAGCTCATGTCTTAGTCCTTTGCAAATCCTGTGAACTAAAAGCTCTGTGAACAAAAAAATAAACCGCTATGGCTGCTTATCTTCACTATTGCCACTTAATGAGACCAGACTGACCTAAGTCAGTCTGGCCCAAGGCCAGGTTGGATGTATCCAATCTGGTCTTAACCAAGCTCATGCAGCTTGGATTGCCTAGCTATCTTGAGCCTGGCATAGCCAGGTTCTTGATGCCGGACATAGCCAGGTTCTTAATGCCTGGCTGATGCGGCCTTTAAAGGCCTAAACCTTGTCTTATGTGCCCACTATTTGGGCGTGGCAAAGAGCCAAAACTAGTAGCCTAGAGCTCTTAGTGATAACTGACTCTTAGTCGTCGTAACCGTTAGGGTTGTTCTTCTGCCAGTTGTAGGCATCGGCAGTCATGTCGTCTAAGGTCTTAGTAGCAACCCAACCAAGCTCGTTCTTAGCCTTAGAAGCGTCGGCATAGCAGCTAACTACGTCACCAGCACGGCGTGGAGCAAACTTGTGTGGAAGCTCACGACTAATAGCCTTGGAGAAGGCCTTAACCATGTCTAATACTGAGTAGCCAGTACCAGTGCCGAGGTTATAGATATGAACACCGGCCTTATCAAGGCAGTGCTTTAATGCAGCAACGTGGCCTAAAGCTAAGTCAACTACGTGGATGTAGTCACGTACGCAAGTACCATCAGCTGTTGGGTAATCGTTACCAAAGATGGATAAGCACTCTAAACGGCCTACTGCTACCTGAGTTAAGTATGGCATCAGGTTATTAGGAATACCGCGTGGATCCTCACCAATTAAGCCTGACTCATGGGCACCCACAGGGTTGAAGTAACGCAGCAGAGTTACGGAGAACTCAGGAACAGCCTTTTGCAGTTCCTCTGCCATGTACTCGATGTCTACCTTGGTCTGGCCGTATGGACAGTTAGCACGCTTTACTGGGCTATTCTCAGTTAAAGGCAGTGAATCTGGCTCACCATAAACGGTTGAGGATGAGGAGAAGATGAAGTTGTAGCACTTATAGTCACGCATTACCTGCAGTAAAACGCGTGAACCGTTGACGTTGTTGTCGTAGTACTCAAGAGGCTTTTTAACGGACTCACCCACAGCCTTTAAGCCTGCAAAGTGAATTACACCGTCAATCTTGTGCTCCTCAAATACCTGAGCAAGCTGATCATAGACACGAATGTCACCAGCATAAAATGGAACTGAGCGGCCGCAAATCTGCTTAATACGTGCAAGAACAGCTGGCTTTGCGTTTGAGAAGTTGTCGAAAATAATCGGATCGTAGCCAGCCTTGACTAGCTCACAAACTGTATGTGAACCGATGTAACCTGCACCGCCAGTAACTAAAATTGTAGCCATGAAACTATTCCTTTCTTTAACCGAGCCTACTGTCTCTTAATAGTCTGGCTTAATAGGCTATAAAGAGTTGCGTCAGTAGAGCCATGGTTCCGCACGCGGACTTACACGTCATTACGTTTACTTTTCAGTAGCTGAGCATAAACCTTGTCTTATTACAATGTCAGGTGATGGCATTGATTATCACGCTGATGGTTAAAACCATCGCATCTAGGAGCTTGCATAAACTCCTCATAAAAAATGCTCAAAACGCTACTGAAAGTTTCTGATAAAACCCGAGATTAATCAGAATGTAAACGTTTACACTATTATAATCATTTTGCATAAAACGCGTACTAACTTTTTGTGAGCTAGTGCATACTTTGTTAATAATCCCTAATAGTGCTGATATTTCAGGCCTTTAGCGGTATATTCTTATTGACGTTGACTTGTCAACGAAGACAGTAACTAGCAAGTGTTCGACCCTCCTTTGCACAATGGGTGGGCATATAGCGCCCATAAGTCATGTAAACGTTTACATGAGGCACCATTTAAGAGCGTTCTTAGCTAATCTAAAGCTTTGGCAAGCGCTTATAAAGCCTGTAAATACGCCATTTACCTTTGATTATAAGAATCTCTTTTGTGCAAACATTGGTCTTAACACCAACTACGCTCATCTTATCAAACTGAACTTGTTCATTAGAAATTGCTAGACAAGTACTTTGTGTTTTTGTGATACAAAACAAAGTGTACTGCTAGCCTTATTTTGCTCTCTATACGTGATGCGTGCTTTCATTTAGCATTAGAGCTCGATTCAATCTGATATTCGATGAGATCTGTACTTGCTAGATCTTCAGCCTCACGTGGCAATAAGCGTTTATAGCCTCTTTTATACTTGTATTGTAAGTGACTTATTTAACGCAGCTTATTGCTCAGGCTATGTGTTTTCCGTTTATCGTTTACTATTGCTAAGGCTATGTGTTCTTCGTTTATCGTTTACTATTGCTAAGGCAGTGCGCTTTTTGCGCTAGTAACACTGTATTTTTACTTAAGCTTCTTTGATAGCAAACTAAACTCTACGCACTTAAACTACCAAGGCATATAATTTAATTGCAAAGCTAACTAGACTTGTTGATTTGGCATCTACAATCAAGATCTAAAAGATCTTGTTGAATGTGACGCTACTCTAGGCAATCAACGCGCTAAGCTCTTACTTTGTTATAACTCGCTTA
Source organism: Anaerobiospirillum succiniciproducens DSM 6400 (assembly GCF_000482845.1). Lineage (GTDB taxonomy): Bacteria > Pseudomonadota > Gammaproteobacteria > Enterobacterales > Succinivibrionaceae > Anaerobiospirillum > Anaerobiospirillum succiniciproducens. Next base: position 10,584 of record NZ_KI519513.1, read on the forward strand.
GTGCTTAGTGTGTGATCTTTAGTTATGGAAAATTGAAGCATTGTTCTTGAGCAGAGTTGATAAGCTTTATTTTATGGCTTATGAAGATCGAGTCTGTTAACTTGCATTTGCTTAAGAAACAACAAAACAAAGGTAATAGCGGCTACAATAGCTGCCCATACCGATTAGATGTTTTGAGGTGACTGATGCCTACTATTCGTGATGTAGCAAAACTAGCCAATGTATCCGTGGCTACAGTGTCACGCGTACTCAATGGTTCACCACGTGTATCCAAAAAGTCTGTCGATGCGGTCAATAAAGCACGTGAGGAATTAGGCTTCTACCTAAACGCCAATGCCCGTGCTTTAGTACAACGCGATTCTCATACTATTGGTGTCGTCGTCTCTGAAGTATCTGATCCGTACTTTGGTGCGGCAGTTCGTGCCTGTGATGATGCCATCCATAAGATGGGCTATAACCTCTTAGTTGGTCAGGGCTATCACAATGCCGAGCGTGAGATCCATGCCATTGACGATCTCATTTCCTATCAATGCCGTGGTTTAGTAGTCCATGCTCTAGCTGTGGATGATGCAACCTTAATTAACTATCTTGAGACCGTGCCATATATGGTGCTCATGAACCGTGTGGTACGTGGTTATGAAGAGCGTTGCCTCATTCTTAACAACTACCATGGTCAATGCTTAGCCGTACAAGAGCTTATCGACAAAGGTCATCGCAAGATCGCCTTTGTTAACTCTGGTCACCGCATTTTAGATGCGGATGAGCGTTTCCGAGGCTATGTTGATACCCTCAAAAAAGCTGGTATCAAGTACATCCCACGCCTCATTACCTCAGCTGAGCCTTCTTTAGAGGGCGGTTCTCAAGCAGCTTTAGATCTCATGAATCGCCTCACTCCTGGTGAGGACTTTACTGCTGTTGCTTGCTACTCAGATGTAATGGCTGCAGGCTTTATGGCAACCTTACACGCGCATGGCTACAAGATCCCTGATGATGTCTCAATAACTGGCTTTGACAATCTCTACTTAAGCACTTGTCTGATTCCGCCATTAACCACCGTCAACAATCCAGTCAAAGAGATCTCTGAAGAGGCCATCTTACGCTCAATTGACCTCTATGAAGGCCGCCCAATCACCGTACGCGAAGACTACACTGTCGAGCTTATCAAGCGCGACTCAGTTCGTCAGCTCTAGCAAGCATTCCTCTTTTCTGCCCCACGCCCTCGTGCCTGGGGCAAGCAGACAAGCACGCCGACAAAGCCACCATCATCGCACTCACAGTGCTCACAATCCCCACCTCATACTTCGGCTCTTTGCTACCTGCCGCTGTTACCTGCCTTTGCTTCCTAGCTTTGCAAGCGGTCGATGCTAGCTGTCGGAGCCTCATAGCTTTGCAAGCTGGTTGTGCTAGCTTGCTTTGTGAGCTGCTTTTAAGCTCTACTTTTGTAGACTGTTTTCAAATTCACTGCTATGTTTGAGTGTATAGCTCAGGACAATCGTCTCATTTCTATGGTCAAGGCTTTGGAAGTGTAGTAACTGTATGTACTTTTTAGCTACCATCGGGCCTAATTTCTGTATGGTTGTATGTAGTTTTTGATAGTCATAGTGCTATATTTCGACAGATTCGCTCGTTTAGTTGGCGCATTAACGCTAGTGCGGTTAAAATGAAAGATAGATTTGTTCTGCTACTAGAGCTTGATGAGGCTTCGCGAGTATGTTTCTTGCGGTATAGACCATAGAATATTTGGCTTGTCGCTTGAGACTGTCTTTATAAGACTTTCTCACTCCTTTTTATGATGTAGCTCTAGTGAACGTTTGTTGTTTTGAGATCTTAGGGTGGTACGATGGCCGGGAAGTTCAAAATTCATAAGTCATTTGAAGAACGTAAAAAGGCTCACCGCAATACCAATCGTAAGATAGGCTGGGGTGATGGCGTTACTGAGGGTATTCCCTTTAGTTTATCCATGCTCAAGCCATCCTTCTTAGGAACCTGGGCTAGCTTTACTCTTTTATACCTTCTCGTTAACCTCCTGCCATACCGTTGCATTGTAGGTCTAGGCAAGTTCTTAGGCGGCTTTCTCATGCGCTTTGTTAAAGGTCGTCGCTACATTGTTCAGACCAATTTAAAGCTGTGCTTTCCTGATAAAGACGACAAGTGGTATGCCGACTTAGAAAAGCGCATCTTTCAAAGTGCTGGTGTAGCCTTATTTGAAACCGGTATTGCATGGTTCTGGCCTGATTGGCGTATTAAGCGCTTACTGATTATTGATGAGCAAGAATTAGCCAAAGCTAAAGAGCTCGTTTCATCTGATGCCCGTATCATTGCATTTACTTGCCACATGACCACTTTAGAGATCGGTGCACGTTTATACGCTTTAGCTATTAAGCCTGGAATTGGCGTATATCGCAGCTCAGATCACCCTGTTTTGGAATATCTGCAGGTTAAAGGCCGTCTGCGCTCTAACCTTGCCTTAGTTGATCGCATGGATGTGCGCTCAATGGTTAAGGCTGTTATGAAGGGCTATCCTATTTGGTATGCACCAGATCAAGACTATGGCACTAATAGCGCCGTATTCGTGCCTTTCTTTGGTGTAGATCAAGCAGCAACCGTAACAGGTCTTCACCACCTTGCTCGCATCAAAGGCGTTAAGGTACAACCTTTCTGGCTCATTCGTGAGAAAAACGGCTATCGCTTCCGTGTCTTAGAGCCAATTGATAACTTCCCAACTGATGACGAGGTTGCTGACACCCGCCGTGGCAATGAGTATGTAGAGCAAATGATTCTTTCTGCTCCAGAGCAGTATCTGTGGATGCACCGCCGCTTTAAGAGCTGTCCTGAGGGCGTCCCAAGCCGTTACCCTGAAATCGAGTAGCGCCATAGCAGAAATAAGCACGATCATCAGCGTGCCTACCCCCACCTCTACGGCCAAGGTCTACTGCCTTGGCCCCATCAGCTAGCAAGTTCTTAATATTGGCCATTGTGCAAGCCAAACTCTTGTGCTTAGGCGCATTAGCAAGCCCCCACTTTTCACATTAGCCCTTTTGCAAGCACGACTATTTTGCTTTGGCGCATTAGCAATGCCTATGGCTATTACCTGAAGATTAGAATCAAGCGCGATTAACTTTGAGCATTGATTAGCTAACCTGGGTTTTGGCATGTTGTTAGCGTCTTCTTGTCAGTTGGTTATGTGAGTTATTCTCCCTGTCCTAGTGATTCATTGCCTAAAGATGGTTAGAACTACCTTTTAGAGTGCGCGTGATCGCAATGCTAAGCAAATTACATGTAGATTCAACAAACGCGTCATATAATTGCAACATTCATTGTGTATGCTCTTGTCAATTGTTTTCTCTAAGGGGTCGGATATGGCACGTACACTCAAACTACTTTGCGCTTTAAGTATTGCTCTTGCCTCTTCTCATATGGTGTCAGGCTGTGCCTCTAATGAAGAACAAGAAGATATGCGCCTTGTCGTTAATGCCGCTGAGGATCAAGTTAAAGGTTGCCTCTTCTTAGGCAACTTTGAGACTACACCACGCGCCACTATCGAAAACGCTCGTTATGACCTCAAGCTCATCACTGTTCGCCGTGGTGGCACTCATATGGTCGAGCGGTACGCTTATGCCGATCTCATGAATCGACTCTCTGATGACATGGGCATTGCCATTACTGCCCGCATCTACAAATGCCCTGCGGGTAAAGGCTCAACTGTTGATAATCCAGCCTCACGCGTTAAGCTTGAGTACGATCTGCCTCAACCATCAGTAAACAACGACGATCCTCTTTTCTTCAGATAAGCTATACAGACTATCTTTTAGGATCTTAGCTTTTCCCAAATTGCCCCTCTTCAAACGCGTTGCTAAGCAGTTTAGGCCCTTAGCAACGTATACCGCATCTTCTTTCTTCTCAATTGCTTACAAAGTGCGTAGCTATCGGCTGCATCATGCTTGAGGACTGCTCATCTTTGACAGCTTTGTGCCTCATATTTCCATTGTGCAGCTGTTAATTGCTCTAGCGGCGCTTGCTTTTGCTTTTGCTTTTGTAGCTTGCTGTTGTATATGCTGCAGATAACTAGATAGAATGCGCCTGGAGAAGGCACTGCGGATGGGGTTGTCCTTTTTTTGGAAAACGAAAAGCTCCATGACCTTGGGATGGGACTGGAGCTTTTGTTTGGTGTAGCGCTAGGCTGCGCTGTGAGCTTTTTTGAAGCTTTTTTAGGCTGTTTATATTTATACAGTACCTGGTGGCAGGCTATTGGCTTTGCCGTACTGTGGAGGTACAAAGCGCTCAGCGGCATCCTTGAAGATGTCATCAAAGATCTTGCTTACCCACTGACAGCCATCTGGAGTCTCCTCAATATCGACGATACGAGGACGATCAGCTAAGCTGACGCGGTGATAGCACTCACGGATATTGAGGTAAGCGTGCTTGAGCTTTTCGGTATCGTCCTCAGAGAGAATGCCTAAACGAGCACACTCATCAAAGATACGGACGTTATCCGACCATAAGACCATGTCAGGATGCTTTGGAGCCTCACGTAAGGTTAAGTACTGAGCGATGAACTCAATATCTACCATACCGCCCTTACCTTGCTTAAGATCAAAGAGCTTATCGGAGCTACGATCTAAGTAGTTACGCATCTTCATACGCATAGCGTATACGTCATCGGAGAGCTTCACCTCATCACGTGGAGTTCTTAAGACCTCATCACGGACACGGTTAAAGTCCTCAATAACGCGTGGAGAGCCTGCAACCGCACGGGCACGCACTAAGGCCTGATGCTCCCAAGTCCAGGCACGATTCTTTTGATATAAATCGTAAGACTCAAGATCACTAATGAGCACGCCTGAATCACCATCAGGACGTAAACGCATATCAAGCTCGTAAATAGTGCCACCGTTCATACGGGTAGTGCACAGATGCATAAAGCGTTGTACAAAGCGCTGATAGAACATCACAGCAGGAATGGAGTTGCTACCAGTGGTGCTCTTATCGGTCACCTCACGAATGAAGACCATATCTAAGTCAGACTTGTAGCCAAGCTCAATACCGCCTAACTTACCGTAGGCAATGATGGCATAACCTGGATCTTGCTCATCGCGGTTTTCTAAAGTGCCGTACTTTTCAACAGTTTGACGCCAAGCAAGCACACTGATCTCACGAATAATGGCCTCAGCCAGCCAAGTTAGTGAGTCAGAGATCTTCATGAGTGGTAGAGACTGCGATTGATCAGACATAGCAATACGCAGCACCATGACCTTCTTAAACAGACGGAGTTCTTCCATCTGCTCTTCAAGATCATCAGGCTCGATTCTCATTAAGCGCTCATTGAGCCAAGCCATGTACTCCTCAGTATGAGGCGGTTCTTTGAAATAGCGTGGAGCAATCAGCTCATCAAGTAAGATTGGGTACTCAGAGATAAGCGAGCCAGCAAAGTTATTTCCATCTAGCAGTGCTAAGAGCTTTTGACGAGTGCCATCGTTCTCTGCAAGTAACTGCAGATATGTAGTACGCAGTGATACCTTCTCAATTAAGAGGGCAACCTTCTTAAATAAGCCAGCAGCATCTTTGTACTTAACTACGGCACGTATGATCTTCGGCATGAGACGCAGCAGAGTGTCTCGACCAATTGGGCCTACTGGCATGCGGTCAAGAGCACTGTGCAGCTTAATAATGGCTTGAGCTAAAGCATAAGCTTCAGACTCATTGCTCTTAGAGCTGCTTGAAGAGCTACCGCCTGCACGATATGGAGTTGAAGTGGCTGACTTAACAGGAGCATTTGGCTCAACACCATGGTAACCATGCGATGTGTGTGAGCTACCACTGTTCGATGTATTGCAGTTGCCACTGTTCGATGTATTGCTGTTGCCCTGCTCTGCGCTTGAGGCACTTTCTTGAGCGTGAGGATTGTTGTTCTTTAAGAGCTGCTCTAAGACAGGCTCAAGCTCTTCAGCGGTGAGTACGGTTTCCCATAACTCTACATCTGCAGCGTCATTTTCCTCTTGCTCATCATCTGAATCACGCATTACAGACACGAATTGCTTATGTACACATGCACGTACTTTATCTAACTCATCAAGGAGCTCTTGATATGAGCCCTTGTTAAGACCAATAGCTAGTCGCTTTTGATCCTTTTCATTTTCAGGCAGAGTCTGAGTTTGTTTGTCAGCTAACATCTGCAAGGTGTTTTCAACACGGCGCAGATAGATATAGCAATCATCAAGATCCTGGCAGACAGACTCTGGCAGTAACTGCAGCTTAGCAATATTACGTAAGGTCTTACGCAAACTTCTCTCAGCTAGCTCAGGGATACGACCACCGCGCATTAACTCAAATACCTGAGCAATGAACTCGACTTCGCGAATGCCACCTGAGCCGAGCTTAAAGTTATCGCCTAAATTACGACGACGTACTTCAGACTCGATCATGTGCTTGAGCTTACGTAAAGACTCAATTGCACCGTAATCAAGGTAGCGACGATAAACAAATGGGCGCAAGAGCTCAATGAGTTCGTCACCATAAGTACCCCACTTGTGGTAGTCGCCAATGATCTTGGCCTTAACTAAGGCATAACGTTCCCAAGTACGACCCTGAGTTTCATAGTAAACAGTTAAAGCATCAAAGGATGAAACTAATGGGCCGGCATCACCAAATGGTCTTAAGCGCAAGTCAATACGATAGCAGAAGGAGTCAGCAGTCACCTCGCTTAAGAGATTAGATAAACGCTGCATGACCTTGGTGAAGTACTCTTGGTGAGAAATAGAGCGAGAGCCACCTTGAGTATCGTCATCGTATGGATAGCAAGCGATTAAATCGATATCAGAAGAGAAGTTAAGCTCACCACCACCAAGCTTACCCATGCCAAGAATAAGCAGCGGCATTTGCTTGCCTTCTTTATCGAAAGCATCACCAAAGACCGGCTTTAAGCTCTCTCTAACCACATGCACGGTACGATCAACAATGCACTCAGCTAAATTAGATAAAGAGACAAAAACCTCTTCAATATCCGCCTGACCGGTAAGATCACGCCAAGCAATCACTACCATACGGGTGCGGCGTAATACACGTAAACGTTTTTTCAGCTCAGGATCTTGAAGGCCTGTAACAATGGTCTCGTTAACAACGTCAGTTGGATCTAAAGAGAAGAATGGATCATCTAACGCGCCTTGAGAGATGAGTGCAGCACACTCTTTTGGATATTGAGTCAAAGTCCTGGAGATAAACTCAGACATGGACATGACATAGAGCAGTTCACGGCGTGAGTCAAATACAGCCATATCCTCTGGAGTTGCACGCTGCTTTAAGCGCTCATAAAAGTTACGTCCATCAGCTAACAACTCTTCAGGAAGCTCTGGTAAGTTATTAAAATCAGGAAAGATGTCGTAAGGATAGTCAGAGTTTAGTGCCATAGCAACTCCTAAGGATCTCATCTAGCGCCTTGCTAGACCTCAAGTACGCAACAGATCGTGTCTATTACTTTTAGCTGTATAAAGCTACTTACTAAAAGTAGCTGCAATAGCGCGACAAATCAAGCACACTGTACACACTATTCACATTTCGTTGCCAATAGAGCCCGTTTTCATTGCTCAAAAGCCTTATTTCTCATGTGCCCCACGGTCAACAGGCATTATGGCTAGCATTATGGCTAGCTGTACCCTACCCTCAACAGCTTTATTTGAAATCATACATCCTAACTCAACAGCTTTGTTAGATATTCGGCATCTAAGAAGCAACTGCGATACACGATAGCGCTAGCAAGGTTTTAACTGCGTTTTGTATAGAGGCGATCTCCTCTAATGCCTGAATTGACAGATGCAAGCCATATCACTACTTAAAGTGGTGCTAACGCTTTTGCCTAGGACTTTGAGCTCGACTTAACTTTGAGGGACCTTTTTGTATGCTTGATGATGATGGTCTTTAGTTTGCCAAAAATGCCCATGATTGGGCTTTAGCAACACAAATGGCAATGGTGTGATAATATTACTGCCTATCTTTGCGAATCTCTTGAAGGATACGAACGTGCATATCAATAAACTTTTAAGTGTATCTCTTGCTTGCAGCCTTTGTTTTGCTCTTGGTAGCCTGCAAGCTCATGCCGAAGAAGAAGCACAGGCAGCACAGGCTGTTGAAACTGCTGCAGCAACTGCTAGTGCTGAGGCTCCTGCAGCTGTTAGCGCCACTGCAAATGAAACTGCTTCTGAGGCAGCTACTAATGACAATGCAGCTACTCCAACTGAGGAAGCAGCAGCCCAAGATACTGCTAAAGCCGAAGAAGAAGCAAAGAAAGAACCTGTACGTGATGACAATGGCTTCTATGTAGGCGGCCCTGTCTATATTTCTGATAACAACAAGGTATGGACTCGCTCAGGTCCAGGTGAGGGTTACCGTGTAACAGGTGCTCGCTCAGTTGGTGATGAGCTTAAGTTCTTACGCTACTCCGATAACCGTCGTTGGGCTCAGGTTCAGTACGAAAGTGACAACTACTGGATCTTAGTTGAGTCTTTAACTCCTAATATGTGCGGCCGTCCTCTTGCAGACAAGCTCCAAGCCAAGATCGATGAACTGCAAAGTCGCTTAGATAATTACGACAACGAGCTCATGCAGCGTACTAAGAAGGCTGAGGCTGAAGTTGCACGTTTAACCAAGCTCAATCATGAGATGCAGGCAACTATTGTTAACAAAGATGCCACCATCAACGAACTTGATGAGCTCTATCGTGACTATGCAGATCGTCTTGAGACCAAAGACTTAGATATGCAAATGCGCTGGTGGATGCAAGGTGCCATCATTGCACTGTGCGGTGCCATTGCAGGTGTTGTGTTCGTATTCATCCCACGCCCATCTCGCAAGCAAAAGCGTGACCGCTACTAAAAGTTAGCCTCAAACGCATCTTAAAAAGGCCGAGCTTTTACAAGTTCGGCCTTTTTACTTATGAGGCAAGCTAAAAACGCCACCCTATGCATTAAAAAAGCTTACAGCTCCCACAGCTTTTGCTTTTGCCATTAAGTCCCCTTTCATTTTTTAACTCATTGCCCTGTTGTTTTACTCGCATTGCCCATTCTTATTCTGGCTAATGAGCCTTTTGTTTTAGGTCTTATGGGACATTCTTATTCGGGACAATGGGTCTTTTGTTGCGGTGTTTTTGACTTGAGCCGTGGCTGAGACTGCAAGCAGCTGAGGTTGTTTGCTAGCAGCTGTTAGGTTGAAGCTTGGGATCTTGGCTGTGCTGTGGCGGTGGATTTGTCGAGGATGTTATTTACCGTCTGATGCGTCGGTTACTTTGGTAAAGCGGATTTCATAGATGCCTTCGGCAACGGCACGACGCTCACCATGCACACGTGAGATGGAATGGTCTTTGATGTATTTGGCTGTCAGCGGATTGATGATAGTAACATTATCAAAATCAGCACGGCCACGATACTCCACAACACCTTCATAAAGGCTGGAGACTGGTGGCATTTGGGCGTTATTGACCTCGTTTTCCATTTCTTGGAGAAGCTTTTGCGTTAAGGTATCAATGCGCTTTTCAAAGCTGACATCTAAGGTCCAATACAAAGCTGTAAGACCTACAATGCAACAGGCAAAGCAAAAGGAAAAGAGCTTAAGAGCCTTCCAGCGGTTAAAGGAAAGCTCATAAAAGGCCTCTTGCAGTTCTTTCTGAGTAATGGAAATACGCATTATGCCCCCTACTTATCCTTAGCAGGAGTGACGTCTTGCGCCTCAGGCACTGACTTTAATAAGCGCGGGCCATCGTAGCCAGCTAAAGTCAGTAAGGCGACCGCACGATCGTTAATCTCACTTAAGCTTTGCTCTTGTAAGAAAAGATTCATGGCACGCTCGTAGCCATCATCTAAACGCAGTGAGATAGTACGAATACGGTCAGCTCTAATCTCTTTATCAGCACTGAGCTTTTCCATAGCCTTAAGATTAGCTAAAGCCTCTTGATAAGCATCGTCTTCTAAAAGAGCATCACCAATGCGGTTTTGAAGCATCTTCTCAAGCTGATTGTCACTTAAGTTATCTGAAGCAATGGAGGATAAAAGCTGCTGACGTACGGCTTGACGCAGCTTAGCTACTTCATCCTTTTGGCGCTCGTAGTTTAATAAGGCCTTATTCGCCTCACGATTAGCGCTTTCTAAAGCTCTTTGGCGATATGCAGTTAGATATGGACGCAGTTTATTCTCCATATCCTTTCTAGTGTCAGTACGACGTGACTTTAAGTCGCTAATATCGCCCACATATGGATGAATAACAGTGTATTCACCAATATAACGCTCTTTGAGGTAATCAAGCTTAATGGCAAATAAGTAGTTGCCAATGATCATCTGAGCGACGTCATCATTAAGCTCATAGAGCACGCCATAAAATGGCGTGAGATTGTCATCAATGAGTCCAATGAGTACTGGAGCATTGTATGAAACAGCCTCACTTAATGGGCCAGTCTGAGATAAGCTTTGTAAGTTAGCTTTCTTTAAGATAGCTGAGTTAACAGTTACATCTTCATCATCAACGGTGTAGCCATGCACCTTAAATAAGGTGGCAAAAGCGCTGACCTTAAAGTAAGACTCAGAGACTGCCTGATTAAAGAAATACAGCTCACGAGATGCAGCATTGCGGCCACGGAAGAGATAGTCAGAGACAGCCTGATAACGAGCTTGCACTTGAGCATCGTTGATAAGCGCACTTTGAATGGAGCGTACTGGCATGAAGGTCTGCACTAACATCAGTGCGCCGACAAAGGTAAGACCAGCACAGACAAAGGCTGCACCAATAGTAGCGGCTTTGGCGTACAAGGAGGCGCTGAGCATATCTTTAAACAGATGCTTAAAGTAGCTGCGTAAACCATCCTCATTGTGGCTTACTAAATAGGCTGCCTTAGCGGCAATGGCACCTTTAACTTGCTCAGACTTTTTCTGATAGGCAATGTTAAGCGCCATATCGGCAATGGCATTGATAAGACGAGGCGCACCAGCACTCTTTTTAGTGATGACGTCGATAGCCTTATCGGTAAATAAAGGAGTGACTCGACCAACCTGCTGCAATCTGTAGGTTATATATGCGCCTACTTCGTTGGCAGTGAGCGGTGGCAGAGTAGCAAAGATCTTAATGCGGTTTTTGAGCATGTCGTGGATTGGCTTGTTTAAATGCTCAATCAAATCGTCACGACCAACGAGCAAGAAATTAAGCATCTTGCCAGCTTCACCTTCGATATTGGAAATAAGGCGAATTTGCTCTAAAACTTCATCACTAAGACCTTGGGCCTCATCGCAAATAACAGTGGTAATGATGCCATTGGCAATGGATGTCTCAAGCATCTTTCTGAGCTTAAAAGTCAGATCATTTAATGACTCAAATGAAGTAGCCACCACGCCAGAGGCACGTAAAATAGTTGCAATGAGGTTATGCGGATCAATACGAGGATCATCGATGGCAATAATACGCATACGATGAGGCAAGGAGCGCATTAATAAGCGCACGAGAGTGGACTTACCTGCACCAGATGGGCCAGTAAGTACGCAGATGCTGCCTGAGCGAGACAGAGTGGTATTGAGCAAGGTGATGGACTGGTGCTGGGATCCGCCGACATAGTAAAAACGCCTATCAGGCAAACCGTCAAACGGATAGTCATTTAAACCAAAATACTCCAGGTACATGAGTACAGTCCTAACTACTTACCAATAACCAATAGCAAAACGCTCAAACAAGAGCCCCTAAATTATATAGGATTTACTCCTTAGAATCATGTATCACGCGCCTTTGCGACACCGCTAAGTTCACAATTTAGGCAATCGATACATACAAAAAGCCAACCGCATTGTAAAAAGTCACTAAAAAACCGCTATCCAAGCCCAATTGGCGTACTTGAAGCCGCAGACACGAATCCGTGCATTTTGTTGATGAACCTATGCTTTTGCCACCATGAAGCATTTGCAGCACAGCCCTCAGAGCAACGCGCTATGCTCCGATTGGCATGGCATTTGGGAGAGCATGTCCCTGAGAGCATCTTGCTATGTGCTGAGTACTTACTATGCGGCGATGGATTGCAATGCTCGATGATTTGGCAGGAGCCAATTGGCTTGGTGTTATTCGTCTTATCTCTTGGATGCTTTGTGGGGTGGTATGGGATTGCTTTTTGGTGAAGATAAAATGGAACTGCCGCTAAAAAGCGGCAGTTTCAAAGAAATATGAGTTGAAGCGGTGGCTACATGACACGGCCACGAGCTGCAGCTAAACCACGCTCGCGGGCTCTAGCGATAGCACGAGCCTTAGCAGGGTTCATGTGACGCATCTTCTCAGCTAAAGCAGCATCGCGCTCGTTTTGCGGTACAAAGTACTGATTTTGTGGAGTTGCTGCTGGACCTGAGCCTGCAAAATCTGCAAGGTCATCGTCATTGAGCATACCAATACCAGGGCCACGTCTTTGCTGCTGAGCCATACGCTGCTGCATCATCTGTTGCTGCTGCATTTGCTGCATCATGCGCTGTTGCTGCTGTGGACTCATGCCAGCCATTTGCTGCTGCATCATCTGTTGCTGCTGCATCTGCTGCATCATTTGCTGCTGCTGTTGTGGACTCATACCTGCCATCTGCTGCTGCATTTGTTTCTGCTGCATCTGCTGTTGGCGAGCGGCCATTTCACGTTGCTGACGAAGCTTAGCCTGCTGAGCTGCCTGAGCTGCAACTTGCTTCTTCTTTTCCTCAATGAGGCGAGCATGCTGCTCACGCTCTGCTGCTGCACGCTCTTCTTCCTCGATACGGCGCTTGGCAAACTGCATGCCCTCTTCTAAGTCGGTAAGGCTATTGAGCACTACAGAAGGCTCTAAATCCTCAAAAACACCAGTCTTAGAACGGTTAACATAGGCGGTGAGCCAATGCATACGGCAAGCTGGAGCAATATCCTGGAAATAGTTTGAAGTTACATGGAAATGGTCAGCGCTACGGAGCTTAAACTTTTCAGCTGCTGCCTTAAAGAAACCTAAGTTTGGCTTATAGCAACGACACTCATCAGCAACTAAAACAGTCTTCTCGCTAAAATAACCGCCTAAGTTTTCAAACTGGCGTGAGATAAGCTGAATGTCGGTATTTGCCAGAATATACATCTCATAGCCAGCACGGTGCAGCTTCTCTAAAGTAGGCAGCACATCAGGATGTGGCTTGAGGTCATTATAAATAAGGTACAGCTCGGCAAAATTCTTGGTGAAGACCTTGGTATTGAATTCCATATCAAGGTACTTCATCGAAGTCTCAAGCACATCACGAATGGTCATGAAGTCAGGAGACAGACGAATGCGCTCGAGGTAAAGTTGGAAGTAACGCTCAACTAATTCTGGCTCGAATTTGTTCTCGCGACCAACTTGACCCACGAAGTGAGTAATCATTCGATAGTTAAGCAAGCAACCATACAGGTCGAAAGTAACGACGCGACGGTCATGGCCAAACTGCTTGTCCTTTGGTGGTTCTTCGCCTGTGAGATTTTGAATGCCGCTTTGTACAGCACTACTTACCTTGTCGAATACTTGAGAGATTTGCATATCGCATCCGCCTTGTTTCTTGCACAAAGGTGATCACTAATCTCAGATACCGTCACTATTCACACTTGCAGTATCTACATAGACGTAGATGCACTATCGTCATATGTATAGCATACCAATCTACTGCAGATTGAACTAAGACAGGCCTCAAATTTCAGGAACCAACTTTAACTAATTGCAGCTCTTTTGTATAAACAAGTCCATGTACCTGTATGTACCAACTAGGATTTACCTAGTTTTTAATACACATGTGCGCGTATCTGCTGTTAGTCAATAAAGTGGCTTAGGCTCCACTTTCTCAAGGCAGTTCTTTTAAGGGCATGTGGCTTAAATCCACTTAAACCTTAAGCTTGAGCTTATCCTTAACTTACTAAGGTACTAAGCTTTAAAATTCTGCCTTAGTTGCAGCTAAACGCCATAACAATGTACACATTCGCTACTTTTGGATTCAGGGGGCAGTATTTATCAGCTTTAGCTATTGCCAGCACCCCATCATCTAGTCTTATGCAGGGAATTAAATTGAGTTATCACTTTGGTACTGCAGATTGCACTATTACGGATCTACACTGCTCCATTGTGAATAAAACACAAAAGCCCTATCTATATACTTTTATCGTACATCCGCATCTAAAAGTAAAGTGCGTACCGTAACCGTGCGCAAACACTAACGAGCGTGCTGTTATAACCAGACCTCAATATATAAACCGCATAGATAAAGGTTTTTTATAAAAGTATTGTTTAACTCAACTTTCATTACGTGTACTTTTGTTGTATTAGGCTAGTATCAAAAGATTTGAGTAATGCTTAAAAAATTGATCCATATCACAATTAGATGGTGTACGCATATGGTTTTAAGCACCTATTTCGCAATCAAGCGCATGTTTATGCTCTTTATAGACTAGTTACACACCTAACTATAAAGCAATAACTACAAAGTCCCCACCTTAGATAGATAACGCAAAACGCTATATACAAGCCATTTGCTCCCAAGTTCTCTTAAAAACCGTCTGAACTTTACATGAGATGTGCTTAACACTTAGCAACAAAGTTAATGTACTAAAAACCATAGTGAGTAAAAACTTAAGTATCGTTTCACGACTCAAACCACACTCCACCTGACACCATATACGCACAAAACTACAATTATTGTCAGGCATCCACAAGAGCCACCTCGCGGTTACAGATTTCTCCATGTCTGTGCTAACAATTTCCCTTAACTAACCATTCAAACTAACCACTTCAAACTGAGTCGAAGGACAAACTCGAGAGACAGCAAAGACGTTTAGAAAAGAATTACGCTTAGATGACGATTACCCCAGCACTACCGTATACACCTGCATAAATCGGCTGATATGCTGCAGTTTTATCAGCTGATATTAAGGATAAAAAGCCTCTAAGGATTGCGCTCAATGTACCTATCTACCCGAATCTATGTACACAATGTTGTATTAAGAGTCCTGTGAATACATGCCTGATAGCAGTATTGCTGTATTGCCTAATTGCTTATGAATGTGGCTAAAACTCTCGCCTTGACTTAGCTTACCTGTAATTTATGAGCTGAGCGTTTCTTGTAGATAAGATACGCTTTGCTTTGCTTGTTTGGCTTGGCAAAGAGGTGCAAGTAGCAAAGAGCGAAGATAAGAGGAGGATAAAAAGAGGCGCTACTTGTGATTTGGGAGGGTACAGATATGCGAAAGCCCGCACAGGGCGGGCTTCCATGTAGCTATCAGACTTACTAGTAGAGGTTAACCCACTAATAGTCTGTTGCAGCTCAGTCGAGTATGCAACGCGAATTAGTATAAGCGTGTACGACGTGCATTCTCGCGTGCTAACTTCTTAGCGTGACGCTTGATAGCAGAAGCCTTTGCACGCTTACGTACAGTAGTTGGCTTCTCGTAGAACTCACGGGCTCTAACGTCAGCGAGGATACCTGCCTTTTCGCAAGAACGCTTGAAGCGTCTTAAGGCAACGTCGAATGGCTCATTTTCACGTACTCTGATGACTGGCATGCAAACCACCTTCCTTAAAAGTAAAAGTTAAAATCGATCCACCATGGATCATAAGAAAACCGGAGTCATCAAGTAGAATTACCGGAAATCGAAGTGCGCATTATTCTAATGTCATGAGAGCCAAAAGTAAAGCACTTAAGAACGACAAATCTCATCTTTTTTAAGATCACAGCACTTAAGATCACCGTTATTTTCTTGCTTAAAGGCTTATTTTACGGGCTTTGCGGCTACTAAAAGATCAGAGATCATAGACTAAAAAGATCACAAGATCAGAAGATCTAAGCATTGCAATTTAGCTTACGCCAGCTTGACTCATACCAATATACGTGGCGGATGGATCTATTCTTTCTTGCTGGCAAAAGCCTTGGTTCTTAGGACTTATGTGGCTTTTCTGGGTAGCGATCAGTGCATTGAATAGATGCAGATAGCTCCTTAGTGAAAATTAATTGGCGTATTTGCGTGCGGTGCGTAGATTTGTGTTGCACCTTTTATGTTTTTTGCCTGCATAGATGTTAAAATTTGAACCTTGCGTGCTCTTGTGATTGGAACCTTTTTCTAATCTTAACAAGTTACCAACAAATCTCTTGGTTCAGCGGGGATTTTGTTAAGCGCAAACCTTGATATTTAATGTATTGACTTGTCTATGAGCTAAGTATTCTCTGTAAGCTCAAGTCATTCAAGATCAAGGCAATGAGCTGGGCATAGTTTTAATGAACGAGGGTAAAGAATGCTGGTTCTGGGCATTGAGAGTTCCTGTGATGAAACAGGCGTTGCAGTCTATGATGATGAAAAAGGCCTCTTGGCGCACGCACTGCACACTCAAATCCCTATCCACGCCGAGTATGGCGGTGTAGTACCTGAGCTTGCTGGTCGTGACCACATCAAACGTGTGGTGCCGCTTGTACGCAAGGTAACTCAAGACGCAGGCGTTAGCCTTAAAGATCTTGATGCCATTGCCTATACTGCCGGCCCTGGTCTGATTGGTGCTCTATTAGTTGGTGCAGTTGAGGCTCGCTCCCTTGCATATGCTCTCAACATTCCAGCTGTACCCGTGCACCATATGGAAGGCCACCTGCTTGCTCCTATGCTTGAGGATAATCCTCCATCATTCCCATTTGTTGCACTCTTAGTTTCTGGCGGCCATACCATGCTGATAAAGGTTGAGAAGCCTGGTTGCTATGAGATCTTAGGCGAGTCTGTGGATGATGCTGCAGGTGAAGCTTTTGACAAGACTGCAAAGCTTTTAGGTCTCCCTTATCCAGGTGGTCCAAAGCTTGAGGCACTGGCAAAAGATGGCGACTCTAGCAAATACAAATTCCCTCGTCCAATGATCGACCGACCAAACTTTGATTTCTCTTTTGCAGGTTTAAAGACCTCAGTACTAAATGCAGTACACAAGAGCGAAAATCTCGAAGCTGAGAAGGCCGATATTGCTAAGTGTTTTGAAGATGCCGTTGCAGATACTTTAACTGCAAAGTGCAAGCGAGCTTTAGACGAGACTCACATGAACACCTTAGTAGTAGCTGGTGGTGTAAGTGCTAATAGTGCTATTCGTGAGTCTTTAACTGCACTCATGAACAAGCGTAAGGGCAAAGTATTCTTTGCTCGTCGTGAGTTCTGTACCGACAATGGAGCCATGATTGCTCTTGCAGGTATGCTGCGCTTTAAGGCTGGTGAACGCGCCGATCTTGGTGTAAATGTTTTCCCACGCTGGCATCTATCTTCACTTAAGCCTTTATAAAAAATTAAGTAACCTAGATTTCAGATAAGACTACTGCAAAAAGCACATAGTGCAGTCTTTAACACAGCAACCTAGCTTGCGTTGATCCTTGTACCTAATATTGTGCTTTTATGCTGTAGCTATGCTCAAAATATGAGCAACTAGACTCTATTTAAGCAACCGATGTCACTAATGTGGTATTCAAGTGTTGCAAAACGGAGTAGCAATGGACAAGATTTTAATCAAAGGCCTCAAAATCAACGCCATCATTGGCATTTTGCAACATGAGCGTGAGTACGAGCAGCCTCTTGAATTAGATATAACCATGCAGCACGACCTGCATGAGTGCGCACTCAGCGGCGACCTTAGCAAATCCATCAACTATGCTGAGGTATGCAAGAAAGTTACTGCCTTCGTTATCGAACGTAAGGCTGAGCTAATTGAAACTTTAGCCGAAGAGATTTGCGCTATGATTTTGAATGAGTTTAAACCTCATTCAGTACAGCTCAGAATACTCAAGACTCATGCTGTGACCAATACACAGGGAGTCGGCGTAGAAATAATGAGGACACGCGAGGACTAGGATTTATGAGTACTCAAGTTTATTTAGGTATCGGTTCCAACCTCAACCGCGACAATGCCGTATTGTTTGCGCTTGAGAAGTTACGCCCACTGTTTAAAGAATTTAAAGTATCCCCTGTTTACGAGTCAAAGGCAGTCCGTGAGGCTGAGCCTGACTACTACAACTTATGTGTTGGCGGCTCTACTGAACTTTCTATGGAAGATCTTTACAATGAGATCGTCAAGATTGAAGGTGAGGCTGGTGCTGAGCTGATGATTTACAACAGCACCAACTTTGGTCTTAAGCACCGCGTTGATATTGATATCCTCACTTACGGTAATGAAGTTCGTGATGAGCCTTGCAAGGTACCTCGCCACGACATTCAGGACTATCCTTTCGTTAACATTCCGCTTAACGACATTGCTCCAGAGCTCGTACACCCTATCTTAGGTCTGCCAGTTAGTGAGCTTAATGAGCAGATGGTTCCTCATATTCCAGAAGGCCGTCGTGTAGTTAAGGTTCCATTTGATACTAAGCGTAAGTTCACCTCTTGGGGTAACTAATCGCTCTTGCCTATAGCTATCCTTGATATAGGCTTTAGACAATCACAAGATTGCACTTTAAAGGCGGGTTAATTCCTGCCTTTAAAGTTTATAGCTAGGCACACAACCCCTGCTCTATTTATCGCTTACAAGCACTTAGAAAAAGAAAATAACCACGACCCTAGCTACTATTGCCTCTTCTCTAGCTTAGCTGCCACTTTTCTATCTTAGCGTCCTCATGAGCAAGCTCTTCTTGCCTCATGATTAACTTTTTATTGCAAATCATTCGTGTTAGGCCTTGTGGCTTGCTAAAATGTCAAACGCTTTCACAGAAAGTAAGCACAGTACTTGTTTATCGTGTGTTTCCTTGCATGCAAAATAAATGGCTATCGGCCTAAACTTAAGGCTTAATGCTTTTAAAAGATCACAGCCCTAACTTTATGGCCTAACTGAGCGCAAAAAGACATTGTCACAGCGTTCTGATAATGTTGTTGTTTTTTAGCCTATATATCATGTAGTACAATTGCCACTTTATAAGCAAGCTATAAGCTTATAGTTTGATTTAATCATCTAAAGCACGTCTAGGCGCATATTAATGCCTTGACCCCAACACTAGCTTAGCTTGTAAGCTATGTACTAATTACATGCTGGTGCTTGCTGTTCTAAGTTGAGCTTTGCTGTGTTTGATATGTAATTTACGGTGTCTCGCCCTCTTGTGCGTATCAGATAGGATTTTCACGACTGTTTCAGTCTTTACTGTGTTAACAAGGAAAACCAAGTGCCTATCACTCATATTGTGGTTCTAGCCTTAATCCAAGGTATTACTGAGTTTTTACCTGTCTCCTCTAGCGCTCACCTCATTTTTCCAAGCCAATTATTAGGATGGGATGATCAAGGCATTGCCTTTGACGTCGCTGTTCACCTTGGTACTTTACTCGCTGTAGTGATTTACTACATTTCAGATTTATACGAGATCACTATTCACACCATTAAGTCGATGATAACTCGCAAGCAGACTCCGCAAAGTCGCATAGGCTGGTTCATTGTTATCGGCACTATTCCAGCTGCAGTTGCAGGCTTATTACTTGAAGAGTTTGTCTCTACAGCCGGCCGCTCCATTCATATTATTGCCTATACTACCATCGGCTTTGGTCTGCTCTTAGGTCTAGCATCTTATGTAAATCGCAAGATGAACTGGCATACTAAGGCTAACTTACATAACAATCGCCCAGATAGCCTCCGTAAGCTCAACCTTGCTCAGACTTTAGTCATTGGTTTTTCACAGGCATTAGCTTTAGTCCCAGGCACCTCACGCTCGGGTATCACTATGACTGCAGGCTTATTCTTAGGCATGCGTCCTGAGGCTGCCGCTCGTTTTAGTTTCCTATTATCCATTCCTATCATTCTGGCCTCAGCTTTACTTGAGGGCATTAAGCTAGTTACTTCTGACGTTCCTGGCGTTGCCAACCCTGTAGAGATGCTAGTTGGTGGTATCATCGCCTTCATCACTGCTCTGATTGTGATTGCACTATTCATGCGCTTTATTTCAAAGTCAGGTATGGCCGTATTTGTAATCTACCGTATTTTACTTGGCTTCGGTCTTTTATACTTCTTAGCCTAAGCACAAGCTAAACACTAGCTACATACTTAGATCCAAAAACAAAAGCCCCTGCATCATAGATTTGATTGCAGGGGCTTTTTGCATCTAAGGCCAGCCACTAGCAAAATGGCCAGCACCATAATTTAAAAAACTAGCCATACGCGATCAAAAAACTAATCGCGATAACGGAATTCGTCTTCAATAGCGCGGTTGCTGTCGATTTCCATAGTAAACTCATCAGCAGGAGGTGCGCTATTAGCACTGTCATCAAGTTCGCTCTGAGGCATCTTAGACATGAACTCGGTAACTAGCTCTACTCGCTTGTTATGCATTGCATCACGAATGTCTGGGCCCTTTAAGCCAGCCTCAACAAACTCAGTTGCAGTCACAGTCTGACAGAGAGTAAAGATCTCATAGAGATACTCAGCACGTGGGAATGGACGATTTTCAAAGCCCTTACGACCAAGGAAGTCACACTTACAGCATAAGATCCATGGCTTAACACGCTCAGGACGACGCCAAGCATCAAGACCATCTAAGAGATGAACTACACCCTCTGGACCATTCTTATATAAATGGTGAATAAAAGAGTGATGGTAGACCACAATCTTGGCAAAGTCATGATAGTGGTTTGGTACCTTAAGACGAGTGCACAGCTCCTCAAGAGGCTTTAAGCCTAGCTCATTGTGCTTGTAATGATGTGGCCAGTTCTCAGGTGGAGTTAGAGCCTTGCCTAAGTCGTGACACAGCATAGCAAAACGAGCAACTGGATCTGGACTTTCTTGAGCTACACGATGCACCGTCATAATGGTGTGAATTAAGGTATCGATCTCAGGATGCCAACGACGTGGACCTGGAACACCAGAGAGGGCCTCTACCTCAGGCAGCACCACCTTTAAAGCGCCTACATAATGCAGGATCTCAATAAAGACTTCAGGATTGTTGGTCTTAAGAGCCTTCTCAAGTTCCACCCAAACACGCTCAGGGGTAAGCGCTTCAAGCTCACCTTCATTTACGATAGTGCGCATTAACTCTAAAGTCTCATCAGCGACCTTAAAGCCTAAGTGATGCATCTTTGCAGCAAAGCGAGCGACACGTAATACACGCAGTGGATCTTCAACAAATGCAGGAGAGACGTGGCGTAAAACGCGCTTTTTGAGATCTTCTAATCCATTGTAAGGATCAATTAAATTGCCCTCGCTGTCCTCAGCAATGGCATTAACTGTAAGGTCACGTCTTAAGAGATCTTCTTGTAAAGTAGTCTCTTTTTTGAAGTCGCAAATGAAGCCCTTGTAGCCACGACCATTCTTACGCTCAGTACGGGCTAGCGCATACTCCTCATGAGTTTCAGGGTGTAAAAAGACAGGAAAGTCATGACCAACCTGCTCATAGCCTAAAGACATCATCTCTTCAGGAGTAGAACCAACTACTACATAATCGCGATCAGCGCCGCTGATGCCCAACAGCCGATCGCGTACTGCTCCACCAACGAGATAAACCTGCATTAAAAACCTCCAATCGAACCGACTGAGGGATTTCTAAGCTCCATGATTCAGTACTCTCAAACGCACCACTCAAAGCGCATCAGATGCAATCAGAGATGCAAAAGGACTCAATCATGCGCTCAGGACCTAACCTCAGCGTTCTACTAACAACCAACTAGCTGCACTAATACAGCATTACTATAGGCGCAAACTTCAGAACTTATGGCAGCAGCCACTAAACGTACGCTGTCACCTCTCAACTAAGACTCAAAGCTCCAATCGCAGGGCCAAATAGTTTAACACTTTATGTAAATACTGCTGTTGCAAGATTATAACCTATTGTATACGACACAGATTAGCACCAATTAACATGAACGCTGCACAATGGAATCATAGCTGATAAATATCTATCACTTTGCGCTATTTCGGTCATGCCAGTGCTCCCTCATTGACAGCTAAACCACTAGACCACAAAAAAATAATATCCCCCACTCCCACCAACAAAAAAAGGCAGCCATCTGGCTGCCCTTTTCATTGCTCTTTAGAGCTCATCAAACAAAATCTATTAGCCAAGCAGGCTTAAGCCAAGCTGTGGACGAGTATTAGCCTGCATCAGCATAGAAGCAGCTGCCTGCTGAATAATGGACTGCTGTGATAAGTTAGCAGACTCTTCAGCAAAATCAGCATCACGAATACGTGAGCGTGCATCAGCTTCGTTAGCTGCCACATTAGACTGGTTGCGGATAGATGACTCAAGTCTGTTCTGGATCGCACCTAAATCGGCACGGGCAGCGTCAACAGCACCAATCATAGAGTCCATCAGCTCAATCACTTTACCGACATATGTATTCTTTGTCGCATCAGAAAAATCGAGCTTACTCATAGTTACTGTGATCTTACCGGTATCAGCATTAGTTCCAAATACAGTATCAGTACCGACCTTTACTAAATCAGCAGTATTAGCTGCTGCACCAATTTTAGAGAACATAAATGACTTTGCAGTAAACGAGATGGTATCACCTTTATTGGAGCCAACCTGGAGGGTCATAGTACCATCTTTACCAGCCTTACCTTTATCAAAACCGTCATTATCCTTGCCAAACAGTGAGCTGTCATCTTTACCCATACCGTTTAAGATCTTCTTGCCACCGTATGTAGTCTGCATAGCAATACGGTTAACTTCGTTGGCTAAAGACTCCATCTCCTTGCCAAGAGCCTTGCGATCTTCTGCAGTGTTGGTGCCGTTAGCTGCCTGAACAGTTAAGGTACGGATTTTCTGAAGCATGCCAGAGATCTCGTCCATACCTGCTTCCATGGTCTGAGCAAGAGCAATACCGTCTGATGCGTTACGGTTACCCTGATTGAGGCCATTAATTTGGGAGGTTAAACGATCAGCGATCTGGAGGCCTGCAGCGTCATCTTTAGCGCTATTGATACGCATACCGCTTGATAAGCGCTGGTATGTAGTAGTCAAAGAGTTCTGAACATTGCCGAGGTAACGCTGACCCTGAAGGGCGGAATAATTGGTATTTACATATACTGCCATGGCCATTCTCCTAATATGCTTTGTTGCTCTATATAGCAATCGCTATCGACGACGTCAGGAGGGCCTGGCCACTGACTAAGGAGCACTAGAATTCTGTTTAGACAAGTCTTCTACAAGACTCTGTCTGCTACTTATCTAGTCGAGTAAGACGCTTATCCTAAAACATATATTTGCTCAATTAGTGTATGTTAGACACGCATAATTACACCCACGATCACGCCTATCTCGCGTTTATCTACAGCACATACCTTTAGAGACAAGAAAACCCCGCAAAAGCGAGGTTTCCAGTAATCAATATGCTCTATGGCTACAGCTTGTGAGCTATTAACCTAAGAGGCTTAAGCCAAGCTGTGGACGAGTATTAGCCTGCATCAGCATAGAAGCAGCTGCCTGCTGAATGATGGACTGCTGTGATAAGTTAGCAGACTCTTGAGCAAAGTCGGCATCACGAATACGAGAGCGAGCATCAGCCTCGTTAGCAGCAACATTAGACTGGTTACGAATAGATGACTCAAGACGATTCTGGGTGGCACCCAAATCGGCACGCTGACTATCAACATAGCCAATCATCTGATCCATGAAACCAATAATTTCACTTGCAGTGCCAGCAGCCGTGAAGTTAATGGTAATAGCGTCATTCGCTTCCTTAATGAAAGCCTTATCACCATTACCACCGGCAGCGATAAAGTTATCATCAGCAATATTAGCTCCCTTACCAATGGCAGAGAACTGAAGGTTTACAAGATTAAAGCTGATAGTATCGCCCTTATTGGAGCCTACCTGCAGTGTAAGACTTTGAGTAGCGCCTGCGCCAGCAGCAGCACCGCCGCCGCCACCGCCGCCGCCACCACCGCCACCGCCGCCAGCACCAGCAATTGGATCAATAGAGTTAGTCTGCTTGCCGTTTAAGATGGTCTTGCCTGCAAAAGTGGTTTGCTTTGCAATACGGGTAATTTCAGTAGCTAATGAGGAAGCCTCTTTAGAAAGAGCTTGCTTATCAGCAGTAGTATTGGTGCCGTTTGAAGCCTGCACTGCAAGAGTACGAATCTTCTGGAGCATGCCAGAGATTTCGTCCATGCCAGCTTCAGCAGTCTGCGCAAGAGCAATACCGTCTGATGCGTTACGGTTACCCTGATTAAGGCCATTAATCTGGGATGTTAAACGATCAGCGATCTGGAGGCCTGCTGCGTCATCTTTAGCGCTATTGATACGCATACCGCTTGATAAGCGCTGGTATGTGGTAGTGAGCTGGTTCTGCACATTACCTAAGTATCTTTGACCTTGCAGAGCGCTGTAATTAGTATTTACATATACAGCCATTTGTGTCTGATCCTAATTAGCCTAAGAGGCTTAAGCCAAGCTGAGGACGGGTATTAGCCTGCATCAGCATAGAAGCGGCAGCCTGCTGAATGATGGACTGCTGTGACAGGTTAGCAGACTCTTGGGCAAAGTCGGCATCACGAATACGTGAACGTGCATCAGCCTCATTAGCAGCCACGTTAGACTGGTTGCGGATAGATGACTCAAGTCTGTTCTGGATGGCACCCAAATCGGCACGCTGACTATCAACGTAGCCGATCATCTTATCCATGTGCTCAATGATAGCTTCTGCATTACCACCAGTTGAAAAGTTAACAGTGATTGCGCCATCTGCACCTTTTATGAAAGCCTTATCTTTGCCGTTTGCATCACCGAACTGGTTTGCATTAACGTTACCACCAGTACCGATAGCAGAAAACTGAAAGTTAACAAGATTAAAGCTGATAGTATCGCCCTTGTTGGAACCAACCTGCAGAGTAATATTTTGAGTAGCGCCTGCGCCACCACCACCACCTGCTGGAGGAGCTGGAGGTGCAGGAGGTCCAGGAGGTGCAGGAGGTGCAGGCTGAGCGCCACCACCGGCAATTGGGTCAATAGAGTTGGTCTGCTTGCCGTTTAAGATGGTCTTGCCTGCAAAAGTAGTTTGCTTTGCAATACGGGTAATTTCAGTAGCTAATGAGGAAGCCTCTTTAGAAAGAGCCTGTTTATCAGCTAGTGTATTGGTGCCGTTGTTTGCCTGCACTGCAAGAGTACGAATCTTCTGGAGCATGCCAGAGATTTCGTCCATACCTGCCTCAGCAGTCTGAGCAAGAGCAATACCGTCTGAAGCGTTACGGTTACCTTGGTTGAGGCCATTAATCTGGGAGGTTAAACGATCAGCGATCTGGAGGCCAGCAGCGTCATCTTTAGCGCTATTGATACGCATACCGCTTGATAAGCGCTGGTATGTAGTAGTGAGCTGGTTCTGGACGTTACCTAGGTAGCGTTGGCCTTGAAGGGCTGAATAATTGGTATTTACATATACTGCCATGTGATTTCCTCCCCTTAGCCTAATAAGCTTAAGCCAAGCTGAGGACGGGTGTTAGCCTGCATCAGCATGGAAGAAGCTGCCTGCTGGATGATGTTCTGCTGAGTGAGGTTTGCAGACTCTTCAGCAAAGTCAGCATCACGAATACGTGAGCGAGCATCAGCCTCATTAGCTGCTACGTTAGACTGATTGCGGATAGAGCTCTCAAGTCGATTCTGCATGGCACCAAGGTCAGCACGAGCAGAGTCTACTGCTTTAATCATCTCGTCCATCTGAGTAATAACAGCACTGATAGAGCCATCAGAGCCATCTGTTTTAGCAGATGAAAATTTAGTAGTGATCTTGCCTGCAGCAACTAAAAAGATAGTATCAGCGTCTTTAATCAGATTGTCATTCTTTTTGATTGCGGAGAACATGAATGAGTTTACTGAGAAGCTGATAGTATCGCCTTTGTTGGAACCTACTTGTAGAGTCATAGTTCCTGCTTTACCAGCTTTGGTGTTATCACCACCATCAGTTTTATCTGAACCATAAATCGAGCTTTCATCAGCACTTATGCCGTTTAAGATTGTCTTACCAGCATAGGTTGTCTGTGTTGCAATACGATTAACTTCGTTGGCTAATGACTCAACCTCTTTGCCTAAGGCTTTGCGATCTTCAGCTGTGTTTGTGCCGTTATTAGCTTGAACTGCAAGGGTACGCATCTTCTGGAGCATGCCAGAAATTTCATCCATGCCAGCTTCAATGGTCTGGGCTAAAGCAATACCGTCTGAAGCGTTACGGTTACCTTGATTGAGGCCATTAATCTGGGAGGTTAAACGATCAGCAATCTGAAGGCCTGCTGCATCGTCTTTAGCGCTGTTAATACGCATACCGCTTGATAAACGCTGGTATGTGGTGGTCAGCTGATTCTGAACGTTACCTAAATAACGCTGACCTTGCAACGCGCTGTAATTGGTATTTACATATACCGCCATTGCACTTCTCCAAAATGTTTGTTTGCTCAATATGCTCGATCGTGCATCGAGACAATGACCGATGAGCTTAACTTTTTGAGCGGGAGAATCTAGTAGAAAGCTTGTCTACTAAGGCTTCTCACTTTCTAAACCACTCAACGGCCTATCTTATTCCCATATGTGTACATTTGCAGTCACTTTGCATTAAATCGAATGTCAAACTTGTAGAGATATTGTTCATTAGAGTCTAGATATTTCCTTATTCTCTAGATATAACAGCTTGTAAATGCCGTTAATTAATGATTTGCAGAACAAGAGTATTTGTTAGGACTTTTTTGCATAGAAACTAGTACTGTCAATGTTTCTGAGCTACTTTTTGAAACTGTTTCTCAATGTTGACGATATATGGCTTTTTAACAAAATAGTTATCTAACAGCGGCCATCATAGATACATAAAATCAAAGCTAGAGCAGTTCTTTTAATTGCTTGAGAGATGGTCGGATGGCGTTTTGATTAAATGTTGTGTGGTGGGCTTTTTAACAGTGGCGATGGATGGATGGATGGATGGATGGATGGATGGATTAGCTTTTTGGATGAAAAAAGGCGAGTGTCTACTGGCAGACAATCGCCTTCTTGTTAAGAGGCAAGCATGACAATGGGCATGCTTGCTTGTGAGATGGTGGCTACCAAGCTTGTTAAGTTAAGCATGATGCTTAGTTGGTAGCCTAAGGTGCTATGAGCTGTCTCATTGCCTAAGTGCGCTTAAGCGCTACAACGATTTAGCGGTTGGTAGCGTAAGCTCGATTAGTGGCCAACAGCCTGAGTTGCGGCCTCAGCAGCTGCAGCACCGGCCTGCTTGAGAGCAGAGCCAACCTCATCAGCGTGAGTGATGTTGCCAGACTCAATGATGCCAGACTCGATCATCATCTGAGTCATTTCTGGCAGGATGAACCAAGTGCCAAGCAGACCAACTACAGTAAGCACGATGGTGTATGGGAGTGCCATGAACATCATCTTTAAGTAGTTTAAGCGGATGAGCGGAGATAAAGCTGAGGTTAATAAGAATAAGAATGCAGCCTGACCATTAGGAGTTGCAACAGATGGTAAGTTGGTACCAGCGTTAATAGCAATAGCTAAGTGGTCAAAGTGCTCGCCAGTGATAACACCATTGAGCATTGCCTTGTAAACTTCCTGGATGTAAATGGTAGCAACGAATACGTTGTCAGATACAGAAGACAGGACGCCATTAGCAATATAGAAGATTGGCAGCTGCTGATCCATTGGTGCGGCTAATACCCACTCGATGAGTGGAGTGAAGAGCTGCTGCTCAGCGATAACAGTAACAACGGTGAAGAATACGCATAACAGAGCGCAGAATGGTAAGGACTCAGTGAAAGACTTGCCAATTTCTTCTTCAGAGGTTACACCGCAAAAGCCGGTAGCTAAGATGATGATGGATAAACCAATCAGACCTACTGCAGCTAAGTGCAGAGCAAGACCAATAACTAACCAAACACAGCAGATAGCCTGAATGATAAGACGGAGCTTGTCACGCTTGGTGAGGTTCTCCATGGTAGTCTTGTCCTGTTCAACTAACATCTTGTGAACAGACTCAGGCATAGTCTTACCAAAACCAAAGAGCTTGGTCTTTTCAAGAAGGAAGCAAGTTAAGAAACCGCACAGAACTACAGGAAGAGAAACTGGGGATACGCGAACAGCAAACTCAACGAAGTTCCAGCCAGCGATGTGGCCGATAATGATGTTCTGTGGCTCACCAACGATGGTACATACACCACCAAGAGCGGTACCAACAGCAGCGTGCATTAAGATAGAACGTAAGAAAGCACGGAACTGCTCAAGATCACCTTTGAACTCGTCCTGTACGTAATCGTCATTGTTAACACGAGCAGCGGGATTGTTGCCAGAAATGAGATCGTGGTAGTAACGGTATACGCCCATGCAGATGGTGATAACTACAGCTAAAACGGTCAGAGCGTCTAAGAATGCTGATAAGAAAGCACCGAGGAAGCAGAAAATTAATGCCAGTGAGGTGTGGGAGCGTACTTTAACTAAAAGCTTGGTAAATACAAATAAGAGCACATCACGTACGAAGTGAATACCGGCAACCATGAACATCAGAAGTAAGATAACTTCTAAATTTGCACCGATTTCGTGGCGCACGTGTTCCATGTCGCAAAGGCCAATGAAAGCTGCCTCAATCGCAAGGAAACCACCTGGAATCAGAGGGTAACAGTTTAAGGCCATCGCCAGAGTAAAGATGAATTCTCCGACTAAAACCCAGCCAGCGAGTACTGGAGATATGAAGGCCAGAATTGGGTTAATAACCAAGCAGGCCAGGATAAACAGTTTGTACCAGACAGGCGCTGTACCCATGAAGTTCAGGGCAAATGCCTTTGTATACGTGATGGTTGGCATAGCAATAAACTCAACTTAAAACAATGACAGCTACATCCTTATGCACCATACCCCACATAGACGATACTAGCTTTGACAGAAGTACTAACTATGCTAAGACTCAAAAAGTCACTTACCACATCTCTCTTTAAGATAGCTGGCCATCTTTAAGAGCGTATGCAATAAGAAAGATACGGATTTAAGGATCTAGAATTTGCAAATGTTCAGAGTTCCCATCAACGCTTGAGTTTCTTGAAGACGGTTACCTCAGAACAAGTCCCGAAAGCTCTATCACTTAATTTCAGCACACACCACACTATGCAATGCAAACGCATCACTACATAGCGCAATCCGCTAAAGAAACATGATCATCAGCTGCCTTCAACCTACTCTTATAAGCTCAGTTCGACAGCTAGACATTGCAACTAAAGATGCTCAAATTATGCAATCTTGCAGTTTATGCTATGCATGAACCCAATGAAGCGAACTCGATGTTGCACTAGGATTGAGCAAACAAAGCATTAACAGCTTGCTAAGAGTAATTATAGACAAGTTGCAGTTTGTAACTGTGATGACGTGCAAGAATATGAGAATGCCTCAAAAGCCTTACAAAAAGATGATGTTTTAGCCACTTGCGCACATGTCTGGTCACTTAAGATATTCCCTTTTTCACGGGATTCTTAGCAAGATATGACAAACATTCACTTTGCTTTAATTGCACCTAAATGGTAAATATTATCTCTTACGCAATCTATGCAAAAATTACCAACTCAGTGCAACTATCGCATAAATATCAGCTTTATCAGCTTTGTATACTAGATACAGCCCTAGATACAAGTTCTAGCATTACTCTCTTGCTATCAAAATACCTATACTCTTCAACCTTATCTCTATACATCTCTTGCGCTACAACAGGAAAAACTAGAGGTGTAAGAAAAGTCACACCATTTAGCTAACAAAGACAAACCACATGAGGGTAAAGGCCATTTTGCGAGCACAAAAAAGCCCGCTAGTTTTGGCCAGCGGGCAAATTGCAAAGCTTGTCTTTAGTTTAGGAAATGTGGCACAAAGAGTGTGCCTGATTGTGCCAAATTTTTCCCATACCCCTATTGAAAAGCGCAGGGGATTGCTCCCCTACGCGGTTCTATCGAGGGTTCGACAGATTCGGTAGGTTAGCAACTCTCGGGAGGATGCTTTTCTTTAAAAGACTGACTTACTAAAGTAGATCAGGGCTTTGATCATATTTGGCAGTATCAGTCGGATTTAAGCTTTTACCGCTGCTTTTAAAGCGGCATTTAGGACAGATAAACTTCTGTTACTTTCTGTTGGAAGTTTTGCCTATCCGTCCTTTAAAGTGAACGCCATGGCTCATGCCTAATGAATTGTGACTTGATACCCTGGCGTTCTTTATAGGCCACTAAAAAGCAGCCCGTGATTATATATGCGTGTCTATGTACTTATCGCTTAGAATATTGGGGCTACAACGAAGCCTAATGCTACAGAGATGAAGATACACAGTATGCAAGGCAATAACATTGAGTGGTTGAAGATGAACTTACCAATCTTAGTAGTACCAGTGTCGTCCATCTGCACAGCACCTAACAGAGTTGGGTAAGTTGGCAGAATGAAGAGGCCTGATACAGCAGCGAATGAAGCAACTAAGATGTAAGCGAGATCTGGGTTAGCCTCAATGTTTAAAGCTACGATAATTACAGGAATCAGAGCCTTAGCAGTAGCTGCCTGTGAGTAGAGTAATGCTGAGATGAAGAACAGCACAACTGACAGAACTGCTGGATACTCGGCAACGATATCCTTTGAGAAGTCCTGAAGCTGAGCAGAGTAGCCAGCAACGAAGGTGTTACCAAGCCATGCTACACCGAGTACGCAGATACATGCTGTCATACCTGACTTGAAGGTTGGGGTATCAGCAAGTTCGCCAGTGTTCAGTTTGCACTTGATAACAATGAATGTTGCAATCAAGAGCATGAATGACATGATAGCGCCGTCACGAGCTAACTTCAGAGGCTCAAGCACGGTTAACAGAGCAGCAGAGATTGCAGAACCACCGTCAGCAACGTTAGCCTGTAAATACTGAGTGAATGGTACACGGATAACGTCAGAGATGAAGGTTGCATACAGAACTACGCACAGCACGCCAGTTAAGAAGATCATAACTGCAGACTTAGCAGAAGCTGGGAGCTCTGGCTTTTCGTGAGAAACTGGAGCAATTAAGCCTTTATTAACACGCTCAAGGTACTCAGGATCCTCATCAAGCTTACCCTTGTTAAAGAAGGTAGACATGATGAAAGCTGCAATCATACAGCCTAAGTAGGTGGTTACTAACCAAACACCTAACAGAGCTGGGTAAGACCAGCCAAATGGCTCAAGCACGCCAGTCATATAAACTACAGCTGCAGATACAGGGGATGCAGTAATAGCAACCTGACCTGAAACAACTGCCATTGACAGAGGGCCAGCTGGCTTAATATTCTGCTCCTTAGCAACTTCTACGATAACTGGGATCATTGCAAAAGCAGTGTGACCAGTACCAGCTAAGATGGTTAATACGTAGGTAACAGTTGGAGCTAAGTAGTTAATGTGCTTAGGATTGTTTCTTAATATCTTTTCAGCAATACGAACCATGTAATCGAGACCACCTGCCTTTTGCAGAGCAGTAATAGCAGCGATTACGGACATGATGATGAGAATAACGTCGGTTGGGATGGCACCAGCGCTCATGCCTAAAAATACGGTCAGAACGATAACACCAAGACCACCGGTATAGCCGATAGCCATACCACCGAGGCGGATACCCATAAAGATCACGCCAAAGAGCACCAAGAGGCGCAGTATAAGCATAATATCCATTGTATCTCCTTATGCCCCAAAGGGCAGAGCCTCTATCAATTATGTAGCCTAGCAAAGACAACAAAACCCCTACCCCAGTTTTCTCAAACTTAGGCTCGGTTAATTGAGTGTTTAGCTTGGTAGAAACTTTAGTTACTTCACACCACTGACATGCTGCCAATAAAATCTGTTCAGCACATTTGTGTAACTAAGTTTTCATCCTACAAGAACATGTCTTAAAGAGAAATCAATAGAAGCAATTTAGGATAAGTAACCATACTGGTTACAAGATGAACAAGTCACAATAACTCATACACAACGATTGCCAAAAGCCTAATGCAAGATACATGTATATATTTGTCTTTTGCAAACAGCAAACTGCACCTTTCTCAAGGTGCAGCACTCCCTAGACCCTTGACCCTGTTGCAAAAGCAACAGGGCAAGAGGGCAAATGCCAGTGGTGAGTGAGATTATTCTTTTGGCAAAGGCTGTCACATTAAATAAAGTTATGATTGTGACAGCGAAGGCTCTTACTTCTTAGCGAAGTGAGCACGGCTCTCTGCTGAGAGGTTTGACTTAAGCATGTTAGAAGGAGTTAAGAGCTCATCTAACTGCTCTTCAGTCAGTAAGTTGCGCTCTAAAGCAACTTCACGTACACGCTTGCCAGTTAATAAAGCTTCCTTAGCGATAGAAGCGGAGTTCTCGTAGCCGATGTATGGGTTTAATGCGGTAACGATACCGATTGAGCCTAAAACAAAGTCTAAGCACTGCTTCTCGTTAGCGGTAATGCCATCAACGCACTTCTCAGCTAAGGTACGGCAAGCCTTATCTAACATCTTGATAGACTTGAATACTTCGTAAGCAATAGCTGGCTCCATTACGTTGAGCTGTAACTGACCTGCCTCAGCGGCGAAGTTAACAGCAACGTCAGCACCGATTACGTGGTAGCAAACCTGGTTAACAACCTCAGGGATAACTGGGTTTACCTTACCTGGCATAATGGATGAGCCTGGCTGCATCTTAGGTAAGTTGATCTCGTTGAGACCGCAGCGTGGGCCTGAGCCTAATAAACGCAGGTCGTTACAGGTCTTGGAGAGCTTAACAGCCATACGCTTTAAGGTGCCCATTACGTGTACGTAACCAGAGCAATCTGGGGTAGCAGCAACTAAGTCAGCGCAGGACTTGAAGTCGTCGCCAGTGATCTCACGTAAGTGCTTTACAACAACCTTAGGGAAATCTGGGTGAGCGTTAATACCAGTACCGATAGCAGTACCACCGAGGTTAACCTCGAGCATTAACTTACGGGCTTCCTCAAGACGCTCTAAGTCTTCGTCGAGCATGGTTACAAAAGCGTGGAATTCCTGACCTAAGGTCATTGGAACAGCGTCTTGTAACTGGGTACGACCCATCTTGATTACGTCCTTGAACTCTTCTGCCTTCTTAGCAAAGGAGTCACGCAGAAGCTTGATAGACTCGAACAGGGTGCCGATGTCGTCGTAAGTAGCAATCTTAATTGCTGATGGATAAGAGTCGTTGGTTGACTGTGAGAGGTTGACGTGATCGTTTGGATGTAAGAACTTGTACTCGCCCTTCTGGTGACCCATCATGGTCAGACCAACGTTAGCAATAACTTCGTTGGTGTTCATGTTGGTGGAAGTACCAGCGCCGCCCTGGAGCATGTCAACTACGAACTGGTCGTTGTACTTACCAGTTAAGATCTCGTCACAAGCCTTAACGATGTAATCGCACTTCTCTTGATCAAGAAGCTTTAACTCGCAGTTTGCTAAAGCACAAGCCTTCTTTACCTTAGCGTAACCGTAGATGAATGAAGGATAGTCACAAAGATGTTCACCAGTGATGTCAAAGTTCTGCTTTGCACGGAAAGTCTGAACACCGTAGAAAACGTCGTCAGCAATTTCCAACTCACCAATGAAATCGTGCTCTAAACGCATTTTAAAACCCCCAATAGAAAATTGAACTCTGCTAAGTTGCAACAGCTAAAAGTCATTGAGCTCCTCTTTTGAGGTTGCTTAATGAAAGCGCAAACAAATCAATTTGAGTCAAAGATGAACTCATAAACTTTGCAGAGCCGCTCCACCTACTGATTTAAAGAAAAGTTACAATCACATGGTGATTGGCCAGATAGGTAAAGCTGATACAAACCGTCCCCATCTCAATGTCTTACAACCTTAAACACTTAAGATTAAAGTCATCTTTAAGCTCTAACTGCACTACATACTTAACAGTTGCTAAATACATTTAAGTTGATGCAAAGCATCTGGTCACTTAAGTAGCAAGTCATCGCTTGTGAAGACATTTACATGGTAATCACTTTGCTGGTGCATTTTGCCAAAATCGATCAAAAGTGTGAAACAAAGACCAAATTACAGCCATTAAACCAAATACAGATCACAAATCTGATAGAAAAACACCACTTCCCACAAAAATAATTTGCCCTAGCTATACTTTTATGCATATAGCAAATTACTAATCAAAACATGGCCAACAAGTCCGATAGATATAGGGTTTGCACTATTATGGTGCTACATTTTTGCCCAATTTGATGATTCAAATTCAACATCATTTTGTGATGCAATAATCTTTCTTTAAGACAACTTGGGTTTACTTGCCATCACGAAGCAATTTTTGCGATCTCAACAAAGCCAGCTAAATCAAATCCTAGCGGCCTTAACTAAGTTACGTGTCTATTACGACGACTATCTTAAGAACATGTAAGATCTGTAGTTTTTGATAAATCGTTATCAACTACACCACTTTTAAGTGTTCTATTTTGGTGCAATAACAACACAAATCGCTTATATATGCACTTGTATACTTGTCCAACAAGTTAAGCACGAGATCACCACTTAAGTAGCAAATAGAACTCACTTTTTTAAAGATCAGAGTCCCCTATCTTTTCAAAGATCACACGCTAAGATCATAGGCTCTGATCCTGGCCTCAAACCTAGGAGCAATTAACAGTTTAAGCCACTTTCTATAGACCACTAACAACTCCATCTCTTGCTCACTGCATACCGTGAATGCTGTTCTACTTGTAATTAGCATTCATGCTCACTGATCTTCTCACTCATGTTTTAGATCTTTTTGTTCTTTGCTCTGTGCTCTTTGTAAGACTCGCCTCATCGCTACTACCTTAGCTGTTCAAGGAACCTGCTTTCTGTAGCCTGTTCTAATCAATGGTGCTATTAAGCTTCGCTCTGCTAGTGTCGATCCCTTCTTTTCAGCCAATACTTTTATCTTGCAAAAGTGCGTGATCTTATCTTTTTAAAGCTTTGATATTTTTAAGATCACCGATGTTAGTGCTCACTCGTATTATTGCAGCTACACTGTTTTGACTTTATTTAGCTACTCTTGTGCTATTGAAACTGTTAGAAGCGGCTATTCATTTTTAAGATGAGATACCTTGCTGCTGTTTTTTTTATATGTGAATGTAGCTCATAAAGCTTATGAGGATCATGAGAACGATCTGAGCTCAGCATAAGAGTTTGGACGGTTTTGATCTTATTAATTATGACTTTGGCAAGCTTTGGCTATCTGTACTAAGAGCAATTAAGAAGACGGCTGCAAGTCTATTTAGCTGCATGAGTCTATCTTGAGCTAATAGACCGCTCCTCGGTCAATTTTGGTCTAGTTGATATTAAGTTGTTAGTGGCGGGAATGGATACGAGCTGTTTTGCTGTTGATTGTGTTTTAGTTTGAGCTGATGGTTTTAATTGAAAATTAATGCCTTGAACGAAATCAGATACTGTACGGTAGCTACATGCAACTTTGTGAAGTCTAACAAGCTTTGGCAACTCATTTTATTTGAGGCGCTCAATGCGCTTTTATTCTCACAAGAATTAAAGTACATTAGATAGAGTGTGCTTTAAGCAATCATGCTTAAGGTACCAACTTAGCTAGCTTTATCTTGCGGACAGACACTATGGGATTCATTCACCTGATCCAATCGCTCACGCGGCATCGTTTAGTTTGGATTTTGCTGTTTTTACTGGGAGTTGTATTAGAAGGCTGTGGCCTGTACTTTCAGTATGGCTTACGCATGGATCCTTGCGTTTATTGTGTCTATGAAAGAGCTTTCTACATGAGCTTCATCATTGCAGGCTTAGTAGGCTTTCTCTATCCAAACTTCTTCTTGTTCCGACAGCTAGCCACCTTAACTTTCCTCACAGGCTCTGCAGGTGGTCTGTACGTGGCTTTTGAACACCTTACCTCTGTATACCAAACTGGTTTTGGTGCTACTTGCAAGCTTAAGGCAAGCTACCCATCCTTTATGCCACTAGATGAGTGGCTGCCATGGATGTTTTCTCCAACCGCGAGCTGCTCACCTCTTGGTTGGGAGCTCTTTGGCTTTAGTATGCCTGAGTGGATCTTTGTATCCTTTGCTACTGGTTTAGTGGTTGCCTCACTCTTCTTACTCTCAGAGTTCTTTAAACGCAAGCGCAACAACTACACCAACTTCTACAGATAGAGAACACATAGTTAAGCTTTTCCTAAGCTATAGTTCTAAGTCATATTTCTGCATGACGCGGCTCCTTTAGGAGCCGTTGTCGTTTTTAGACTATGCATGCGGGATATAAGCCATATGCTATGCATGCGTGATATATGTTCTCAGCTATGCATGCTGGTATAACCTTTATGCTGTGCATGCTGGATCTAAGCTCTATGCTTTGCGCTATTAAATTGAGTGAATGGAGTGTGGTGTAGGTAAGGTGGATGTCATATGAGCCAGCATAACTGCGTGCTTGAGTTACAAACTGCAGCAAAGCTATTTTTGTATGGAACTTTCGGACTAATTTTGCGTCTATTTCTTCGTTAACCTTTGCTAAGGCTTATAATCAGAGGCCTGCTATGCTAACATGTATACCTACTTTTGCTTGTATGCATACAGTGCTCAAAAGTACGTAGCAACGCAATTAAGCACAGCTTTTGCGTGAGTGTTTTTTGGTAGTGTGGTTTACGAAGGTAGTGCTTTGTAAAATGCTGCAAAGATAAGCTGTTTCATGCTTGCAGAACTTATCTTATAGCGTGGCTTTAAGAGCTTAGCTATACATATGAAGCTGCAGCAATTAGTTTTTTAAGGACGGAAGTTTTAGGTATGAGTGACTCAGTTGACTATGAGTTTATCGATGATCAAGACTCGCTTTTAGATGTCTGTGATCTTATCGACTCACTAGAGGAAGATGAGTACATTGGCCTAGATACTGAGTTCATGCGTATTACATGCTACTACCCAGATTTCTCCTTAATGCAGCTGTCCATTCGCGGACAAAACTACCTCATTGACGTATGGATGCTTGAGGGCAATGTTCAGCCTATCATCGAGTCTTTATGTCACACCAAGGCTGTAGTTTTAGCCTTCTCCTGCTCAGAAGACATTGAGCTTTTAGCTCATGAAGCCCGCCGTATTAATTGCGATGTCATCCTGCCTAAGCGTATTTATGACATTCAGCTTTTAATGTCCTTTGCCGGACACTCTTATGGTCGTGGTTTAAACTTTGCGCTACAGCAATTTTTGGGCATAACCTTAGCTAAAGATTGCACCCGCTCTGACTGGAACCGCCGTCCTTTAACTAGTGGACAGCTTATCTACTCAGCTTTAGACGTTGAATACTTAGAAGAGCTCTTCCATGAGGTATGCAAGATTACTCCAAAGGAGAATTTTGAGTACTTCAAGGCCGAGATGGATTACATTCGCCAGTCCACCATTGACGAGCCAACTGAGGATGAAGCTTACTTATCCATTCCTGGTGCCGGCATGCTCAATGACAACGAGCTTAATGTTCTGTACCATCTAGCTAAAGAGCGTCAGCTCACTGCACAGATGGATAACGAGGCTTTAAATCGCGTTATTACCACTAAATCTATGTGGCAGTTAGCCCGCTACTTACCTCGCTCCAAGGTTGAACTTGAAAATCGTGGCGTTAAGTACGGCACTATTAGACAGTACGGCGATAACATCTTAAAGTGGTTAAACTTTGCACGCAAAGCCCCGCGCTACGAGCATTTAACTATTCCTTACGATTACTACTCACATCGTAAGAGCATGCAAGAGAATCTTGATTGCCTTAAAAAGGCAGTAGCTGATGCAGTAGAACGTAATGGTCTGTGCCCACAGGTGCTCATTAAAAAGCAGCTGCTGAACGACTACTTTAGAGCTAAAGCTTTAGGCTACACACCGCTGCTGCAACAATCATGGCGCTTAGAGATTCTTGGCAAGATCGATATTCCTCTCGAGCCAATGAGCAAGATTGACGATGACAATGGCTATGGCGATATGCCATCCCCACGCTATGTCACCGACTACATCAAGCTTAACGATGTCAAATCACAAGATCATGCGGAAATGAACTCACCGCAAAGCTAAAGCGAGACTAAAAAGGCCAGCAAATGCTGGCCTTTTTAGTCTGTGCTCTATACAAGAGCCACATACTATCTCTTTAATGCTATGCGCCACTTGCTAGCGCCTTTGATAGCAAGCTTCAATTCACCCTGCCATACCTTTGATAGCACGCTTACATTAGCCTTGCTTGCCATACCTTTGATAGCAAGTACCATTCACCCTGCTTGCCATGCCTTTGATAGCAAGTACCATTCGCCTTGCTTACCATACCTTTGATAGCGCTAATCACTATGCCTGGTGGTTGGTGGCTGTGAGCTAGAGTCTTGAGAGCAGTTAACAGGATGTGATTATTTTTTTTGTGTGTTACTGCTTTTCAACCAGGATTTCGAGCTTGGCACTACCTGTTTCTGCATCTGCGAGTACATTGTAGAGCTCGTCTACTACACCTTCTAAAGCATCGTAGAGCTTAAATGGATAGTTAACGATGAGCATACCGCTACCGCACATGCCAAAGTCTTCTTTTTGCTCGCTGACGCAAAGCTCAACTTGCAGCAATGGACGGTTTAAACGACGCATGGCGTGCACTAAGTTCTTAGAGTGATCATTCATGCGAGCTAAGACTGGATACCACACGGCATAGATGCCCTGCTCGAATCTGCCTAAACCTTTCTTTACGGCCTCAACAGTCTGACGATACTCTTGCTCTTTTTCGTATGGCGGGTCAATTAAGATTAAGCCACGGCGCTTAATTGGTGGCAGCAGCGCATTGATAGTATCTAAGCACTGACGCAGCTCTACACGCACATTACGCTTACGCTTAAAGATCTGCAACAGACGCTCAAACTCACTTGGATGAGTATCATTTAAGAAGATGCTATCTGAGCTTCTTGAAAGAGCATACTCAAAGTATGGAGAGCCTGGGTACATATGACCCTTGTTAGCATCTACCTCTTCTTGAGCCTTAGCTACTACTTCATAAAACTCAGGTACTAGCTTTTGAAGACGCTCATTGTCTTTAATCAATTCCCAGCCAGTGTTGTACTCATTGTTCTTGCGGGCAAAACCTGAGTTTAGATCATAAAGGCCTGAACCTGCGTGGGTATCTACCACGGTAAATGGCTTGTCCTTCTCAAGTAAGGAACGCATGATGAGACAAACAGTCATGTGCTTAAGCACATCTGCGTGATTGCCAGCGTGAAAGCCGTGACGATAACTGAGCATCAAAATCTCCCAAATCAACCATACTGTGCTTACTTATCCATGCCAAATATAGTGCAATGTTGCACCATACCTTGAGATCGCAAAAAAGAGTCACCATATATAAAAACAAGCGACTTGCTAAAGATTAGCATGAGATAGCAAACAAGCGGTGCATAGTTTAACAAACTATGGCTTACAAAAGCCATTTAACCGCAAGGTTCTTTTGTTTAGCTAGACCATTTTTATTAAAGTGTACGCTTAATTTAGTTAATAGCCTAAGCTCAAGCTAAGTTTTATTCGCTAAACTCAAAAACAAGTCGATAGCACTACTAGATGTAGTTGATTGAACGAGACTGCAAGCTAACAGTTAAGTTGCTTAACAAAGTACTTAAGAAAATGAGTTGGTTAAGCCCTCTTTTACGGCAAACTAATGAAATGATAGAGATCACACTCTAATTGGGTCTTTGCACCAAAATGTTCTTTAAAAAATTAGTCTAAATTATATACTGGATCTTTACTCATGTAAGTACAAAACACAGTGGTGAAGAGCTTATATATCGACCATTGGGAAAACCTATACATAGTATCGTTGAAAGATATTGGGGTCTTTTTGCGCCTTGCAATAGACATTCTATTTCTTTCTGCGGTAATGATATTTAAGGCAATCTTATTCAGAGAGGCTTCTAAAGACAAAGTCTCTGGTACGCATCCTTGAAAACGGTCTTGTGCAAGCTTAGATGTGTCCAACACATTGTGATAGCTTTCAATAAACCAGTAGTCTAAGATGCTAGCTCTTACCTGTCTTAAGGTTAAGCCATCTTTACCAGCCTCGAACGGAATGCTTGAAATGTAGTAGCGTATGTCTGTACTTTCTAAGTCAGTGATCTTGGTGTATTTGACCAAGGTTCTAACATTCTTATGTGAGTTTTTGATTCTAGTATCAATATACTTTTCTGCTGGAAGAATCTCGAATGTAAGCTCCTCAATACGACCGTGGTCTTTGAAAGCGTCTGTTATCTTTATCGTCTTCTTATGTTCACGGTTAAAAATGGCTTCTATATGATTGCGAAGCTCTTTGTTGCCACCATTGTCCTTAAGTGGCACCAAGTA
This sequence comes from Anaerobiospirillum succiniciproducens DSM 6400, assembly GCF_000482845.1. Lineage (GTDB taxonomy): Bacteria > Pseudomonadota > Gammaproteobacteria > Enterobacterales > Succinivibrionaceae > Anaerobiospirillum > Anaerobiospirillum succiniciproducens. The sequence continues at coordinate 50,808 of NZ_KI519513.1, forward strand.
GTCACCTCCACGCTCAGTAATGCAATTGGTTACTGCTGCTGTTGAGTTCAGTGCGTCACACATGACGACAACACCTCGCAGGTCTATGGTTTGAGCCATTTCTATAAAGGCATCTCTCTCTCTGTTTTTTACTGCAGTGTTCTTGAAGTCAATAGCAGTACGAGAAGAGCAGTCAAAGACTGTTACAACGATAGCAGCTTTTTTACCTCTGCTTTTAGAGCCTCTCACAAAAGTGCTTTTCATCTCTTGGCCGTCAAAAGCAACAGTTGTACGAAGACCTTCACGACCGTCTTTATACTTGGCATCATTATAGGTGATTAATTGATCTGTGGCTAAATGGATGGCTCCAAATAGCTCTTTGAATATACGGTTGCTTTCTTTCTCTGAGATAAGAGAACGAACATTTTTGATCGTTGCCTCTGAGATGAAGTTAGATGGAGATGGCATACCTGGTAAGAGTAACTGCAGTACTAGATTGTGCCCATTGTAGAAATTTGCAATTTCTGCTGAAGACTTGATGTTTCTACATCTTGCCATCAGCATTACCATAAGAACGATATGCATTGGGTATATTACGCGACCAGGGCTTCTTAAGTCCTTAATATGATTACTAATCGCCTCTAATACTGCATAAATTAAATGCATGTCATCATTGCGTAACCTTTGATAGGTGGCTTTAGCCTCATCAAGCACACGCTCAACCTCTATTCCACACTCGTCTTCGCGTCTTTGCGCATCGGCCATATATTCATCAGCTAACATTTCAAATGCCTCAGGAGTCATTATATAGCTTCTTGATTGAACTATTTTATGTACTTCCTTAAAGAGCTCTGCACACTGTATGACCTTTTGTTGAACTCGCATTTCAGTACTCCTAAATCTAAAATTTAGGTGTATTTGATCAGAGAAGATCGGCGAATACAAGTTTTGGAGTGATCGATTGATCCTCAGATCACATTATTTTATGGCGAAACGGCGGAGATGCTTTAGATCACATTTTCATTGATAGCCCAATAACGCAGATAATGCGCATATGGATTGATACTAGTCATACATGCATGGCTAACTTAAATTTGTGATCTAAAGCATCTCTGCCGTTTCGCCATACATTATTTTTAGACTAGTTTTTAAAGAACATTTAGCGTAAAAGCCTGTATCATATGCAATATGCGATAGGCAAGTATTGCAAATTAAGGACGTGAACTTGATCCTATATTATCTTGCCGTAGCCCTCTTTAAAGATAAGAGCTTTTCGTTAAAGACTATCGCAAGAATTCAAGACCTCCAAGGAGACCATAATGAAGTTTTCCAAGCCGTCTTTTAAGTCAGTTCTCGGTGGTACCGTTGCTGCCTATTGTTTATGCCTCTTAAGCACCACTGCTGTTCAGGCTGCTACTCAGTATGATGACAAGAGCGCCGCATTAAATCACCACGCTCGCAATACCGTGGTTAACAGCGTTAGCTTAGATGCCAATGCCAAGGCCCCACTTACTCTTAAGGCCACCCCAACTATCAAAGGCCCAGAGGCTATGGTAGATGAGGCTACTTTAACTGAGGCTCAGTCAGCACAGGATGCTAGCCGCAACTACCTTCAGGGCTTGATGAGCAATGACGTTGCTGCTGTCTACAACAACAGCCTGCTGCGCCTTGAGTCTGATGCAAAGAACAAAGAAGTGTTTAGCGATGTGCTTGACGCTAATGAGGCATTCTTAAACTACGCTGATCGTAATAGCGGCTTTAAGAGCTTTGACTACTTAGGTTCTGGCAGCATCTCAGGTCGTGATTTAGATAAGGCTAACAAGACCACTCACGAGCTTTCAGGCGACATTAGCTTAAATGACGAAGTTGAGATGGTGATGTTCCAGGTTGAGTTTATCAACAACGCCAAGGCCTATGTGGTAGTGCCATGCCGTGAAGCCTCAGAAATTGGCTCAGATAAGGTTTCATTTGGTGCTGATTCTGCAGTGATTTTCACACCAAAAGATCACGCCGAAAACTTCTTAAATAATGATCTTATTACCTCTGCCTTTGACGATGGCTTCTTAGAGCTGCAGTTCAACCCAGCTTACTAAGAAATCGCAACATAGCGCCCGCACCACCAGCATGATTGCTCAAGCAAGGCGCTATCTTAGGCTTTGGTATACCAAGCACGAAAAAAGCGGCTTAATTGCCGCTTTTTTCATGTCTCAATGCCACCTGGCTCTTGCCTTGCGCTTTAGCCTTTGCCTCAGGCACTGATCTTTGCGCTTTAGCTACGGCTATTTGCACTGATCTTTATGCTTGAGCTTGGAGCTTTGTGCTTTAGCTGTGGCCTAGAACTATTGAGCTTGGGCTGCCTCAAGCTCATCATTGAGCTCTAGCCAGCGCTCCTCGCACTCTTCTTTCTCGCTAGTGAGCTTAGCACGCTCTAAGATCAGAGCTTCAAGTTCTTCCTTGCCACTCTCATATAAAGATGAATCAGCCATACGCTCATCAATCTCTGCTAAGCGCTCATCAATGGCAGCCATCTGCTTTTCTTCTTTTTCAATCTTGAGCTTGATTGGACGCAGTGCAGCACGCTTTTGCGCCTCAAGCTGCTTTTGCTCTTTACTCTTGTAAGAGCTAGTAGAACTTGAGCTGCTATTAGTGCTAGTACCCTGAGCATTTGAGCTTTTGGCTGCAGAAGTATTTTTACCATTAGCCTCAGCAGCTGCAGCTTGTTGCTGTTCTCTAAACTCACGGGCACGACGCAGCAAGAACTCTTGATAATCATTAAGATCACCTAAAAACTCGCTCACCTTACCAGAATCTACTAACCACAGCTTATCCGCAATAGCCTCGACTAAGTGGCGATCGTGGGATACTAAGACTAATGCACCTGAGTATGAGGCTAAAGCAACTGACAATGCCTCACGCATTTCAAGATCTAAGTGGTTGGTAGGCTCGTCAAGTAAGAGTAAGTTTGGCTTTTGATAAGCAATTAAAGCTAAAGCCAGACGTGCTTGCTCACCACCTGACATGGTGCCAACCTTATCAAAAACCTTATCGCCCTTAAAAGCAAATGAGCCTAAGAAGGTGCGTAAGTCTTTTTCCTTAGCATCAGGATCAACACGCCATAAATGCCACAGAGCATTTTGATCTTCGTTTAATGACTCGAGCTCATGCTGAGCAAAGTAACCAATCTTAATGCCCTTACCGATGAGTACTTCACCACTTACAGGCTTAAGATCGCCAACTAAGGTCTTAATGAGAGTGGATTTACCTTGACCATTCTTACCTAACAGGGCAATACGATCGCCGCTTAAGAGCTCAAGATTAACCTTGTGTAAGATGACATTGTTCTCTTGAATAATCTCATGCTTAAAAGGTGCATCCATCTCGTCTGCATCGTTCTCAAGCATGACTACGCTATCGCCATCTGTACTTGCCTGAGCTGACGCAGCGGCATTGACCTTATCAGACTGTGCTGCTGCAGCTTTTAACGCTGCAATCTGTGCTGCATCAATATGATAGCCTGCATCAAGCTCCTTTAAGGAGGCAATCACTTGTGGGGTACGCTCAGGCTCAGGGAATGAGAAGGAGAATGGAGACTCTTCTTGAGTAACAGCAGTTAGCTGCATTCTATCCATTGCCTTAATGAGAGACTGAGCTTGCTTTGCCTTACTTGCTTTATAGCGGAAGCGATCAACAAACTTCTGCATATTGGCTAAGATCGCCTCTTCACGACGACGAGCTGATTTTTGTGCACGAATCTTTTCAGCACGCAGACGCTCGTAATCAGAGTAGTTACCGGTATACAGTACTACCTTACCCTCTTCAAAATGCAGAATATGATCAGCAAAGGAGTCTAAGAAATCACGATCGTGGGAGATACATAAGAGTGTGCCTTCATAGCTACGCAAGTAGTTTTGTAAGAACAGCACAGTATCTAAATCAAGGTGGTTAGTTGGCTCGTCAAGTAAGAGTAAGTCAGACTTATAAATCAGCGCTTGAGCTAGGTTTAAACGCATACGCCAACCGCCTGAAAACTCTTTAACTGGTTTATCAAGCTCATCAGGGCTAAAACCTAAGCCAAGCAGTAACGATCCAGTTCGTGCCTTTAAAGTCCAATAGCCTGCAATGCCAAGCTCATCTTCAACTAAGGCAATCTTTTCACCCAAGTTAGAGGCATAGGCAGCCTCACGACGCTTTAAGAGCTCTTGTACAGTCTTATCACCCTGCATGACATAGTCCATAGCAGAGATACTTAAGGCTGGAGTCTTCTGTGCTACTGCAGCAATCTTTAAGTTCTTAGGCACGCTAATAGAACCAAGCTCAGGAGCAAGCTCACCTTGAATAGCAGCAAACAAGGTAGACTTACCGCAGCCGTTGCGTCCGATAATACCGACCTTTTGGCCAGCTAAAACTGTGGCACTAGCTCCTTCGATAAGAACCTTGGAGCCACGCATAATCGTTAAATCTTGTAATGAAATCATAATTTTCTTACTTCACGCAACGCTAATAACTGCAACCTAAAAGTAGCCGCAAGATCCTATCACATAAGGCCTAAAACATCACCGTTTTAGCGACCTTATACAATAATCCTCCCCATAAACCAAAAGATCATTATGAAGCCAAAGAGGCTACACTTCTCATAAAGCGCTTGTTAGCTTTGCCATGCCCTTTGACCCCATAACCGACATCCGCCGTTAATCAAGAAGTCAAGGTATACATGAAAACTATCGACAGGCAGGCTGGCAAGCAAGCAAGCAAGCAAGCTAATGCCGCCACGCTAGAGTCATCTTTGAGATTCATATTGCCATTGCTATGGAAAGATTTGGCTTAAGGATTAGGCTGGAGGGATTTTGCTAAATGGTAGCTGGTACTCACCAGCCATGGCTTGTATGGGATATGGCTCAATGGGCCATTTGTAAGCTTGGCAATGTAATGAAAACTCAAAAGATCAGGGACAAAAGACTTAGCTATACGGCTAGCTAATGTGATGGGAAAATCTAGCTTTGAGGTCTGGCTTATGTGCTCATGTCCATAGGCATTTGCTTGTGCCTATGAACTTGAGGAGGCATTTGCTAAGGTAAGTGCTGCAGCTTGACAGAACAGATGACGCTGCAAATGATGATGCTGCAGCTTATGGCGCTGCGTGGGGAGTTTGGTGCAGCGCTGATTATGTGTTGCTACCTACTCGCTTAAGCGACGGAAGGTCTGGCTTAAAGTAATGCCATCTTCAGTGCGGATAATACGTAAGGTTAAGGCTGCCTTACCACCAGTCTTCTTAATTTGGGAGACTACTAAGTATGGGATTGATGAAGCACGGCACTGATGAATGAGGTTTGGCAAAATGGTAGCTGAGCCGATGTTCTGTGAAATGATGTTGCTTAAGTTAGTGGTTGCAGGCACTACAGTAAAAGTCTGAGAATCAGCTAAGCCATCTTCAATGGAGTAGCTCAAATCACGAATGCAGTCTTGGTACTCTCTATCTACGATAGTTGGAGCTACGTACATATTGCCGCTTTCAGCACGTAAACGAGCAGAGAGCTCCTTAATAAGAGCACGAGCAAGACCAGTGGCCTCAGCATTTAAGGAAGTGGAGCAAGAGCTGTTAGTTGAGAGCTCTTCAACAGCAACATATGGACGGTTGTTTTGCTGTTGCTGCTGATACATGCCGTTTTGGCTTGGATTCATGCCATTTTGGCTTGGGTTCATGCCATTTTGGCTTGAGTTCATGCCCTGCTGTTGATTTTGAGCAAGCATGCCTTGATTGCCTTGCTGCATTGCAGCGCCGGATATACCATCAATTTGCTGAGAAGGCATCTGATCGTAGCCAGTAAGTAAGGTCTCGCCACCTTCAACAGTACCTTGTACCTCGCTTACAGAGCTGTATGGATCAGCTGAGCCTAACATGGCATTGTTTGAAAAGGAGGCATCCTCTAAACGATCGCTTAGAGCTACATTTTTACGCACGGCATTTGGATTAGTCTCCATGGTGACTGGACCGTAAGCATCTGGAGACAGGCCTAACATCTCGGCATTAGCCATATCAGGAGCATTTTCATAGCCATCAGCTTGTTTCTTCTCTTGCTCGCTTACTGCAGCTTCTGCCTTTGGCGCAGGATCATTCTTATTAGCACCAGAGAGCATGTCATCAATACTGTTACAGCCACTGAGGCTTGAGACGAGTAATGCTAGAGCAGAGAGAACAACAACCTTCTTCATAAAAACACAACCTGATAGAACAGCCCGAAATTCAAAACTTAGGCACACGTGTTTGCTTAATTAGCTATCAACTAAGAAAGTGCCATCAAGAGATTAGCCAAGTGCTAACCAATAAAAATAAGAAACTATGCACCCAAGCTCGGGTACATTACCCATAATGATAGCGTCTAAATCATAGTTTGTCCTTAGTAGCTTAAGAGCGGCTCATTATGGACTTTAGGCAATGGTCACGCATGATAAACCATTGCCTTAATTAATATTAAAGCAAATACTCTTACTTCTGTGGGAAGCCTAAACCACCGAGCTTACCGCCAGCTAAGAGGTGCATGTGGATGTGAGGAACTTCCTGACCGCCATCTGGGCCGCAGTTAACGATTAAGCGGTAGCCTGACTTGTCTACGCCTAAATCAGTAGCGATCTTCTTAGCGATGATAAAGAGGCGACCTAACATCTGCTCATCCTCTGCCTCAACGTCTGAAACAGTTGGAATTGGCTTGTTAGTAACGATTAAGATGTGGTGGTCAGTCTTAGGAGCAATGTCCTTAAAAGCAGTTACGAGATCGTCGTGGTAAATGATCTCTGATGGAATGTCGCCGTTAATGATCTTTGTAAAAATGGTTTCTTCGGCCATGATCTGCCCACCTTAATCTGTTTTAATTACCCAGTGCCAGCACAGCAAAGTATGAACTACATAGCTCTCAATCAAGCGCCACACTGTCATTGCCTGGCTTTGCTAAAGGTAATGCTAAGTTACAAAAATAATTTAGGTCATAACAACCCGCCTCTATTATAGCAAAGCAACCTCGTCTAATTGCCCTGCTGCTACATTGTGCAGCATGAGCTCACATAAGTTCGTTTTCATAGCCAGATATATACACCCGCTATCAGTGCGATCCTCGTTTTGAACATAGGCCATAGCGATACAGCAACTAGCTTTATCTTGAATATGCTCCGCCTACGAACACAGCTAAGATGCAAACACGCTATGAGCGTTCTGAGATAATAATCTGCTGCTTATGATGCTTGCGGTGCTGGTGAACTACAGCCATTGCACGCCTGTGAGATCGTGGCAATGAGGATCATCCTCCAAACATATTTGCTAAAGATCACGACAGACAAACTTCCATTGCTCTAAAGCCATGAGCCACAAATAGCGCACAAACACGATATTTATCAGCTTTAACAAAAAGCAAGATCGAAATTAACTAAATATTTTTTACCTAGTGTAAAGCTGATGCATTAGGGCTTTCAAAATACAAACGCCGTATCTTTGGGGCTTTGCGTCATTGGACTTTTGGCTAGCCATTTTGCTACTATTTGTTGCAATCTTTTCTCAACAAGATTAGATCAGTAACTTACAAATGGCTTAAATATGCGTTTTGTATTTTAAGCCGCATAAGGCAGCTAGTATGCAATAAAGCTCATGTTTAGAGCTTAAGAGAGTGCATCAGAGCTGCTCTTTAGTTTAGTTGTATACAAGGACATGCTAATGGTCACCAGACTAAAAGCCGTTAATGGTGTTGTAGGCGAAGGCGTTAAGTTTGATCGCATTCGTCGTGTAACCGGTTACCTCGTAGGTACCTTAGATCGTTTCAACGATGGTAAGCGTGCTGAGGTTAATGAGCGCGTTAAGCACACTTTTGATAAGTTCACTAAGACCGACAACTAAACGCTTCATTTTTGAAGATCAGCGCCTAGCTGTCACACGACAAATCAATGTCATAAAGGGCCCGATAAGGGCCTTTTTACTTTCTGCAACACGCATCTACTCGCAAGCAATCTACCCTTCACACCATCTTGCCATTACACAGCGCCCGCCCCATCAATTTATTCATTGATCCAAATTTTTTTACCGTACTCTTTTGTAAGATCGCTACTAGTAACCACAAAGATCACTATCTTGATACCAGGTTCACAACCACTCTTGGCTAGTTCTTGAGCAGTTTACTAAGCCGTTCCCCACAAAATACAAAACATATCCACTTATATTGATCGCGACAAACTAAAGGTTGCACTAGCGTGCTCTCAATAATGCCCTTAAGCTGGCGGTGGCTGACTTGGTCTTTTGTTTGTTTAGTTACGCTATAGCTGAGCGTCGAGCTTTTGGTGTTTGTGCTGTCTTTGCTGTCTGTGATCGAGCTTGTATCGTGCTGTTAAGACTATTGCAATGGCTACACATGGATTTGATGAAGCGATGAGGTGATGTGATGTTATGGGATTTTGCCTGGGGTTGGACTTGAATGGAGATGCTGAGGTGGGATTTTAAAAACGAACAGGCGCAAGTGCCTGTTCGTTGGTTTAAGCAAATTGATTAAGTGAGCTTTCGGTTTGCTTAAAACTTAAGTTGAGTCGTTAACTACTGCTTGTTGCGCATCATGCCCATGCCCATACCGCAGGCACGACCAGCAACAGCAACACCACCAACCTTAGCAGCTAAGCCTAAGATTTCCTTGGCAACAGTAGCCTTGTCACCGTTCTTAACGTCGGTATTCATGTAGCGATATGCAGCATAGCCAGCTACAAAGCCAAGCGCAACACCGGCAAGAAAGGTCTTGTTAGAAAGCAAGGTGAACATTGATAGTTCCTTTGTTGATTTAACTTAGATTCAAAAGATAAGGTCTAGCCTGTTCTTCTGAGCATCTTAATTTAGCTAAAGCTTACTTAGCTTCAGCCTGAGCAGTAGCAGCTTCCATCTGAGCCTTCTGCTCAGCGATTAAGTCCTCAAGACGCTCTTTTTGAGCCTCAAGCTCTTCAAGAGTCATGGAGCTGCAAGCGCTGCTCTCTTGGCAAGAGCCAGTGTCTTTGCTCTGATCTTGTGGGCAAATGCCAAGGTTCTTTAAACGTGAGTCAATAGACTCCTTGTTTTGCTCATAGATCTTGTAACCTACGACACCAGCAACAATACCTGCTGCCAGGCCGATGAAAATGTTTCGATCGATCATGTATATCCCCTGTGCCTACAGCTAAGTAAAGAGATCTTGCTGTAGACGGTTAGAACTGCCACTAACATGACAGCAAATGGCGGACTTGCGTCCAAAAGTAGCTACTGCAAAGCAGTAGACTAACTATTCTGTTGCATGCGCCACCTAGCTAAGAGGCCTATGGCTTGCTTTTCCTTTAGCTTTAGATTGGCCTTAGGCTTTAGCTTGCACTGGCGGTGATGCATAGCGCGGCGCTTTATGATGCTGCTATGCATCATGGTTTTACTCAATGATGCAGCTAGCAGCGTGGTATTACTCACGGGTCTTTTGTTTGCGCAAGAGACGGGTGGAGTTGAGCACTACGCCTAAGGTTGAGGCGTTATGAATAATGGATGAGAACAATGGGTTGATAAAACCTAAAGCACCCATGGTCATCGCTGCAGTATTGATAGCTACGGTGGCGGCAAAGTTCTGCTGCACAATACGCATGGTACGCTTGCCAAGAGAGATGAACTCTGGCAGCTTTAATGGATCTTCACTATTGATAGTGACGTCCGCTGTTTCCATAGCAGTATCGGTACAGCCTGAACCCATAGCTACACCTACATCGGCATAAGCAAGTGCTGGCGCATCGTTGACGCCATCACCTACCATTAATACCGAAGAGCGACGTTGCGCATCGGTGACAAAACCAGCCTTATCCTCTGGCATAACCTCAGCCTCATAACGATCTAGGCCTAATGACTTTGCGATCTGGCTGGCTGTGGTCTTGTTATCACCGGTGAGCATGACGATCTCATCTACTCCTGAGTAGCGCAGACGGTTAATAGCACGCTTAAAGTCAGGACGAATTGGATCAGATGACTCAATTACACCGATAAGCTCGCCATTGGCAGCTACATAGATAAAGGAGCTTGCAGCGCTGCTGCGCTTTTCTTCAAAGTCAGCTACACCGCTAATATCCTTTTCGACCATGAAGCGACGGGAGCCTACGATAACCTCACCACCTGGGAAGGATCCGTAACTCTCAATATCTGCCTCAATACCACGTGCAATCACATTGCGGGTTTCAAGATTACGTGGAGAGACTATATTGCGCTCTTTAGCCGCCTCAAGTACTGCAATAGCCATTGGGTGGGATGAATATGCCTCTACAGCTGCAGCTAAAGCTAAGACGGTCTTTTCGTCATACTTAGATGTAACGGCGATGTGGTTGATCTCTGGGCGGCCTTTGGTGATGGTGCCAGTCTTATCTAACACCACAGTATCCACAGAAGCAGCCTGTTCAATGAAGCTACCGCCCTTGACTAAAATGCCATCGCTAGCTAAACGTGAAATAGCAGCTGACATGGCAGTAGCAGTAGAGAGCTTGAGACCACATGAGAAGTCAATAAAGAGCATGTTTAACACACGCTGCAGATCTCTAGTGGCCAGATACACTACGGCTGCTGCAATAAAGGACACCGGCACTAAAGATGCGGCCATGCGGTTTGCATAGTTTTGGATTGGAGCACGACGGGAGTGCGCATCCTCAACCATATGCACGATACGAGCAAGTGAGGTGTCATCACCTACTTTCTCAACTCTGACCTTGATATCGCCTAGACGAATATTGGTACCAGCAAAAACCTTATCGCCCACTTGCTTGGAGACTGGGGCAGATTCACCGGTGATGGCTGCCTGATCTACAGCTGCTGAGCCGTGGATAATCTCACCATCAACACAGATTTTTTCACCATTGTGAATACATACGGTCATGCCGGGGCTGATGGAATCTACTGACACCTTACGCTCAAAGCCATCTGCATCAGGTAGCCATACCTCTTGAGTGTCTAGTGACACTAAATCGGAGATGTTCTTACGGGCACGCTTAGCAGCTAAAGTAGTTAAGCCCTCAGCAAAGTGCGAAATAGCTAATAAGCTTAAAGATGACTCAGGCTTACCTGCAGCAATAGAAGCTGCAATCGCCGTCACGGTTAAGGTCTCAGCATTAGGACGCTTTTGAGCAAAGGCCTCTTTAATACCGGAATTTAACAGATCGCGTGACATCCATAAGATAAGACCCGAGCGCAGCCATGAGGTGGCGGTATATAAAGTTGGATTGACGCGGCGGACAAGCTCAAAAGCACCTAAGCAGAGCAATGAGCTAATGGCACCGCGCTTGTGCTCTTCGTACTCACGTGAAATCTCATCGCCCTTGCTCTCAGAGGAGTTATTGCCAACTACAGCACTAACAAGTGAGGAGAGTAGTCCACGCTTTGCTTGTGGGGCAGCCGCACTTGAACTATGGCCAGTTACTGCAAATGCATCACCTGCCACCGCAATAGCACTACCTGCTTTGCCAATTAAGTCTTTGATGATATTGGAGTACAGCGCCTTTTGAATGGCAAGACGTGAAACCCCATCAGACAGTTGTACCTTAACCATGGAGTTTGCCTTTGAGTAAAAGGCTGATTTAACACCATCTAAGGCACGGAGTTTTGCCTCCAACCGAGCAGCATCTAAAGAGTGCTCTAAAGTTGGAACCTTATAAGCGACAACTTGCATATTTGCCTCTACAAACCCCCGCAGCAATAAAAAAAACCGTAGCAGCGAGATTTGGATACATAAGAACCAAATTACAGCTGCTGTTGCGTAACTTACGAGTACCTTCAAGGCGACAGCCATGAAGGCTTGTATCAGATAGTACTCGTAGAGCCTACGCATCATTACCATCTTTCCTCAAAGACACACTTTGCCCATCAAAGCTTTTGCCTTTGCCTTAGCCTTGGCTATGCGTTGGCATTAGCATTGGCATTGGCCTTTTGGTAAGGCTACGGCCGTTATTTGGCCATTGCCTTAGGCATTAGCTGTGGCCTTGAGCTATTCTGCGCTGCACCTAGCAATGGCGCTCATGCGACTGTGCAGTTGTGCTGAGTGTATGGAGCGCTGTTGCTTGGCGACATAACTTAGTTTCACAGCAATTGTTGGTAGCTAGCCACTCTAGGCTTAAATTGGGGAAGCCTAGAGGGCCTTTCCATGGCTTCTAGCCCTTAGCTTTTGGCCTTGGCTTTTGGCTTTAGGCTTTAGGCTTTTTTGCCTAAGGTCGGCGCGGTAGCTGTTCTTTGCTAAAGGCAAAAGACTTGTCTTTTGAAATTAGTAAGGAGCAATGCTGTTGGAGCTACCCTTTTTTGGGGGAATGGCTGTGAAACTGCTGTCTTTGTTGTGGTTTTGAAGTAATGATCTTGTGTCGGGAGAAAATCTTAAGTGCGATTAGTCTTGTTTGTTTTCTGTTGCCACATCACGGTGGGATTGACGTAATAACAGTCCCATACCCCAGAACAAGACTTGAGTGGCTGATGGACGATCGCCACTAATTACGATGCGGTAAACACCGTAGCCGATAAAGGCCATACCAATGACGCGGCTAAAGAAGAGCGGTTCAGTGTGGTTTAAGAACTGCTTTAGATTGTCGATAGCTGCGCGAGCTTCATCATTGATGCGGTTAGAAGCACCAATCATGGAGCTTGGAATTAAACTCTTTTCGTGCTGAGCATGCTCACCAGTTAAGTAGTGAGAGAGGCTTTCAAAGAAGTCACGGGCCTCACTCTCAGAGCAAGTATAAGTTGCGGTAAGCGAGCCAGTAATTGGATTGACCTTACATGAGGTGATGTACTCAACAGCACTAATGGCCTCTTCTACGCTCTTGCAGCCTTCAGCACCTAAGTTTTTTAAGGCTTTAGAGGTGTAGCGACGGCGGCCTACAATGGAGTGAGCGATGATAAGTCCATTGCCTTCACCACCAAATAACGCTCCAACGATTCTTCGAATAGATGAACCGGCCTTAATGCCTAGTACGATTCCTAAATCTGACATGCTATGCCCTCGCCTTGTGTAATTTTTCGTGAGCAAGCAAGAGAAGCTCTGTTAAAAACTTATCTTTGCTTACCTTTTCAGTTTCGTAATGTATCAGGACTGATCCTGTAATGTCGTTAATCTTGTATGACGAAATGGCACCAACGCTTTTAAGCTGCTCTTCAACTTGACGTCTTAAATCAGCATCCGTCTTGAGAGCCTTGCAGATAACTCGCAAGCGCCCTGGAATAAGCGAAGCTACCTCGACCTGACTTACGATATAGTTGGCCTTGGTCTTCGCTGGAATCAGTGATTTGAGTAAGCTCATGGAACCTCAAATAATCTTATTGCCTACATTAAGCTGTAGGTACTAGTTCTGCTTACTAACTAGATACAGAACTTTTTATCCTATATTAAAGTATAAACTATTTTTTACTAAAGGTTATCTATAACTAACTATGGTTGCACTAGATTAACACAAAAGACCCTTGGCTACCTATTACCAACAAAACTAAATTGCCTGTCAGCGCATACTTTTAAAATTTTCTGATAAGTATCGCATTTAACAATTTAAGCATAGCGCAAATTTAGATATTTTAATTACCATTCATAAGACAATTTTGCGCAAGTACCCCAAAAACTCTGCACTAAAACTAAGCCTCTTCCGCTAATTAGAGTATGCAATAATTTGCAAGCAATGCGGCTATACTGCCCTCAAAGCACCACTAAATTCGATCACAAAATACGCAATGCAACTAATCCCCATCTTAGTGACGAGTATTGGCCTTGGTCTTCGATGCTTAGCCGCTAACATGCCCACTCTCGTCTGACGCACTTGCGATAGCATCATTGCGCTGGAGGTTCTATCCTTACTCATGAGCTGCTTAGCTTATCTGCTACTAGACCAAGCTATGCTGCGGCAAAGGAGTATGCCTAGTCTATATGCTGATTTTGCGGCAAACGATCTTAAGTAAGCCCCGTGCGCTATAATATGCGCCTATTGCTAAGCGGCGCTGCTTGATGAGCTGACTTGACACGCTTGTGTCTTAGCTAATTTGACGCCCCCGCGTCTTAGCTGATTGGACGCACTTGTGTTTTGCTGATTGGACGCCATCGCGTCGCAGCTGATTTGATGCGATTGTGCTTTAGCTAATTGGACGCACTTGTGTCTTTGCTGATTGGACGCGCTTGACTCTTAGAGCTCGCTTGCCTTGATGGTTGACTGTGTTATGGGCAGCCTATTGAGGCGTTGATGATGTAGCTTGCGCTGAACGTGAGTTTTTTGTTTGCCGAGGTTTAAATGCCATTTCTTGTTGATTCGCACTGCCACCTTGCATCACTAACCTTTGAGGGCTCTAAAGGCCCAAAGAGTTTAGCTGAGGCACTGACTCGCGCACGCGCTTGCGGTGTTACCCACATGCTCTCTGTGGCTTGTACTATTGAAGATTACGAGCACATGATGAATGTCATCAAGCCATTTGATGGCATTTACAATTCATGCGGCATTCACCCGCTTAATCTTGAAGAAGCGCCAAACTGGACTGAAGAAGAGCTTAAAAAGTGTTTAACTGATGACAAGTGCATTGCCTTAGGCGAGACCGGCCTTGATTACTTCTATGCTGAGAATACTCGCGACATGCAGCTTGATAGCTTTGCAAGACAAATTGATCTTGCTAACGATGTTAAGAAGCCGCTTATCATTCACGCCCGTGCAGCGCATCATGACACTGTCTCTTTAATGCGTGAGCATAATGCTCGTGAGTGCGGTGGTGTCATGCATTGTTTTTGCGATGAAGTTGAGATGGCCCGTGAGTGCCTCGATTTAGGCTTCTATATTTCTTTCTCCGGCATTGCCACCTTTAAGGCAGCAGACAATGTCCGTGAAGTTATCAAATATGTACCACTTGATCGCATGATGGTTGAGACTGACTGCCCTTACTTAGCTCCAGTTCCAGTACGCGGTGTGGATAATGAGCCAGCTTTCGTACGCTATACCTTAGAGTTTATTGCTGACTTTAAGGGTGTCTCCCCTCTTGAGCTTGCTAAGACTACCTCACAAAACTTCCAAGACTGCTTTAAAGTTCAACTTAGCGAGCCATCCACTGCAGGTCTAATGGATAAAGACGTCTCAACCTACAAGATCGACTCTATCTACAACAAGGGTTGGCCATACTAAGTAACACGATTGGCAAAACAAATTGCCCAGTGCATCCAAGCGCAATGGCTTCGATCCTCCGCGCATGCATGCGTAAGTGCTTTTTAATGCTTAGGTGCATCTGATTAGACAAAAGCCCAGCTAATGCTGGGCTTTTTGGTTTTGGTCTAAGCATGGCAGGTTGCTATGCTGCTTATGATTTTGCTTGGGCTTTATGGTCAATTTTTTCAGACTCGATAGACTTATCAAGCTGCTCGCGCGTAATGGCATGTTTACGCAGGTGCGCACTGTGATGCTTCATCTTGTGGATGTTTGGTGTCTCAGTGGCAGCATGCACGCCGTTATCGCCATGTGAAGACAAGAGCTGCTCGAGTGCTAAAGCGCCCGCACTCTTCTTTTGAGTATTAGCAAGCTCTACTGCCTCTTCTGTGGCTACAGCAATTTGCTCATCCTCAGTTACTGGCAGTACATGCTTATCATGTTTTAGACCTGTAGCTGCAGCAGCATGCATAACACCGTTTTGCTGATCGCATGCGGCCTTATACTCACTATAGCTAGTCTCTTGCTTGTCAGCATGGCTTGCACTAACTGCAAAACCAGTAATGGATGCAGCAGCTTGATGCGTACTTAAGAGCGCATTGTTGGAACTACCACCACTCTTAGCGGCTCTAAGAGTTGGAGCAGCACCAAAATTCTCCTCTTTAAGCTCATAGCTTGGGTAGGCGTTTTTCTCTTGTCCTGCCACATTATCTTGCATGCTGTGGTATGGACGTGGCTTTACATAGCCAGATACGGCTGCAGCGGTCTTAGTTGACCAGCCACTAACACGCTTAGCTATGTCCTGAGCAGACTTGGCGTACTCTTGAGCATCAATAGCCTCCTCACCATAGGCTGCAGCTGCAGCTTGTGCAGCCTCGCGCTCACGCAGCACATTATTGGCCTTGTTAATGACATTAGTAGCAATAGCCATGTCAGGATGAGGAGCTTTACCGGCCATAATGGCTGCAAGCTGTTGCTCAGCAGTAAGCGGATTAGCACCTTCCATATCACGCAGCTTGCGACGCAGTACTTTGCCAAGTGGTGATTTTGGCAGAGTATCTACAAACTGGATAATACGTGGCACTTTGTAAGGAGTTAAATAAGCACGGCAGTATTGCTTAACCTCAGCTGCAGTTAAGCTTGGATCAGCCTTAACTACAAAGAGCTTAACCGCCTCACCGCTAGAGTCTGATGGAATACCAATTACGGCGCACTCTAAGACACGACCAAAACGGCTGACTACATCCTCAATTTCATTTGGGAAGACATTAAAGCCAGAAACTAAAATCATGTCCTTTAAGCGGTCAATAAGCTTGATATAACCACCAGGCATCCACTTAGCGATATCACCAGTGCGCACATAGCCATCGTCAAAGATGTAGTCATTGTGCTTATCGCACTTGTAATAGCCATGCATTACCTGCGGGCCTTTAATCTCAAGCTCGCCTTCTTGCTCGGTATCTTTAATCTCATTGCCTTCTGAGTTCACAATACGTGCAATGGTTGAAGGTGCAATTAAACCAATCGAACCAGTGTAGTGATCGACGTTATATGGACACACTGCAACTAATGGCGAGCACTCTGTAAGACCATAGCCCTCTAAGATATGGAAGCCGGTCTTTTCAAAGAAGCGCTGCTCTACACCTGATTGCACTGCAGCACCACCGCCAATGACTAAATGGAGATTTTGCCACTTGATATCAGCAAACTCTTCATGAGAGATAATGAGGTTAAATAAGGTGTTTACACCAGTAAGCGCGGTGATCTCAGGATGCTTACGAATTTCTTTGGCAAAGGCCTTGATATTGCGCGGATCGGTAATTAAGAGATTTTGGCCACCAAGATACAAGAATAAAATGATGTTCACGGTCAGCGCAAAGATATGGTAGATAGGAATGACAGTTAAAATTGTCTCTTTACCCTCACGCAAGACCGGGCCATACATACCATTAGCCTGAGCAATATTAGCAATGAGGTTACCATGCGAAAGCATGGCACCTTTTGATCTACCTGTGGTGCCGCCGGTGTATTGCAAGAGCGCAATATCATCATAGTTAATCTGCACTGGCATGAAGTGCTTGAGCTTTTCTTTGCCAATCTTCATGGCATTGTCAAAGCTAATGGACATAGCAAAGTGCGACTTATCGGTTTTAGGCACCATGCCCTTAAGGCGCACTGCATAGTTAATCAGACGCTTTTTAAGGCCACAAAAACCGTCTAAGGCATCACCCACCTCAGTGATAATCACATTATGCACTGTGGTTTCATGAATGATTGTCTCTAAGACATTTGCATAGTTAGCCACTACCACAATGGTGGTTGCATCGCAGTTTTCCAGCTGATTTTTAAGCTCTCGTGGAGTGTAGAGTGGATTGATGTTGCTAACGGTCAAGCCAGCCTTTAATGCACCAAAGAAAGCTACAGGAAACTGCATTAAGTTAGGCATCATGATGGCTATCTTATCGCCCTTGCCCAAACCTAGCTCTTGTTGTAAATAAGCTGCGAAAGTATCAACCTTAGACCCAAGCTCTTTATATGTCATGGATGAACCCATGTTGAGATAGGCAATGTTATCGCCATACTTCTCAACAGAGTTCTCTAAGAGCTCGACAAGGTTTTCGAATATGTGAGTATCGACAAACTCAGGCACATCCTCTGGATAACTCTCAAGCCAAGGCTTGTAGTAATCTTGCGTATCATCGATTTTTTGAGCCTCACCTGCTTTAGAGGCGCGACCGTAAAATGAGGTCTCAATGAGCTCGTCTGTATGTACTTGACCTGATGACACAGCTTCACTTGCTGCTGCTTCATGATAAGTAGCAGTATCTTTGTAATGCTCGTGGCGGAGATCTTGATTTTTGCAGTGCTCTAAGATCTTATCAGCCATTTGATCATGGCGATCTTTAACAGCACTACGCTCTGGGTCGAGTGATTTTTCGTACGCGGCCATCTTCTTGATGACCTTAATACCGATCTCACAGCTTATAGCGTGGTCACAATTGGCCTTACAAATATCATTGTTATTTGGACAACGTAGCTCGTCATCATCAAAACCAACGCCTAAGCAGCCATCAGAGCAGTGTGAATTATCATGCCCCTCGTAAGCATGGTCATCTGCAGCTAAGCTTTTATTCACAGTACTATCAGCATTAGCTATAGCATTAGATTCTTCTTTACTTGAGACACTATCAGAGGTCGCATTTAGGACTTTACTATCAGTGTTCGCATATTGCGGAGCGTCGTCGCGCTTGTCACCGTCGTTGTGAGTCTTGTCCATTTGACACCTCTTTAGCCATATCCTGCAATGGCATCTCCCTAGCCTTAAGCTAGCTTTAATCTAAAGTTATATTTAACTACCTCAAGCATCCACATATCTATAATGTTGCAAGAAAAATTAATAGATTAACTTGAGGACAATACAAGACTTTGTCTTACTACCACACAATCACGGGCCTAGATTGCATCTAAGACACCATAACGCATTGTAACAAGCTTTGCCAAGTCGTGCTGCGATTGAGCTTAATACATAGTAAAAATTGTGATCACCGCTTAAGAGAAACTAAAATCCATTAAAGTTACAGATATTTGCCCCAAAAGTGGATCTAAAACGCAAAAATAAGCCTAAAAGCCATCACAAGCGCATTCACAGCTAATCATACAGCCACGACCAAGCATCGATGAGCGCCGCAAAATGCCTTTGTACAATCCTAAAAACAACAAAGGCCTATCCTTATACAGAATAGACCTTTGCTGAGCCTAAAGATATGAGCCACTACACTTAGAGTGCTGCGTGGCCTTATGGCCAAGCTTCAGCATGCACAGTAGCATATGGCCATGTCTTAGCATGCTCAATAGCTTATAGCCATGTCTTAGCATGCACAGTAGCTTATGGCCATGTCTTAGCATGCACAGTAGCATATGGCCATGTCTTAGCATGGCGCGGCGTGCTTAGGAATGAGCCTCAGCAAATTCGCGCATGAACTTGTGCAGCTCTTCTACGCCCTTAAGCTCCATAGCGTTGTATAAGGATGCACGCATGCCGCCTAAAACCTTGTGACCCTTCAGGCCAATGAGGTGACGCTCTTTAGCCTGAGCTAAGAACTCAGCGTTGAGGTCTTCATTTAATAAGTTAAAGACTACGTTTACACGGCTGCGATCCTTTGGAGCAACCTGAGTACGATAGAAGCCACTCTCGTCGATATAGTCATAAATCAAGGAGCTCTTCTTAATATTGCGCTCTTCCATGCCCTTGGTGCCGCCGTTAGCCTCAATCCAGTCAAAAGCTAAACCAGCCATGTACCAAGCAAAAGAGTTTGGAGTATTGAACATGGACTCGTACTTATCTAATACAGTCCAGTCTAATACTGATGGAGTGTACTTACGAGCTCTGCCAAGTAAGTCTTTACGTACGATGGTAACGGTAAGACCAGCTGGAGCAATGTTCTTTTGTGCACCAAAAACTAAAGCACCAAACTTACGTACATCAATTGGACGAGTCAGTACGTTAGAGCTTAAGTCAGCAATTAAAGGTACATCGCCAGTATCAGGCAGATCAAAGAGCTCTACGCCGTTAACGGTCTCGTTTAAGCACAGGTATGCATAGGTAGCACCCTTAGTTACCTGCATCTTGGACATATCTACTTCGTAGTAGCCGTCTTTATTGGTAAAGACACACTCATGCAGACGTGCATCGCCAAAACGCTCAGCACACTCTTTATAAGCGCTACGTGACCAGTGACCAGTTACAAAGTAATCAGCAAAACCGTCTTCTGGCAGCAAGTTTAATGGAATAGCTGCAAACTGACCGCGACCA
Organism: Anaerobiospirillum succiniciproducens DSM 6400; assembly: GCF_000482845.1. GTDB lineage: Bacteria > Pseudomonadota > Gammaproteobacteria > Enterobacterales > Succinivibrionaceae > Anaerobiospirillum > Anaerobiospirillum succiniciproducens. The sequence continues at coordinate 70,759 of NZ_KI519513.1, forward strand.
CCGCCTTGCTCAAATAAAACGGTGTAGTCATCAGGGATCTCCATGAGCTGACGGAGCTTAGCCTCAGCAGCCTCAGCTACCTTTAAGTACTCCGGGGAGCGATGGGACATCTCGACAATACCCAGACCTAAACCCTGATAATCGAGAAACTCAGCTTGAGCTTTCTCCATAACTGAATCAGGAATGGTGCTTGGACCAGGATTGAAATTCCATACTCTCATGGGATCACCTCAAAAACGTAGATACTACTCAGCAATCCAAAGCTTACTGAGCTCATTAAGCAGCAGTTGATATTTAACTGCTGTCGCTATTGATAAGAGTATGCATGATACTCTATCTAAACCACAGGCCTCGTTTTGCCACAATTAAGGGCATAAACTCCACCTAGCTAACTATTATAGTGCGTTTGCCTGCCCAAAGCACCCCCATAGCGATTTGACAACAGCAGCCACACGCAAACCAGACACGATTGACTGCGCATCAATGGAGAGCTATGACGTGCGCCAAAGAGCATTGACCTGGCCAATGCGGCTATGACCTGACATAGCAAGCCATAGCTTGGTCAAGGGGCCATGGTATGGCAAATGTGCTTTAGCTTGGCCATGGCGGCTATGGTATGACAAATGTGCTCTAGCTTGGCCATGGCATGGAGGATGTGCTGTAGCTTGGGTGTGAGCTGCGCTTTGAAATGGAGCTTTGCTACTTGGTAGTGGCGTAGAGGATAAACTCGTTGTCTACATTGTTCTTACGGCAGTAGAACTTATACTCAGGTACTAACTCCTTAATGTATAAAGGCAGTTCCCACATATCCTTGGTGTTGTGATAGAGGCATACAGTAAGCTTTGGCTTGTACTTAACGATGGACTTAGCAGCACCCTTGAGTGCACCTAATTCAAAGCCCTCGATATCGAGCTTTAAGAATGTTGGCTTAATCTTATTTTGCTCAAAGAAGTCATCTAAAGTTACGCACTCAACTTCAATATTGCCTTTGTCAGTGGCGTAACTTGCACCAGCCATACCTGGAGCTGCAGCAAATGGGATCTTACAGTGGCTATCGCCTACTGCCATATTGAGGCATTTGTTAACATCATGCTCGTTAGCAGCGATATTGTTCTTGAGCACCTCAAAGTTAAATGGGCTTGGCTCAAAGCTATAGACCTCTTTAGCGCCATTTTTGTAGGCCCATAATGCGGTATCACCAAAGCAAGCACCACAGTCGATAAAGACTTCACCCTTTTGTACATTAACCTTGTCTTCATAGCGATACTGCTCGCACAGGAAGGTAGTCACCAGCATGTTGATTAAATATTGGCGCTCTTTCTCAGAACAAGCCATCTTTGGGCAGCGATCGGATTTAACAAACTCAGGCCACTTATCGGCAACAGCTTTCCAATCTTCTTTAGTAAAAGGTGAAACTTGCTTAGCTAAATCAGGATTAACCTTACGCAGCATCAAAAAGCTTAGCTCACTTTCATAGGCAGCCTTGCTTTGCTCGTCGCTTAAGAATGATAAGCAACGTTCGATCTTATGCTTGTTAACGATAAACTCAGATACAGATGAGTTAAAAGCTGATGTAAGTGTCAGCTCAGCAAAGCCAACAGCGTCCATGAAAGCCATATAATTCCAACCTATGTGATTTGATACGAATGAGCTAAATCTAGTGCACTTAAGCACTACCAACAACCATTATAAGCCCACAGCTTATAAGTTTAGCACCCATGAGACTTTTGCACCGTCTGCAAGCTGATGTTTGGCCAATGACGAATTTGCTCTTTGCTCTTTGCAATTTTCTCTTTGCTATTTGCTAGTGCCTAATTCTTCAGCAGCACTGATGGTGCGCATTCTATCCTTATGCTTTGGCAGCACTGACGGTGCGCATTCTATCCTAATCTTTCGCAGCACCGATGGTTACATTTGGCCGCTCTTTACAGATAGGATCAAGTTGTAAGCGAAGATAAGATGATGGGTGTGTTTTTAGGCCTGATCGAACTTTGAAAGCTAGTGGCGCGGCAGCATGATGCGCTAAGTGATGCGCTAAGTTATGGTAGCTAGCCTCGCTAAGTGAGGCTAGTCTACGTTAGTTAAGCTAGTCCTCGACTATGGTGATCAGAGCGTCGAGCTTATGCAGAGCACCGATGAGTTCACGGTATTTAGTCCACTGACCACGATACTTTTCTTGAGCATAAGTGTGTACTAGCATCTTCTCTGGCAGAGCAGCCTCGCTCTCAAGCATCATAGTGAGCTTGTCGATAAGGACGTATTCAAGCCACTCATGAAACTCAATAGTGTCTAAACAAAATGGTGATTGTGAGTTTAAAGCTTTCTCACTTGGACGCTTTTGCTCACCGCCCCACAGCTCCATTTGTCTAAGCACTTGTTCGAGGTTTAACAACGCTGCTTTGATAGCATCACGATCATGTGTTTTTGCAGTTGCCATGTGTTCCTACTTGTTTTGTGGTGGATAAAAAAATAGGCAGCTAAACACTTAAGGAATCGCTGCCTATTCACTACTATGAACATTATCTTGTTTTAGCGTTGCATAACGCTGTGTAAATTCGTTCACTAGATGCCAAAGTTTTGGCCCCATGGACTAGATTCTGGTGTTGTTGTCACCATGACTAGTTGCATGGGGTACTTTGAGCATTACTAGATGTCGGTATTGTTCTGAGCGTCAGTTGCGTCAGATGCGCCATTGTCATCACTGCTATCTACTGCAGTATCGATAGCCTGAGCATTGGACTCATCTTGGGCAGTGGCATCAGCAAGTGGGTCGGTTAAGACAGCATCTTCGCCATTTTCAACACGACGCTTTTCAGCAGCACGAGCCTCAGCAGACTCATTGATTTCGGCAACCACTGCTGGAGGAATCTCCTGCATGCCTACAATGATCTCACCTTCAGTGCAGCGCTTGAGCTTGAGGTAACCGGCGCTACGTGAGCGTACAGTTAAGTCAGAGACGCGTGAGCGCAGAACTGAGCCAGTATTGGAGAAGATTAAGTAATCTGAACTCTCATCAGCGGTAATTACACCCACAACGCGCTCAGAGCGAGCTGCAGCAGAGCATACCCAATTACCCATACCACCACGGCGTACCTTGCCTGGCAGTGAGATGAGACGACCACGCTTACCAATACCGCTTTCGGTAATGATGAGGTAGTTGAGCTTCTCATCTTCAATGCGCTCAACAGGAACTACGATCATGGCAGCCAGCTTAGCGCCGTCCATGAGCTTAATACCCTTGTTAGTACCAGAGGCACGACCACGAGGACGAACACCGCCGCCGCTCTTACGTACTGGCAGATAACGTGCTAAGACCTCACGCTCACGAGCAATACGCTCTGCATCGGAGATATTGTCATCATCACCTGACTCATCAGCATCGTCTGAAGCACTTGCAGTATCTTGTGTCAGAGCATCGTTATCAGTGGAGTTATCCTCTGCGGCATTATCATCTGTCGAGCTATCTGCACCAGCAACATCAACGTATTCGCAGAAACGCATCATACGGCCGTTGTTAGCAAAGAGCAGAATGTCATCTTCACCGTGAGTAATTTCAACAGAGACGAGCTCATCATCACCAGTGAGGTTGATAGCCTTAATACCAGTTGAATTGCAACGGTTTAAGTGATTCTTAAACTGACTTAATGCAATACGCTTTACGCCGCCATTGGCAGTAGCAAAGACGATGAAAATTTGCTCGGAGGCAGCATTGCCAGCCTTGAGCATTTCGATTTGATCTTCGGTAATTGGCAGAATACGACGCACGGACTCGCCTTCTGGAAGATCAAAGAGATTTTGTACTGGACGACCACGCCAGCTCTTATTGTTAGAGGTTGGCAGATCGTAAACCTTGGTAATAAAGCAGCGACCAAGATTAGTAAAGCACATAACGCTGTCATGGCTATTACATACAGTAGAGGTAACAATAAAGTCCTCTTCTTTAAGCTTTGCTGCGCTATTGCCCATAGTACCGCGATTCATGGCCTCATATAAGGACAGATCTTGGTACTTGATGTAACCCTCTTGTGACAGAGTAATGAGTACAGCCTGACGGTTGATAAGATCAGCCTTCGAGAACATGCCATCGACAATGATGAAGTCAGAGCGGCGTGGATCGCGATAAGTGTTGCGAACCTCTAAGAGCTCTTCACGAATAACTTCATTCATGCGTGCAGTGGAGTTTAAGATCTCAAGGTAACCCTTGATGTTCTCCTTTAACTGCTGATAATCCTTTTGAATCTCTTCAGTAGCTAAGTGAGTTAAACGGTGTAACTGCAGCGATAAGATGGCCTTGGCCTGATCTTCAGATAAGTGGTAACGGCCATCGATAAGACCGCGATTATCCTCAATACCAATCGGCAGACAAATGTTAACGCCGTTTTCATCGTACTCCATCACTGAAGAAACTAAGGCACCATCCCAAGTCTCGCTCATGAGCTTGTTACGGGCATCCTCAGCGTTAGCAGCAGAGGTTACGATGTCAATAATGCGCTGAATATTGCTCTTAGCGACGATGAGACCTTCATCTAAGAAAGCCTTACGACGATCTTGACGTAAGAGGTAAACAGTACGACGAGTTACCACCTCACGGCGGAACTTGATGAACTCTTTTAAGATCTCAATTAAGGACAGCTGCTTTGGACGATTGTCAACTAAAGCAATGACGTTAAATGAGAATGAAGACTGCATGGAGGTGTGCTGGAAGAGATTATTAAGCACAGCCTCTTCATAGGCATCACGCTTTAAGTCGATAGCAATGCGTACGAGATTGTCCTTATCAGACAGATCGTTAACTTCTGCAATGCCCTCGATCTTCTTGTCACGCACTAACTCAGCAATTTCCTTAACGATGGTGCTCTTATTGACCATGTAAGGAATTTCATCGACGTAAATAGTGGTGCGACCTTGCTTATCAGTCTCAGTATGAGTACGAGAACGAATTAAGCAGCGACCACGACCAGTCTCATAGGCACGTCTAATCTCAGGTGAGCGGATGATAAGACCACCAGTTGGGAAGTCTGGACCTGGAATGTAGTCCATGAGCTCATCTAAGGTAATCTCAGGATTGTCGAGCATGGCAACAGTACCGTCGATAATCTCAGCAAGATTATGTGGCGGAATGTTAGTAGCCATACCTACAGCAATACCGGAAGAACCGTTAACCAATAAGTTTGGATAACGAGTTGGCAGTACCTCAGGAATCATCTCGTTACCATCATAGTTAGGGTAACGGTTTACAGTTTCCTTATCGATATCGGCCAGCATCTGCTCGGCGATCTTGGTCATACGCACTTCGGTGTAACGCATCGCAGCTGCGCCGTCACCGTCTAAGTTACCAAAGTTACCCTGACCAAAGATTAAAGGAGCACGCATGGAGAACCACTGTGCCATACGCACGATGGTCTCATATACAGCAGCGTCACCATGAGGGTGGAAACGACCGATTACGTCACCAACCACACGGGCTGACTTTTTAGTAGGTCCGTTATGCCAGATCTTAAGATCGTACATATCGTAAAGCACACGGCGGTGTACTGGCTTGAGGCCGTCACGTACATCAGGCAGCGCACGATCTACGATTACGCTCATGGCGTAGTCAATAAAAGACTGCTTTAACTCATCCTCAAGCTTTACAGTAGGTCCATCTGAGACAACAGCGGAGCTTTGGTAATCACCATTGCCCATATCGCCTTTGTCAGTGTCCGCACTGCTCTGAGCGCCATCTAAGGTCTCTTGTGAGGCCTCTTGCTGCTCTTGCTCATTAAGCTTATCAGCAGTTAACTGCTCATCATCGTGGTTCTTATCAACCATGAACTACACCTTGTTTAGATCCGATAATCTCTCAACTCTTTAACTATGCGCCCAACGTGGTTTATCTAACTAATGCCTCATTAAGCTGAGCACTTGCAACGCACATAAACTTTTGCGTGCTTTAGCGTGCTCGTTAAAGAATGCCATCATGATAGCGCGAGGCTAAGGCTAATGCTCATAGCGTGCAAAACGATAACTCACATGGCATATATAGGCCATTTTGGCCTAGTTGAGTGTTCTAAGCATAATACCCATCACTGAGCTTACGCAAAACAGTTGGGAGCATAAAACTCTCTACCTGGCTTGCGTAAGCATCGTAATGAGCAAGCAAAGGATCATCATCTTTTAACATTTCAGCCACTATCGTAGAACGGATACTGACACAGATGCTTAAAGGTCAGAACATGGTCTAGTAGAGCTACTGCTCGTGCTGTGTTCTAAGATGATGATCCTTTGCTTTCTTCTGAGAAAACAAAAGGCCACTAAGGCCTTATGTAAACTTATGCTGCAAGGCTTGTGGCTTTAGCTACAAAGCTCGATAAAAAGAGCACATTTTTGTCTTAACCACAGCACCTTAAGCAATAGCTAATTATAGCACGCGCCCCCTGATTAATCAAAGCTTTGACCTATAAGCGAGGCACTACATGCTAGGTACTTTAGCTCGTGATTGCTTTGACCATCTCACAAGTCAATCACTCCACAAAACCCATGGTTATAGAGATAAGTTTTTGAGCGCCAAGCTACATATGGTCCTATGTGTGGTAAGTCACTTCATTTCCTGTAATGTCACCGTGATTTAAAGCCATACTCTCTTATTGCGCTGAGCATGCTATGGGAAGTTTTACTTAAGCAAAGATAGTATGAGTAGAAAAAGATTTGCTTGTATCAAGCTTATGGCTTTTATAAATGGCTTATATATGGTGTTTTGATAGCAATTTGCGTCAAGATGTGCAAATTGAAAGTAATTGGGCTAAACTGACAAGCCGAATCTTACGGCTCACGTGCAGCCGTAGGAAAACTTATTTTAGCTGTTGATTAGGTAAGTGCCATGCCATTTAAAAGCGTTCGACTGTATTGTGTTGCTCTAGACGATAAGCTCAAGAGCATTTTTAGCAATGAAAGTGAGCTTGATAAGCTGATTGCTGATGAGAAGTTTAGACCTGCAGGTCAAATGGAAATCTCCTCATGTGGTTTTGCGCCGGTATTTGGTCGTAATACTGAGGCCTTCTCTTTTTCATATGATGGCAACCACTACTTCCGTTTTGTAGAGGAAAACAAGTTACTGCCTACCTCAGTTGTTAATCAGGCCCTGCTCGACGAGATCGACGCCAAAGAAGAAGAGCTTGGTCGCCCGCTCAAGAAGGCTGAAAAGACTACCTTAAAGACAGCTCTGACCAACAAGATGTTAGCTCAGGCATTCTCAAGCCGTCGCGAGATGATGGTGTGGGTTAACTCTCGCTATGGCTTTGTAGGCGTATCTGTAACCTCTGCTAAGCGTGCTGAAAATGCCATTACCTACTTACGTAAGGCTTTAGGCGGCTCTTTCCCTGCTAAAGCTTTCTCTCCACGCTGTGTTATTGAAGATCGTTTAACCTCTTTTGTGTCACGCAATGAGCTACCAGAGGGCTTTAAGCTTGGTTACGATTGCGTATTAAAGAGCAATGATGACACTGGCGCTACTGTACGTGCCTCTAAAGAAGACTTAACTTGTGGTGAGATCCAATCTCATATCAAGGCCGGCAAACAGATTACCGATCTGCAGCTTAACTTAAACGATAGCGTCTCCTTTGTGCTCAACAACGAGCTCACCATCAAGCGCATCGCCATTGATGACACTTTCTTATCCCAAAACCTGCCTCAGTCAGTTGAGGACAAGACTCAGGATATGCAAAGCTACTTTATCGTCGAAGCAAGCGTACTTACCGATATGGTAGATCGCGTCACTAAGGCTTTTGACTGCGATCGCTAAGCCATACACAACAAAATAACATCCTTGCAAAAGAGCGCCTGACACTAAGTAAGCTAATCCCCTTCTTGGTCAGGCGCTTTTTTCATTGCCAAACTGTTAGATGCCCGCCTTTGCCCATAATTGCATTTAGAGCTTTACCCATGGCTGCATTTAGAGCTTTGCTCATGCCACACAGCTTGGTGTGTGCTCTTGCTTAGTACATAGAACTTGGTAGTTGCCATATTTTTGCAGATGCCTATTTTTACATGCTGCTGTTTTAAAAAAGACTATGAGGCTTAAGAGTCAGGCTATTTTCTTTCTGGCGTTCCTACGCCCATTCTTGTATGCGTGCTAGCGTCCATATTTGTATGTTAGCTAGCCGCTTATATGCGTACTGGCTGCATTCATGGTGTGCTTAGGTGTTTAGGGATTTTTTTTGTAGCTTTTGGGGCTATACTGTGCGGCACAATGATCTATACTTTTGCGAAAAATAAGCGACGCATTTAAGTTAAATGCGTATACAATGACGCGTCATTTTTCATTCTCAAGCTTTGGAGCGGTGATAACGCATATGTTTAAGTTCAGAACCAATACTCATCACTTTGCTACTACTGCCATGTCCTCATGCGGTTGCGGTAACAACTCCTGCGGTTGTGGCGGCGATGATAACAATGCTGAAGCCTCATACCTTGAGGCAGCCCAGTCAGGTTGTGAGTTATCTAAGGGCGGCATCATTGTTAAAAAGCCTGAGATTTTAGCCCCAGCAGGTAGCCTTGAGCACCTTTACATGGCTGTAGACTACGGTGCTGATGCTGTGTATGCAGGTATTCCTCGCTGGTCTCTGCGTGTACGTGGTAATGGCTTTACTCGTAATGACTTTGAGGCAGGTATTAACTACGCTCACTCAAAGGGCCGTAAGTTCTTTGCTGTGCTCAACGTTATTCCACATGTACGCAGAACTGCAGCTTTCACCCCAGCTTTAGATGAAGTTGCTGCCTTAAAGCCAGACGCATTTATTATGGCTGACCCTGGCCTTATCGATCAGGCCTTAGAGCGTCACCCTGAGATCCCAGTGCACTTATCAGTACAGGCAAATACTGTAAATCCAGGTACAGTTAAGTTTTGGCAAAAGCTTGGCGTACAGCGCGTGATTTTAGCCCGTGAGCTCTCCTTAAACGAAATTGAGATGATTCGTAACGAGTGTCCTGATATGGAGATTGAGGTCTTCATCCATGGCGCTCTGTGCATTGCAGTTTCAGGCCGTTGCCTCATCTCTGGAATGCTGGCTCGTCGTGACGCTAATACTGGTACTTGCAACAATGCTTGCCGCTGGAACTATCGTGTTAAAGATCTGCACCTTGAGGATGCTGCCACCTGTGAAACCATTATGGATGGCAAGATCCCAATGCGCTCTATCAATCCATTAGACGAGCGCGATAGCCCTGCTCTGCGTGCTGAGATCGAAGAGACCTCACGTCGTGAGGGCGAGTGGATGCCAATGGAGGAAGATGAGCACGGCTCCTACCTCATGAACTCCAAGGACTTATGTGCTTTAAGCGTAGTTAAGCGCTTAATGGAAATTGGTGTAGACAGCCTGAAGATTGAAGGTCGTTCACGCTCCCCATTCTACTCAGGTGGTATTGCCAGAGCCTATCGCTTAGCTGTTGATGCTATTGCACAGGGTCAGGAAATCCCAGATGAGTCATGGCGTATTGTTAACTCCATTCCTGCTCGTGGTTACACCACTGCTATGCTCGATCCAAACAATGCTTTAGACGAGATGCAGGACTACGAGACCAATGCTCCATCTCCAGGTGAGTGGCAGATCGTCGGTAAGATTGAGTCACAAGAAAACGGCCGCATCAATATTCGCGTAAAGAATAAGTTTGAAGCTACTTCAAAGCTCATGATCTACACTCCAAATGGCCCAGTTACTGTCGACGGCTCCACTATGCTTGATAAGCATGGCAAGCCATGTGATGTAGCTAAGGGTGATGGCTACTTCGTATCCTTAGCCTTCGAGCAGCCTTTAGATCTGCGCACCGCAGTGCTGCTGCGTGATGACAGCAAGTAATCTTGAAAAAAAACTGCTGCACCCCTAGCTTAACCAATTAGTTTAAGCACCTAAGCGCCATACAGCAGCGTTAAACGGCTGCAGCTTGTGCTTTAAAAAAGGCCGGTCAAATCAACTTTGATCGGCCTTTTTTTTATTCATGCATAAGCTTTATGCCAGACATCGTTTAGTCTGCAAGCTCAATGAGTTGCTCGTGCATGTAAGCTACCTTAAGTGACTAACATTTCTAGAATACACTTAGTCTTGTTGCGGCTTTTGTTTGTGATCTTAATGCTCGCGAGGTATCCACTGTTTGCACACAATAGGCGTAAACTACTAGCAAGCAAAGCTTAGATTGACTTAAGTCTTAGGCTTATTCAAAAATAGCCAGGTGTATTGCCCAATGCCCCCTCATCAAGGGCAAGGTACTTTCAATTGTGCGTCCTAATCAATGCAGGCTACATTTGATTAAGCGTCCTTCTGATGGGCAAGATACACTCTATTCTTAGCCTTTCTTAAGGGCAAGGTGTAATGGATTATGGGACATAGACTAATTACCAAAGGATCATTTCATCCTTTTGAAGATCTCATCAATGGCGATTTTGTATATGTTGATAAGACTGCCTTAGCCTGTGACCTTGCCAAAGAGCACAATGCTTATTTGCTAACGCGACCAAGACGTATGGGCAAGTCTACTTTCTTATCCACACTTAAGCATCTGTTCATGAACGGCACGCAAGGATGTGAGGGATTAGACTGCTTTAAAAAATGGAGTGACCCATGGCGCTACTTTGTATTTAACTTTTCTTGGAATAACTTGAATCCATCTAGCGCAGAAGACTTACGCTCCTCTATCGTCTCCTCATTGACAAGCTATACTGACTACTTTGGCATCACTTTGCCTGCAGATCGAAAGTTTGGCGATATCTTGAAGTTCTTTTTTAGAGAGTGCGTAAATAAGCTTTGCGACGATAACTTTTTAAAACAGCATCGCGAGCTGAGCGATGGTGATAGACCTTTTAACCCCCAAAAAGTTGTATTACTCATCGATGAGTATGATGCACCTCTAACTAATCACTTGGGCAATCCTTTAGTTTTTGAAGAACTAAGACAAGTATATACCGAGCTATTTTCGACTATCGAGGATCTTAACTTTAGATTTGTCTTTATTACTGGCATCACCTCGTATGCTCAAAGTTCAATTTTCTCAAGCGCCAATCAGTTTATTAATCTTTCCTTAGACCCACGCTTTGCAACATGCTGCGGTTATACGCTCTCAGAGATTGAGCACTATTTTGTCCGAGAGCTTCATCATGCATGCGAAGTCTTAAACATCTCCCATGAGTCTTTAATTAGGCAGCTTCGTTTTCATTATGCGGGTTATTTGTTTAATGATGAGGCAAATGAAGATCATGCTCATAAGAGAGTCTTTAGTCCGGTCAGTGTATCGATGTTTCTTAATGCGCCACAAAGAAAATTTAGGCCTTATTGGAGCATAACCGGCGCTGCCTCTGCACTTTTGTTCCACATGCTTAGCTTATGTTCAAGCAAGATTACTAAGCTTTTGATTGACAAAGTGTTTGATACTGAGAATATGCAAGCTCAAGAACGTCAAGAGCTTGAAGAGCATCAGGTGCTTGAAGCGTATCTTGACTCACGTCTTCCTTTCTTTTGCTTAGATATTGGTGAGTCTGAACATGTTAATGATGGCACAGAGCATCTATTAGAGCTTAATATTAGCGACCGATCTTTGAACATAAGCAGCGTTGAGTCCATTAATGCATACAACGCAATCTTGTTTTTGCTTCAATCAGGCTATTTGAGCATCAAAAAAGTTAAAGGATGCACAGCCTACTTAGTAATCACTAATTACGAGGTGGCGTATACCCTTGCCTATCTTCTTACCCAAACATTTGATGAGGATACTAAGACTGAGAATTGTCATGCTGAGCGTTTTGTTAAGGCGCTTAAGCAAGATGATAGTGTCTTTAGCGTGCTCCACCGTGGTGGTATGGATTTAGTCAAATTCATTGATAGTTGGCTTAGCGATGCACCATGGGAGTTTTTCTTATCCACAGCTCACGAAAATCAAATTGCGTATCTTTTCTACCTAGAATTGCTCAATCTACGAGTGCCTACGCAGCGTAAAGTGTACTTAGCTAAAGACCGTGCAGCTATTGTCATCTATAAAGAAATTGATGATAAGAATGTGATAGATACTGTCATCGAGTTTCAGATTGCCAAGCAAGAAGATAGCATACTAGATAAGCTTCAAGATGGCGCTGTACAGCTCATTGAGCGCAGGTATGACCTTAATGTATCTACCACCGATACAAAGCGATATTGTGTTGTAATCAGCACTGAGCTAAGACAAGTGGGCGCGCTAGCCAAGATCGATAGTAATGATAAGCACATAATTGTCTATCAATCCACTTTGTTCAAAGGCGATGGATCACGGACAAACTCTAAGACAATGGAGCGGCGATAAGCTCCATGGCTATTGATCACGTATAAGCTCTATGCTATCGAGCACGGATATGCTCTATGGCTATCGAGCGCGGATAAGCTCTATGCTATCGAGCGCGGATATGCTCTATGGCTATCGAGCGCGGATAAGCTCTAAGTTTATTGGCTTGGCAAGGGATTGATGAGCTAGATGGTAGACAAGTATTAATGAAAAAGGCCGCGCCTATCGTCCTGCTAGATTGAAACTACAGGAGATGGCGCGGCCTCTTGCTGTGGTGAGTAGACACAGCTTTAAGTTTGTATGGCTTAGTTAAGCTTAATTACTTCTTAGCTTGCTTTTCTAAGAAAGCAACGCCTAAATCTGGGAAGTCAGTGAAGACACCATCAGCATCAGCGTCAATTAAGATAGCCTTGAAGAGCTCATCTACGTTGCTTGCGTACTCAGGCAGAGCATCAGCACGTACGGTATATGGGTGAACCATCATGCCGTTTAAGTGAGCATTCTTTACAAAATCGTTAACTACGATATTGCCCTTCTTGGTCTTTTCTAAGTCAAAGAGCATAGCGTAGGTTGGGCCTAAGCCAGTGGCGTACTTAGAAACCTCAGGGAAGTTCTTAGGATCAAGTAAGTAGTTAAAATCAAATGGAACCCACTTGCCATCCTTAAGCTCGTAAGTCTCATTCCAATCGTTGTAGCCAAGGAGCATTACGGTCTTGAGCTTCATGCCCATCTTAGGCATGAGGGTGTCAACCACGTACTTGAGATCTGGGTAGTCGAAGGTCTGGAAGATTACATTGCTATCCTTAGTGGTGTAGCCGTACTTCTTGAGCACTTCTAAGGTAGCCTTAGAAATGTCCTTACCCTCTTGCTTGTGGAACCAAGGAGCCTTGGTCTCAACGTACAGACCGATATCACGACCCATGGTCTTATTGAGGCCCTGAATGAACTCAATTTCCTCTTCTAAGGTGTGAATCTTAAATACGGAGGTGAACATTGGGAAACGGTTAGGATAGCCCTGAACGCGCTTGCCATCCTTAATCTCAAAGCCTTCAGTGAAGTTTAAGGTCTTGATCTCATCTAAAGTGAAGTCAATTACGTAGTAGCGACCATCTTTACGGGCACGATTTGGGAACTTCTCGGCTACATCGGTAACACGATCGAGGAAGTGATCGTGAACTACAACTAAGCGATCATCCTTAGTCATAGCCAGATCTTGCTCTATATACTTAACACCCATGGTGTAGGCTAAAGCCTTAGACTCTAAGGTGTGCTCTGGCAGGTAGGCTGAAGCACCACGGTGAGCTACGATCACCTTATCCTGAACATCAGCTGCATAAGCAGCATTGACAGCTGCACTAACGGAAAAAACAGATGCAGTCATTAAAGCTGCGGCTAAAACGGACTTAGTAAACTTCATAAATAGCAACCAAAATACTATGAGGCTTGCTCAGAAAACTTATTACGTTTTCTTGATGGCCAATTTAATTGGCATGCTCATGTCCACACACAGTAAAAATTTGGCATGAGAGTTTTATGTTCCTATGGGTACATACAACCATCTCGGCCAAGCAAAAGACAAAGCATCAAGCAAACGTAAGATTTTGCAAAAATTAGCTAATTTTCAGTGAAAAATGCCAATTTTTTGCCAAAATCTAAGCAAAACACTCAAAAAACGGATAAAACTGTGAAGTGCTTTTAGTCTATATAGTCTTGATTAAGGCTGTATCAGATGCATGTAAAACTTAGTTGCAGATCACACAATGATAAGCTCAACTAATTTTAGGCCCACTATTAGCTTGTCAGCCCCCTTCATGAGAGCTCTCATGGCACCTTTTTTCTCACTGCCGCAGTCTCTTATCTATCTAATCAGCACACAACAAACATCATCACGCCAATGCGATAAAAGTGCTTAGATATCAAATTTACTAGCAGCAACAGCAGCAGTACTAAAGCAACAGTACACTCACCATTGGCCCTTACTCTCATATCAATTGCTACCTTAGCTTATAGCGCGGGCATATATAAAAATGTGTCTGTTTTCACTCAACACGATATGCCTACAGCCATAGCAAAACGCTTAGCTTGTATGACAAGATTACGCTATAACACCCCTCTTTAGAGTATTAACTGAAGCCTTTTAGAGCACAGATTCAACTAAGGATCATGCTATTGAAAGTATGCTTTGCCTATGTTCATTGTCTGTTGCTTATAGATAGCCATGAGGGGTGATTTACGACCAAGCTTAATGCACTGCATCAATAAACTCTTTGCACATCCATCTGCAGCTTCGCTCTTAGCATTACGTTTTAGTGCACAAGAATAAAGCTACACACTAGGATAAGCGTGCACTCATGTGTATGATCTTGCGCAAATGCTTTGTCTTTGAAACTTGGAGAAATTATGGATCACGTCAAATTAGAACTTGCACGTCCTTGCTTGCTAAACAAAAGCGAGTACTTAAAGCTTGCAAAAGCTAATATCAATATCCATAACCAGACCATAGTCTCAAGTAATTGCTATTTCAATGAGCCTACCTTGGTATACGGTAGCTGCTATCTATACCGTATTAAGATGGATAGTTACTCATACATCAACTACAGCTCTGATGTGCAAAACAGCTCTATAGGCCGCTACTGCTGTATTGGATCTAATTGCAATATTGGCATGCCTTTTCACAACTACAAAGCATTCTCATCATCTAATGTATGCAACAGTCAATCAGGCTTTTTACGTTTTTCAGGCCCAATTGACTATATGCCGCAGTGGCTAGATGAGCGCAATTACATCATGAGCTCACAAGTGCATATTGGACATGATGTCTGGATTGGATCTCATGTACGCATCCCTGCTGATGTCAGCATTGGTCATGGAGCTGTGGTTGGTACAGGCGCGGTCATCAAAAAAGACGTGCCACCATATGCCATCATCGATCATCGTGGAGATCATGTAAAAAACCGCTTTTCTGATGAGATCATTGCAGACCTCTTAGAGCTTAATTGGTGGGATTACGATCTGCCACGCATGATCTCTAAAAAGATGATCGATCCAAGCTTCCAAGAAAGCCCTCAAGGCATTATTGAGCTCATGCGCTCACAAGATACTTCTTCGTGGCTACGCATTGAACAAAAGTGGCGTGCCCTGTTAGTTTTCTCTGCAGATAAGAGTGCGCTTATCGATATTGACCCACAAACCGATCAGAACTTCTCTTCTGTCAATTTGCCTGCTGATATGCACAAGCAAATTTTTGGCAAGAGATAAGGCTCAGCTCACTATCAGCAGCCTGCAGCGAGCTGTTGGCTATAAGCAGTGCTCTGCTCATAATAAGATAAGTGCTGTTGGCTATGAGCAATGCTCTGTTCATAATAAGATAAGTGCTGTTCGCTATGAGAAGCGTTCTTTACGCATCTGCAAACTTATGTTCTACAATGCGCTCCATGCTTTTTATTTCTAGAGCTGTACACAGCTTTTGTCTTTGTTTAGAGTGTTAGTCCAAACGATTTAGTGCACCGACGCTCTCTTATATTGCAAAGGTAGAAAGGGATCTTAATGAAATCTATAGCAATTGAAACCGTGACTGAGCTTGATGAGCAGACTAGAGACAAGCTTACCGATAAGCATTTGTTCTTGGGTGAAAATGTAGAAGTCGCCCGTAATTGCTACTTCAATAAACCCAATCTGGTGTACTTCAATTGCTCTATCTTCAAAGTGAAGATGGATGCCTATTCATATATTCATCACCACTCAACAGTTATCAATACTGAAATTGGTCGCTACTGCTCATTAGGTCATGCTTTAGATATAGGCATGGGCCATCACAATTACAAAGCATCCTTTACCTCGCCATGCTTCTACTCGAGCTCAATGTTTCTACCATTCTCAGGTGATATCGACTATAGGCCTGAGTGGCTCGAAGCACGCCATGGTGAACAAACTAACCACGTTAAGATTGAGCATGATGTGTGGGTTGGTGGCCATGTGATGATTCCTAACGACGTTACGATTGGCACTGGCGCAGTCATTGGCGCGGGTGCTGTGGTAACTAAGGATGTGCCACCTTATGCGATTATCAATGCGCGTGGTGAGCACGTTAAAAATCGCTTTGCTGATGAAATCATTGCTGACTTACTCGAGTCTCAATGGTGGGAATATGATCTGCCAAAACTGATCGCCAGCAAGCTCGTCGATCCTCGTATACAAGAGCATCCAAGCATTTTGCTGCAGGCTATGAAAGATGCAGATTTAAGTACTTGGCCGCGTATTGGACAAGACTGGCATGCACTTTTAGTCTTTGCCAAAGACAAAGTACTGTTTACGCCTATTGATCCAAATACCGATCAAAACTTCACCTCAGTGAACTTGCCAGATTCAATCGTTGACTCGCTCTTTGGCGAAAAGTAATACAGCAGAGCTCAAGTACCAACACTGATCGCGTGCTCAACAGCATAGTGCAAAGCGCAAAGCTCAATAGCATAGTGCAATGCTCAAAGATCAAGGTTTAAAGCGCAAGGCTTAAAGTCTTATGCGCTACATCAATATGCGATCACACTGTCCGTCGCTCATATCTTGCTCAGGGGATTAATATGAAAGTCGTTGTTGCGCTTGATTCATTCAAAGGCAGCTGCACTGCCCATAATGCCTGCGAAGCTGTTGCAACAGGGTTTAAGAAGGCTCTGCACGATAGCGAGATTCTGTGCTGCCCTATCTCGGATGGTGGTGAGGGACTTATTGATAGCCTGTATGGTGTACTGCAAGAACAAGGCTTTGTTAAGCACCATTACACTGTACTTGGCCCATACCAAGGACAGGTAAAAGCAAGCTTCTTATATAACGAGCAACAAGGTGAGGCTATTGTAGAAATGGCCCAATGTAGTGGTATTGAGCTTAACTTAAACCACCCACGTGAGGGCGAAAAAGCCACTACATATGGTCTTGGTCAGCTCATTGGACATATCCTAAGCTTAAAGTGCCGCACGATTAAGATTGGGCTTGGTGGCAGTGCTACAAATGATGCCGGTGCAGGCTTTGCTCAGGCACTAGGCGCAAAGTTTTATGACTCGCATGACCAGCTCATTACTGAGCCACTATGCGGCTCTATGCTTAGCAAGATTGCCCGTGTAGACACAAGCGAGCTAGACGCTGCATTAAAAGACGTGGAGATTTTTGGCACCTGTGATGTAACAAATCCACTTACTGGCAGCAATGGCGCAACTTATACTTTTGGACCGCAAAAAGGGATCAAGGTGCAAAATCTAGCTACTCTCGATGAGGCTATGCAATCCTTTGCCACTCTCATGAACGCTCACTATAAGCGCAGTGTAGATACTGTTGCAGGTGCGGGCGCTGCAGGTGGCATGGGTGCTGCCTTACTCTGGTTTGCCCACGGCACTTTAGAGCGCGGCATTGATATTGTTATGCGCATCCTTAAACTTGAAGAGAAGATCAAGGATAGTTCCCTCGTTATTGTTGGCGAGGGGCGTATCGATGGCCAAAGCCTGCAAGGTAAAGCCCCGCTTGGCGTAGCTAAGCTTGCCAAAGAGCATAAGGTTCCAGTAATTGCCCTGTGCGGTTCTATCGGTGCAAATGCAGAGGCCCTTTACGAGCACGGCATTAACGCCATCTATTCTTTATGCACCGGCCCCATGACCTTAGACGAGGCAATGTCTAACGCCGAAGAGCTAATAGAAAAACTAAGCTACAACATCGCTCGCACCGTCTCATTATCCTTAAACTAATTTAGACGATACATAATTAGAAACTAAAGCATTTGAGTGAACATAAGGTTTTAAACTTATCATTTAGTTCTTTGAAGTTCTCGAAGTGGCCAAATAACTTACTCTTAAGAGTATCTAAAGACTCAAAGTATCGATAGTGCGTCATCTCACGGCGTGTGATTCACCAGCACTATGGTACTCCATCTGTTAATTGCTCTTCACTTTTAGATTTGCCTTTTGACGGCTGTGCCTGTGCTCTAGTGAGCGATAAGTTTAACTTTTCTTTTATAAGACGTTGGCACTGTCTAGTGCTAAGGCTAACATGAAACTGCTTATTGATGTAGTCAGCGACGCTTTTTCCATCCCAAATGGCATAATTATGCGTCTCTGGTGGAGATAGCAAGGCATCACGAACTGCATCGAGCTGAGTTTCGCTAAGTCGTCTTGGTCGACCAGGCGGAGCAGATAGTTTTAGGGCTTGAAATCCCTGTTCATCAGCAAGCTTAACCCAAAGATTGATTGTTGCTGGACTCTCACCACAAGCCTCTGATAATGCCTTAGTGGAAATGCCATTAAGGTACATGTTGACGATTGTGGCTCTGTAAATCATCTTCGTCTCAGCACTTTGCCGAACAAAGCTTGAGCCAGCTTCTTTTAGCTTTTCAATATCAGTTTTATAGCTACGTACTTTCATTTAAAAGACCATCTTAGGCTATACCTAATGGTAGCTTATCATGAATGTATTACTAAGCTTGCTTATTACCTAATCATTTATGTCGTTTACTATAAAACACTTACAGCCTAGCTTTAACGCCAATCAAAAAAGGCAGAGGCAGCAAAGTAATACTTCCTTACTGCCCAAAGTAATACTACCTTACTGTCTCAGTCCATTTTCTTTTAAATGTGTATCTTTAAAGCAAGTTCTGTCTTGATAGCTAGCCTATTTGCGCAAAATAATGATGAGCCATCCAATTAGCGCACGATAATGATGGAGCCGCCCTCATCGGCTAATGGCAGCTTATTAATTCGACCATGCTTAGCCTCAAACTCTGCGATTACCTCTTTGACGCCTTTGATGGAGGCGTGGTTGTAGTCGTGCAAGAAAAGATAGCCACCAGGTAAAGTACGCTCGTAAAAGAACTCTAAAGCTGTAGCCATTGGTTGTTTGAGGTCCATGTCTAAAGAGACAAAGACAAACTTAAGATCTTTTACCTCACGACAGGTCTTTTCGATCATGCCTTTATGAAAAACGGCTTTGTCTGCATGAGGCAACACGGCTTTAACTGCCTCGATGGAAGTGGAGTTAAAAGTCTGCTCATCACGGAAGAAGGTGGAGATTAAGCCCTTTTCAATGTCGTGATCGACTTGCTTCATATCGAAGCCTTCAAAAGTATCGAACAAATGCAAAGTACGGTTAGCAAAGGCAGCATTAATCATGCAAGAAAAACCGCCTTTCCATACACCAGCCTCAGCTACACATGCATCGGATTTAGCAAGCTCTTCATTAGAGGCAATCATCTCAGCACATAGCTGCATAGTGCGCCAGCGAGTGTAGTCATGGTGCTCAACGCTATCGATAAGTGGGCTTTGCACCTGATCGTAGGTCATGGGCGAAGTTATGATTTTGTTGCTGTTCTTAAGCACATCGTAAAAGACGGCCATCAGAGACTTGAAGTTATCGGCATTGAAGCTAAACATATTTTTCCTAATCCTGTGTATCTAACATCATGAGAGCAGAGCTAAGCGCTTATTAAACTTATCTTGTAAGCTAAGCGGTCTTTGAGCTTGGCTTATAACTAAGCGTGGTGCATGTATTAATAACATGAGGCCATGAGTCTAGTCAGGGTAAGCAATTAAGACTAGATCTGTAGATGGACTACCAAGTGTTGAGCGACGGATGCAGAACTTATAGCCTAAGTTTAGATCTTCAAGATAAGACTTAAGCTCATAGAACTCAGGGGCATTGTGATAGATAGCTACTACTAGCAGCGGGCGCTGGCTCTTAATAGTATCGAGGGCACCTTTGACGATCTCTACCTCAAAGCCTTCAACGTCAATCTTAATTACGCCCACTTCAAGCTGATGCTCTTTGACATAGCTATCAAAGGTAATTACTGGTACATCCTCATAGAACTCAGGGATATTGTAGTCAGCAGTTACGGATGCGGTAGCGTCTACCTTGCCTTGAAAGCCTGAGATACGTAAGGTATCGCTCTTATCGCCCAAACCTGTCTTAACAGGGATAACACGGCCTGATGCAACATCTGCAGATAAGGTTTTGATCATGGACTCGTAGTTGCCGCTTTGAGGCTCAAAAGCATAGATCTTAGAGAGGCTATAGAGATCTCTAAACAGTATGACGGTATCGCCAATATAGCCACCGATATCAACCACTGCCTTACCATTGAAGCGTTCTTGGTAGTTAACCTCGACCATACCCTCGCTATCGGCCTCTACCTTTAGATTGGCAGCAACCTCTTCATGCAGCTCACTCTTTTTGACCTTGCTAAGAAGCGGCAGCACATCATACATGCCGTATAAATTGGTGTAACTTGAGCTCCACTCGAGGTTAACTTGCTTTAAGAAAGCAGGCTCACCCTTAGCTACCCACTCATCATGACGATTAAACAGATAGCGATCAGTATCAGTCCAAAAAGCTTGTTGCTTGACTAAGCAATCATTAGCATTGATGACGTAGTGCACCATACGCTCATGATTTTTAACGTATTCTACAGATACCTCATCCATGCCATCTAGAAGCTTAGCTCTAACATCACGCATGACATGGGTGTCCATGTAATCAACAAAGCTTTGCTTGAAGATATAGTCGAGTGAGATATAGTTCGTCTTGATGTATGTGGCAAAGCCATGAGCATCTAAGGCAACACTCTCACCGCTTGGTAAAGTGATGTGGCCAAAAATCTCTGTTTGATTATCTGCACCCATTGTATTGTCCTGTTACTTTTGTTCTGTTACCTGTTCTTAACGTTCTTAAGCAAGGGAGGCTAATCATCTATGCCCAGAATGTATATCAATGCATGCGTCTAGATTTGCTAGCCTTAATGGCCTTAGCTTCAAGATCTAGCCTTAGCTACGTTAGCCACAAAATCTACGAGATTAGTCTCTCTTAGCATCTAGCTTTGCGTGCTTGGGCTAGGCTTTGCTCTAAATCTAGCTTTGCGAGCCTTGTCTGCTCTCGTCATGGAGCTTTCGCAAGAAGTATGGCGTGAGGAAGAATGACTTATCGTGAGGCTGTTTGTTCTTACGACCTTGCTCAAGGAGTGGCTTAATCATGCCCACTAAGCGCTCGAGGCTCTTATCGCAAGCATTGTACTGAGCTGCCTCATAGGCCTTTTGAGAGTAAGTCTCATAGTCAGCTAAGATGCTCTCTAATGCATCAAGATAAGGTTTAATTTCCTTATCATCAGGAACTACGCAATTGTTATCCTTAACCGCTTGCGGAGGATCAATTAAGATGCCTCCAAGTACAGAGTCATCGAAAGTAGCGCTGCTATCATTATTAATGACTACCTTACGACCAATGGCCTCTGGCAAGCCGCCAAGATTACTGGCGATTACCGGAACACCATTGGCGTTAGCCTCGGTTGCAACCATGCCCCAGGCTTCGTTGCATAAAGATGGCATCATGACTACTTTTGAAATGGAGTAGACCTCGTTCATGGCCTCAGTATGCTCAGCAACATCGATATTGCTCATGACATACTGTGAGTTCTCTTTAGTAATGAAACGCTCACCATTCTTGTGAACTAAAGCTTGCACGGTCGCGTTGTAGTCTGCTCGATTCTTTACAATTAAGAAGCGATATTGTGAGTCAGGATGGCGCTCTTTAAAGGCTAAAGCCGTCTTAATGAAGATGGAAATGCCCTTATTGTGACTTGGATTGACGTAAGTGATATAGCGCGGATTTTCTGCCTTGTGAGCTGCCTTAACGCGCTTTTCATCGATACACACACCAAAGTGCTTAACTTTAGCCGTGTGCTCGGAGATGCGCTCGTAGTAGCTTGCTAAAGCATATGAGTTGGTGAAGACTAAATTACAATCAGGGAATCTAAAGCACTCATGGGATGCATTACATAAAGCATAGGCGCATGGAATGCCACGGGTTTGAGCCTCACGACGCAAACTTAAAGAGAAGAGATCTGGGGCAAAACCCATCATCAAATCTGGCTCATATACATCAAGCAGACGTACAAAGATATTCCACAGATTGTTCTGATCTTGCTGCTGAATGTAATCAAGCTTTTTGCCTTGGGTTTGCACCACATAGTAGTGCAAGGAATCGAGATTAAAGTCTCTTAAGAAACCTGACTTGAGCTCTACTTGAGGGACGATGCGATCATAGACTACAGAGCCCGACTCATTGTCCATAGCATCTGTGCACAGCACGATCACCTTACAATTCATAGCCGCTAACTGCTCTAAGATGAATTTGTTAGAGATCGCTGCTCCATTTGAGGTATCTAAGAGATTGCTAATTGAATACCAAAGTATGGTATATGGCTTTTCCATAGTCGAACCAAATTGCAGTGTAAAAATGCTCAAGATGAGCGTAAAAATCAGGCAAACCTACTTTGCAAGATCACAATATCATGCTAGCAGTACTATAAAGCTTTTGTCAGCTCAGGCATACAAGCACTTCGATTAGTGGATGCTTAGAAGTGTATTATGCACTGTAGGCTGGTTAGCTTACGTGATTATGCTAAAACTTAATTAATCTTGATAGGCAACTAAGACTAAATCGGTAGATGGCACACAAATATTGCTGCGACGGATGCAGAACTTATAGCCTAGATTGAGGCTTTCTAAATACGGCTTGAGCTCATAGAACTCAGCGGCATTGTGATAGATAGCAATCACGAGCAGCGGCTTATAAGTCTTGATGGTATTTAGTGCGCCTTTGATGATATCTACCTCAGCACCTTCAACATCTACCTTAATTAATCCAACTTCTAAGCCATGCTCTTTAGCATAGTCATCAATGGTGACCACCTCAGCCTCTTCGTAGAGCTCAGGATTGGCATAATCATAGTATGAGCTAGCAGTTGCATCAGCTGCTGCCTCGGCTCTAGTGCCAGAAAAACGCAAGGTGCCTTTTTGACTACCGAGGCCCTTCTGTACCGGAACAACCTGACCATTTTCGATAAATGGCTTAACGAAGTTGCATAAGAAGTCGTAGTTTTTCTTCACCGGCTCAAAGCTGTAAATCTTGGACTTTTCAAAGATATCTTTGAACAGCACCACGGTATCGCCAATAAAACCGCCAGCATCAATTACAGCCTTGCCGTTGATAAATTCCATATAGCTAAGCTCTTCTTGTTCATTAGAGCTTACGCCGCTTGTAGATTTTTTAGCTAATCCAAGCACCTCATACATGCCGTACAGATTAGTGTATGCGGTCGAAAAATCCTGATTAACCTGTTGTAGTAGCGGAATCTGACCAGATGCAACAATCTCACGGTTACGCTCGAGCAAAGCCTTGTCAGTTTCCGTCCAAAACATATCAGACTTAATCAAAGACTGATCGCTTACACGCTGGAAATTAAGCAAATATTCAAAGCGGTCAATGTAGTCGCAAGACACAGCATCGAGCCCCTCTTTAAGCTTTGCTCTGATGGGGGCCATGGCATGAGTATCTTGATAGTCAAAGAAGTTTTGCTTAAACATAAAGTCATATGTCGCATAATTTTCTATGACAAAACGACCGAGCTCTTCTGCGTTTAGGCCTACTCTGTTGCCATTGCTATCGACGATATAGGCAAAAGCTTCGTTGGTTTCTGACATGGATCTTTGCTCAATGGGATTACAAATTGTTTCGTGCATCTACTGCGCGGGCGATGTGTTGCATATATGACTATTGCTCATACATGTACGAGCAGCAATACGTATTAACCATGCATCTGCGAATTAGAAACACCATCTAATGTATTGATGCATGGCTATGCTCTTTAACGAATGCGCCTATCTTTGCTAATGTGTCGGCGCACAAATAAGCTTGGATTAAGCGCTTTAGCCATTAAACCTTGGCGTTTAGCTCTCTAGTCCTTAAAGGCTAAGGAGCCGCTTGAAAGATCAAAACAGTCAGGCACAAAGATGATGTTTAAGTAAGCTGCATCGCCTTTAACATCCGCAAGATTGTCATAAACTTCATTCACGTAATCCAAATTAATCGGAATGATGGTGTTTTCTAAATCCTGATTAATACACAGCATAGTGTAGTTGTACTTATTAACCAGATCCTCGTGGAATGTAGGCCTGCCTGATTTAGCTAATAGAGCTGGCAAAAACTCAGATACAATCAGTGGTCTAAAGCCTTGCTCAAACATCTTCTTAGCACCAGCAAAGACCTTTGGCTCATGGCCCTCAACATCAATAAGAATGATATGTGGCCACTCAGACTTGTCCTTATCGGCATAGAAGTTATCTAAGGTATCTGCCTTAACAGAGATCTTGGTGTACTCTGAACCAAAAGCCTCAGTATTGCCTTCAAAAGCAAGGAAAGAGTTATTGCCTGCATTGGTGCTGTTGATAAAGAAGTCAAACTCACCTTGGCTATCAGACAGAGCCATGTTAATGGCATTGACACGATGCTCTAACTGATTGAGCTTAATGCTATTGGTAAGATAGCTAAAAGTCTCTGGAGTTGGTTCAAAAGCATCGACTGTTACATGGCTAGTAAACTTAGGTGCAAGCAAGCTATACCAGCCTAAATTGGCACCGATATTGGCAAACTTGAACTTGACGTACTTTGAAGCATACAGCGCCAAGAGCTTAGCAAAAGTCAAAGTCTCAGGAAGCTCCCAATAGCCATGCTCTTTAACCTGAGGGGATAAGAAGATATCGTGTTTCTCATCGATATTGTAGATTTGCATGACATATGGTTCACTGCCACAGCCACGTACGCCTGCAGGCAAATGTGAATTAAAGGAGCTATAGTCCTCGCTTGTGAGCTCATCAATTCCAGGGATTTGCACCAGAGCAAAATTATGGCCCGCAACTTTGCGGCATGCCAAATAGAAAGTATTGGCAGTAAAAGGACACTCAATACCGTCTAAGTCCTTAAGTATATCTGCCTCACTTGCATACTCTTTACCCTCAATACGTGACATCGCAACCGAGCTAAAGTGGCCTAAGGACTTAAGTGACATGAAATCAACACCTGCATTATCAAAGGCCTGCAGGGTATGAGCTAAGCCTGTATCTCGAGCTACTTTCTTACGCCAGCTAGCATCAAGCATGGTGATGAGGCCCTCATTAACCGTACGCACTAATAGCGGATCGTTAATGGCCTTGATGTAATCTTCATGAGTGGTCTTGATCTCAACTAGCGCACCATGAGCACAAACACGGTAGAGCTCACTCATCAGAGCTACAAAGTTTTCTTTAACCTCAGCATCATTGCCTATACGCTCTAAGGTGAAGATAAACTTAACTGCACAAACACTGTTATCTTTAAGAGCTTTTAAATCGCTGACGCTGCCAATAGCATAGTGATCGTGCTTTGCCTTTTTCTCAGGCAGAGCAATGTAGCCATCAAACTTGAAAGTATCGCCTCCAAATGAGATGCACTGTAGTTGTTCTGTAGCTTTGTTATTCTTCTTGCGATCGACCATGATTTTAGCTCGCTTATGTTCATGCTTTTGATTGAGCGCTATGCTCAATGACAGAAAACCTAAGTTGTCTAAATAAAGATAAAGTGTCAAAACAAACAGCTCCATGCTAGCGCTCAGACATAGCAAGCATGGCACGTTGTCAGCAAACTATTTGTGCAATTTGCAACTGTTCTAACACTCAATTAGGACATTAGATTGTATAGCAAAACAAATAGCCTAGTGCGTTAGATGCAACATAATTATCTAAAACACAGCCTCTCTTAGAAAACTTGTACCAAATCACTATACAAATTAGCTAATCTCTAAATTTGATCCTAGAAAAGCAAAGCTAAATCACCTTCTCTAAATAAAATTTCACATCTTAATTACAAGCCATAATTTGAGCGTATTATGTATTAGGCAGGTACTATCAGCTCATGCCTTGGGCAAGGCTGGCTCATTTAGCTTGTGCCTTACTTTAGCCTTAATTGTTCTATGTAGGCAGTATCGAGGTGGACTCTATGACAATGCGTATTTTAACCACAGGCGAAATCCATTCTTTTGCTCAACTGATTGATAAAACCATGGTCTATGTAGACAAGACTAAACCATTATGTCTGATGGCCTCTCAAAAGGATGATATTCTGCTAACTAGACCTCGTCGTATGGGCAAAAGCACGTTAGTAGATACACTTGAGTATCTGTTTTCTAAAGGCACAGTAGGCACAGAAGGGCTCTACTGCCACGAGCATTGGCCTGAGCCTAATCGCTATTTCGTCTTTCACTTTGATTGGAGTACCTTTGTAATATCTTCAGTAGATGATTTTAAGCAACGCTTAAATGATGATCTGGATGGCTGGGCTTTATACTTCGGGTTTGAAATCCCTACAAACAAACGTTTAGCTAGGCGTTTCGAGTTTTTAATTAAAGCATGCATTGCTAAGCTTAAAGACGAGGCGTTTTTAGCTGCGCATCCTGAGCTAAAGGAGGGTGATCGCCCATTTTGTAGCGATAGAGTTGTGTTACTTATTGATGAGTATGATGCCCCTCT